>CATONV010000150.1 GCA_951801655.1 uncultured Oscillospiraceae bacterium | reverse complement strand
AGGAACCGGAGGATGAATGATGCGTTTTACCGACAGCCCCTATGAGCGCATGATGGTTCAGATTCCGACTGAGACGCGGGAGGCCCACAGGCCTCCCGCCCGTCCTCCCGGTCACCCCTGCCACGGCTGTCCCTATGGCCGGGACGCGCCCTGTCTGGGTATCTGCTACCGAAAATTGATGGAAAGGAGTGACAGTAGTGTCCGAAAGGATTCTTTGCGGTGATGCAAGGGAACAGCTTCAAGCCTTGGAAACAGAAAGCGTTTATACCTGTGTGACCTCACCGCCCTATTACAATCTGAGGAATTATGATGTCTCCGGACAGATTGGGATGGAGGCCACACCGGAAAAATACATCAGCAGACTGGTAGACGTGTTCCGAGAGATGCGGCGTGTTCTTCGCCCGGATGGGACGTTGTGGCTCAACATCGGGGATAGCTACCGAAATAAAAGTCTGATTGGTATCCCTTGGATGCTGGCTTTTGCTTTGCGCTCTGACGGCTGGTATCTGCGGCAGGACATAATCTGGAACAAGCCCAACTGTATGCCGGAGAGCGTAAAAGATAGATGCACCAAAAGTCATGAATATGTTTTTCTTTTGTCTAAATCACCGCAATATTACTTTGATTCTGTTCAAATTCAAGAACCGGCAAAAGAAAGCAGCAGGGCAAGATACAACAGTCCGTTTAATTTGGGCAGTAAGGAGTTAGCAGGTCGTGGGAGAATCCGGTCCGTCTCCAACAGTCCAGGCATGAGAATATTTACTGGCTATCGTAACCGAAGAAGCGTATGGGATATTAGTACAGCGAATTTTAGAAATGCTCACTGCGCTGTATTTCCGGAGAAGTTGGTGGAACCGTGCATATTGGCTGGATGCCCAGAATGCGGCACTGTGCTTGACCCCTTTTCCGGGAGCGGCACCACCGGCGTTGTGGCAAGACGATTAAACAGGAATTTTATCGGCATAGAAATTAACCCTGCTTATTGCCAACTTGCGGCAGAGCGGATTAGAACAGTTTGAAGGAGAGTGGTCGTAACGCAACTAATAATCGCTGAAAAGCCCTCTGTTGCCATGAGCATCGCCAGGGTGCTGGGAGCCAAAAGCCGGAAGGACGGGTACATGGAGGGCGGCGGCTGGCTGGTGAGCTGGTGCGTGGGGCACCTGGTAGAGTTGGCCCCGGCTGACGCCTACGACCCCCGCTACTCTAAGTGGGCCTATGACGATCTCCCCATTCTCCCCGACCCGTGGCAGTTCCAAGTGCTGCCGGACACCCGGAAGCAGTTTGACATCCTGCGCCAGCTTATGGGCCGGGAGGATGTGGACACGGTGGTCTGCGCCACAGACGCGGGGCGGGAGGGCGAATTGATCTTCCGGCTGACCTATGATCTCTGCAAATGCGCGAAACCCGTCAAGCGGCTGTGGATTTCCAGTATGGAGGAATCCGCTATCCGCAAGGGCTTTGATCATCTGGTGGACGGTCAGAAGTACAACAACCTCTACGCCGCCGCCCTCTGCCGCGC
>CATONV010000149.1 GCA_951801655.1 uncultured Oscillospiraceae bacterium | reverse complement strand
AGGTAGACCTTCGACCCTTGAACCTGATGCGGATAATGCCGCCGGAGGAAGTCGTAGGAAACGCTACTTTTTTCAGGGGGCATCGTATTCAGATGCCCCCTGTTTTTTGTTGCCAATCAGAGAAAGGGAGTAAAAAACCATGTTTGAACCGATTTTTGAGAATGTCCGCCAGAAATCCCCCCTGGTCCACAACATCACCAACTATGTCACCGTGAACGACTGCGCCAATATGCTGCTGGCCTGCGGCGGCTCGCCCATTATGGCGGACGACCCGGAGGATGCCGTGGAGATCACCGCCATCTGCGGTGGACTGAACATCAACATTGGAACCCTGAACCAGCGCACCATCCCGGCCATGCTCGCCGCCGGGAAGCGGGCCAATGAACTGGGCCATCCTGTGGTGCTGGACCCGGTGGGGGCGGGGGCCTCCACCCTGCGGACGGATACCGCCCTTCGGCTGCTGAACGAGGTAAAGTTTGCGGTGATTCGGGGCAATATTTCCGAAATCAAAACCCTGGCCCTGGGCAGCGGCACCACTAAGGGGGTGGACGCCGATGTGGCGGACAAGGTGACGGAGGAGAACCTGGACGGGGCTGTGGCTTTCGCCAAAGACTTTGCCCGGCGGATCGGAGCGGTCGTTGCCGTCACTGGGGCCATTGACATTGTAACGGACGGGGAGCGGGCCTTCTGCATCCGCAACGGCCGTCCGGAGATGGCCTCCATCACCGGCACCGGCTGTCAGCTCTCCGCCCTGACGGCGGCCTTTGTCACCGCCAACCCGGATTGTCCCCTGGAGGCCACGGCTGCCGCCGTGTGCGCCATGGGCCTGTGCGGGGAGATCGCCCACCGGCGGCTGACCGAGTTGGACGGCAATTCCTCCTATCGGAACTACATCATCGACGCCATGTACCGCCTCACCCCGGCGGAGCTGGAGAGGGGAGCCAAGTATGAAGTGCGATAAGCGGCATATGCTGCTCTACGCCGTCACCGACCGGGCCTGGACCGGGAAACAGACCTTGTATGAGCAGGTGGAGGCGGCGCTGAAGGGCGGCGTGACCTGTGTGCAGCTGCGGGAGAAGGAACTGGACGAAACGGCCTTCCTCCAGGAAGCGAAGGAGCTGTGCGCCCTGTGCCGCCGGTATGGCGTCCCCTTCCTTGTAAATGACAACGTGGAAATCGCCATCGCCTGCGGGGCGGACGGCATCCATGTGGGCCAGGAGGACCTGGCGGCAGGCGAGGTCCGCCGCAGGGTAGGGGAGAACATGATCCTGGGTGTCTCCGTCCACACGGTGGAGGAGGCCTGCCAGGCTGTCCGGGACGGCGCGGACTATCTGGGCCTGGGGGCGGTGTTCCCCACCAGCACCAAGACCGATGTGGAGCAGATGCCCAACGAAACCTTGCGGGCTATCTGCGACGCGGTGGATGTGCCCATTGTGGCCATCGGCGGCATCAACCGGGGCAACATCCTCAGGCTGGCCGGCAGCGGCGTGGACGGCGTGGCTCTGGTGTCGGCCATCTTCTCGGCGGAGGACATTGAGGGGGCCTGCCGGGAGCTGCGGGCGATGTC
>CATONV010000148.1 GCA_951801655.1 uncultured Oscillospiraceae bacterium | reverse complement strand
CGCCATCAGGGGGAGAAGCTGATCCGTTCCGGGCCGGAGTACCGCCTGGCCAGCGACCACAGCGTCACCGTCCGGGGCAATGGATGGTACGACCACGCTGTGAAGGAGGGCGGCGGACCTATTTCCTTCGTCCAGCAGTTCTATGACCTCTCCTACCCCGAGGCCATCACCCGTCTGCTGGGCGGGGAGCAGGGAACCGTCTATGCCTCCGCCCCAAAGCAGGAGGAGAAGCCCAGGAAGGAATTTGCACTGCCCTCTGCCGGCCGGGAGATGCGGCGGATGTACGCCTACCTGCTCAAGCACCGATTCCTGGACCGGAACGTGGTCAATGCCTTTGTCCGGGCTGGACTGCTGTATGAGAGCTGTGAGAAATTCAAGGACAGAGAGTACCACAATGCCGTCTTTGTCGGTAGGGACGAGAACGGCGTCCCGCGCCACGCCCACAAGCGCAGCCTCAACAGCCTCGGCAAAACCTTCCGCATCAACGTGGAGGGCAGCGATCCCCGGTGCAGCTTCCACTACACCGGGACCAGCAACCGCCTCTATGTCTTTGAGGCGCCCATTGACCTGATGTCCTTCCTCTCCCGCTACCCCCGAGGCTGGCAGGAACACAGCTATGTGGCCCTGTGCGGAACAGCGGAACACGCCATGCTCTGGATGCTGGAGCAGAACCCCGGCCTTCGCGCCGTCTGCCTCTGCCTGGACCATGACGAGGCGGGCATCGAGGCCAGCGGGCGGCTGGCGGACATCCTCCATGAGCGCGGCTATGACGATGTGGGGATGCTCCAGTCCGAACACAAGGACTGGAACGAGGATCTCAAGGCCCGGCGTGGTCTCCCTGCTCAGGAGGCGGAGGAGCATCCCCAGCTCATTGCCGCTTCGGAGGTCTGCGGCAGGATCGGAGTCTACATGGAGGAGTGTGTCATTCCAGAACGGGTAGGCCGGGAGCTGACAAATGCGCTCTGCGGATATGAGATGAATCTCCGCAGGGACTACCCGGAGGGAGCCATGACCTGCATCGAGCTGGCCTCCGCGCTGGCTCTGTACGCCTATGGCCGGGGGCTGCGACAGCTGGGTGAACCACATAGCAGTGAGGAACTGTTGGAGCAACTGCGGAGCTGTATCCATCCCCACCAGAATCGGAGCAGCCTGAACAGCCGCACCGCTGTGTTGGCGGAACAGGCTCATGCTGTTTTGAAGCTGGCCTCAAAGCCTGGCATCCGCAGTGAGGCGGAAAAACGACAGCTGACGGAAGGCTGGCTGGAGCTGGCGCTGTCCTGCGCAAAGATATCCGTCAAGTATGAGGCGGACGTTTTGAAACAGCAGCAGAAACAGGAACAAGCGGCATTGCAACAAGAGATGGGGTGAATTTATGACGCCGCAGACGATCATGTTAATTTTACTGGCGGGCGGGATGCTTCTGCTCATCGCCGCCGCCACGCACTTCTCCGGAAGTGGGAATCTGGACAACATCAAGTCCAAGACGGTTGGCGACGGCCAGCATGGAACCGCCCGCTGGGCCAACAGGAAGGAGATCCAGCAGACCTACCGGCACATCCCCTTCCATGTGAGCGAGTGGCGCTCCGGCAAGAATCTGCCTAAAGCACAGGGGCTGGT
>CATONV010000147.1 GCA_951801655.1 uncultured Oscillospiraceae bacterium | reverse complement strand
CTGCCCTACTTCGGCAAACTGAAGATGTGCAACATCACCGCCCAGCAGATTATCACTTGGCAGAACGAGATGTTGAACTACAAAGACGGTAATGGCAAGCCGTACTCCCCGGTCTATCTGAAAACGGTCCACAATCAGCTCAGTGCCATCTTCAACCACGCGGTTCGGTACTACAACCTCCGGGAGAATCCCTGCAAGAAGGCGGGCAGCATAGGCAAAAAGAAAAACCGAGAGATGATGTTCTGGACCAAGGAGCAGTATCTGAAATTTGCCGAGGTGATGATGGACAAGCCGCTATCCTTCTAAGCCTTTGAGATGCTCTACTGGTGCGGTATCCGGGAGGGGGAGCTGTTGGCTCTGACCCCAGCGGATTTTGACTTTGAGAAGCGCACTGTGTCCATCAACAAGTCTTACCAGCGGCTGAACGGCCAGGATCTGATTACCACCCCCAAAACGGAAAAGAGTAACCGGGTCATTACCATGCCGCAGTTTCTGTCTGCGGAAATCCAGAATTACATCAAGATGCTCTACGGGATCGGGCCGGATGACCGAATGTTCACTGTCACCAAGAGCTATCTCCACCGGGAGATGGCCCGGGGAGCCAAAGAAGCGGGAGTGCCGCGCATCAGAATCCACGATATCCGTCATAGCGCGGTGTCGCTTCTGATTGACATGGGATTCTCCGCCACGGCCATCGCGGACCGGGTGGGCCATGAGAGCATTGACATCACCTACAATTATGCGCACCTGTTTCCGTCCAAGCAGGCGGAAATGGCGGATAAATTAAACGTGGAAAGGGGCAATTAAAAATGTCAGCAAAGAATTTGGACAAGCACAACCGTTGGAGGAACAAGACCGTGGCTTTTCGGGTCTCCCCGGAAGAGGATACCCAGATCGAGACGGCGGTCAAACTCACCGGCCTGACCAAGCAGGACTATATCATCCGACGGCTGCTCTGCCGGGATGTGGTGGTCCAGGGCAACCCCAGGGTCTACAAGGCGCTGCGGGATCAGCTGGCCGCTGTGCTGGACGAGCTGCGCCGGATCGAGGCTGGGCAGGGCGTGAACGACGAGCTGCTGGACACCATCCAGATGATCGCTACCATTATGAACGGAATGCAGGAGGACTTTGCCTATGACCGATGAGAAAAAGAAAATGACCGCCCAGAACTCATCTGTTGGCGCAGATGATGGGCAGTCAATCTCTCAAAATTCCAAGTTCACTATACCAGACCCGGACGAAAAAAGCAATTCCCCGGAAAGAGATTTGGAGGAACTTTACCAGAAAATGCGCCGCATGAGCGACCCGGCTTACCTGCACACTGTGACTCTGGACGAGCTGATGGACAATGTGTTCGAGGGCAAGTCTGCGGTGATTGAGAACCTGCTCTATACAGGAGCGTACATCCTTGCCGGAGCGCCTAAAATCGGCAAGTCCTTCCTGGTGGCGCAAATCGCCCACCATGTCAGTACCGGGCAAGACCTGTGGGGCTACAAAGTCCACCGGGGAACCGTCCTTTATCTTGCTTTAGAAGATGATGAGAGCCGGTTGCAACGCCGGATGTTCCGTATGTTTGGCGTGGAGGGGACAAGCTCCCTTCACTTCTCCACCAACGCTAAGATGATCGGCAGCGGACTGGATGAACAGTTGGAAAAGTTCGTCCGGGAACACAATGATACCAAGCTGATTATCGTGGATACCCTGCAAAAAGTCCGGGAAGCAGTGAGTGACAGTTACAGCTATTCCAACGACTATGAGGTGATCGGCAAGCTGAAGCAATTTGCCGATCG
>CATONV010000146.1 GCA_951801655.1 uncultured Oscillospiraceae bacterium | reverse complement strand
TTTCCGGCGCGAAGCAGACTTTTGCTGTTCCAGCTCCTGGAGGTCCCTCCGTACCAGATCAATGAACAGGTCCACCTTGGCGGGGTGGCTTTCTAAAGTGCAGCTCTCCCGGTCGCTGGCCATTCCGTACAGCGGAACAGTTTTGGCCCAACTTGCATTGTGGCCGGAGAAGCGGTTATCAATATTCCTTTCATGGACCGTATAAGCCAGAATGAACGCTACCCTCTCCGGCCCAAACTGTTTCAGAACCCCTTTGGCTGAATCCTTGGCAAAATTCATTCCATCCCAATTATTACGGATTGCATCGTCAATGGCACACTTGCAGTCGGCAAGGGCTTTCAGCGATTCCCGATACTGTTCCAATTCGCCGTTTTCCCGTGCGTAAGCAGCGGGATATGGGTAGATTGGTGTTTGATTCATTTTAATTCCTCCATTTCATAAGCAAAGTCAGGCGGAGCTGCCCCCGCCTGACTTTCCACGTCACCGCTCCTGGCGGTGGTCTTTCGGTTTGTCTGTTTTCTGTTTGGGCGGGACAGGCCGTTTCAATCCCTCCAATACCGAGGGGCGGGCGTCCTTGGCCAGACGCTGCTCACCAGCCGGGGCAGGCCCATCCTCTATCCCTAACTGCGCGTTCAGTTCTGCCAGCCGCTCACTTTTCTGCTGAAGCTCTGCCTCCTGGGGGAAGGGCTTGCCGATCTCGCCTTGAATCTCTTTCAGCTGCTGGTGGAGATTGTCAAGCTGGGAGTGCAGCGCCGTTACCCGGTCCGGCATTTTATTCAAAGCATGGTCGATGCGGAGAAGATTACCCAAAACATCATCCCCCAATTCGGCCCGGTGGCTCATCTGGCCTTTGAGGGTCAGGACGATGGTGCGCCCGAAGTCCTCCACAGACAAAGCCATAGAAAAGCCGCGATAAGTTCCGATCTCGACAGGCTCCCCCGGCTTGATGCCCTTGCGGATTTCCGCGATCAGGGCCTTGCCCGCCTCGATTTTGTCCGTAAAGGTCTGGTCTCCGATCACCATACCGGCAAAGCCTTGCTTGACCTCCACAGCGGCGGTCTCCGCAGCGGGTGCGGCGGGTGCATCCGGCTGTTCCCCGTCAGCCTGGGGCGGCGCGGCGGGTTTCACAGGCACCATCGGATGGGGATGCTCCGCCAGCGTTTTCATGTCGGCCTCCAGCCCCGCGATAAAGCCCTCGTTTTCCTTGATTTTCTCAGGGAACCGTTTCAGAAGATCGTCCTCCATGCGGTACTGATGGCTCTGGTGGTCCGATTTCAGCAGACGCAGGCGGGCCACGTCAATGTCCAGGTCCATCTTCTCTTTTATCAGCGGATTTCCCGCGCACAGGGCCTTGATCTCCGCATAGGAGAGGGCGGTCTCGTCCACGTCCTCGCAGGAGCGCACCGGGGATTTTGAGGTCATAATCTGCGAAATGAATTTCTGCTTGTTCTCCACTGTCTGCCAGAGGTAGGAATCAAACGTCCCCTCCGTGACATAGCGGTAGATGTGTACCGTGGGATTCTTGTTGCCCTGGCGGACAATGCGGCCCTTGCGCTGCTCCAAATCTCCCGGCCTCCAGGGGCAGTCCAGGTCGTGCAAGGCAATCAGCCGGTCCTGCACGTTCATGCCAGCGCCCATTTTGAAAGTGCTGCCCATGAGTACCCGTACCCGCCCGGAGCGGACCTTTGCAAACAATTCCTTCTTCTTGGCATCGGTGTTGGCATCGTGGATGAAAGCGATCTCCCGCTCCGGGATGCCCATAGCAACGAGTTTACTGCGGATGTCCTCATAGACGGAAAAGGGCGCGTCCGGCTTGATGTCCTCCAGCA
>CATONV010000145.1 GCA_951801655.1 uncultured Oscillospiraceae bacterium | reverse complement strand
TCTGAGCAGCGCCGGTGATCATGTTCTTGATATAGTCGGCGTGGCCCGGGCAGTCGACGTGGGCATAGTGCCGGGCGTCGGTCTCATACTCCACGTGGGCGGTGTTGATGGTGATGCCGCGCTCGCGCTCCTCGGGAGCCTTGTCGATGCTGGAGTAGTCCTCATACTGGGCCTGGCCCTTCAGAGCCAGATACTTGGTGATGGCGGCGGTCAGGGTGGTCTTGCCGTGGTCAACGTGGCCGATGGTGCCGATGTTGACGTGGGGCTTGTTACGCTCAAACTTTTGCTTAGCCATTTTGCGTGTTCCTCCTTGTAATTGGTTAAATAAAATGTGTTGCGGCAAATAGGTTTATGGGCCTATTTTATCCTATGGCGGCAGAAATTGCAACTACGATTTTGGGGAAATCACAGTTCTTCCTTCCGCCCGCGCTGGGCGATAATCTTTTCCGCGATATTCTTGGGAATCTCCACGTAGCTGTGGGGCTCCATGGTGTACTGGCCGCGGCCCTGGGTGCGGGAACGCAGGTCGGTGGCATAGCCGAACATCTCGGACAGGGGCACCAGAGAGTCCACCTGGGTGGCTCCGGGCCGGGCCTCCTGGCCCTGGATCTGGCCGCGGCGGCTGGTCAAGTCACCGATGACGTTGCCCAGGTACTCGTCGGGGGCGATGACGGACACCTTCATAATGGGCTCCAGCAGGCAGGCCCCGGCCTTGCGGCAGGCCTCCTTAAAGGCCATAGAGCCGGCGATCTTGAACGCCATCTCGGAGGAGTCCACCTCGTGATAGGAGCCGAAGGTCAGGTGGACCTTCACGTCCACCACCGGGTAGCCGGCCAGCACGCCGGCCTGCATGGCCCCCTGAATGCCCGCGTCCACGGCGGGGATGAACTCCTTGGGAATGACGCCGCCGGTGATCTCGTTGAGGAACTCGTAGCCCTTACCGGGCTCGTTGGGCTCCACGGTGATGACCACGTGGCCGTACTGGCCCTTGCCGCCGGACTGGCGGGCGTACTTGGTGTCCTGCTTGACGGACTGCTTGATGGTCTCCTTGTAGGCCACCTGGGGCGCGCCCACGTTGGCCTCCACCTTGTACTCCCGGAGCAGGCGGTCCACGATGATCTCCAGATGGAGCTCGCCCATGCCGGCGATGATGGTCTGGCCCGTCTCCTCGTCGGTGTAGGTCTTGAAGGTGGGGTCCTCCTCGGCCAGCTTCATCAGGGCAATGCCCATCTTCTCCTGGCCGGCCTTGGTCTTGGGCTCGATGGCCACGCGGATCACGGGCTCGGGGAACTCCATGGACTCCAGAATGACGGGGTGCTTCTCCTCGCACAGGGTATCGCCGGTGGTGGAATTCTTCAGGCCGATGACGGCGGCGATGTCGCCGGAGTACACGGTCTCGATATCCTCCCGGTGGTTGGCGTGCATTTGCAGAATCCGGCCGATGCGCTCCTTCTGCTTCTTGGTGGAGTTGAGCACCTGGGTGCCGGTGTTCAGCGTGCCGGAATAGACACGGATGAAGGACAGCCGGCCCACAAACGGATCGGTGGCGATCTTAAACGCCAGCGCGGAGAAGGGCTCGTCGTCGGAGGACGGCCGCTCCTCCTCCTCCTCGGTGTCGGGGTTGACGCCCTTGATGGGAGGAATGTCGGTAGGGGCGGGCATATAGTCCACGATGGCGTCCAGCAGCTTCTGCACGCCCTTGTTCTTGTAGGACGTGCCGCACACCACGGGGACCATCAGGTTGTCGATGGTGCCCTTGCGGATGGCCCGGCGGAGAAGCTCGGTGGGAATGGGCTGCTCCTCCAGGGCCAGCTCCATGATCTCCTCGTCGATGTCGGCGCAGG
>CATONV010000144.1 GCA_951801655.1 uncultured Oscillospiraceae bacterium | reverse complement strand
GCGCCGGCGATGGAGGAAAAGTGGTGTCCCATCAGGACAGGGGCTTTGGCAGGGACGTAGTCCATGCCATCCTCCAGCTCATGAGCCGGAGTGGTCTTGGTGTCGTCCACGCCCCACTGTTTGGCAAGCCAGCCGCCGTAGAAAATGTATCCCACGATCAGAATGGCAATGCCGACAATGACAACTAACATTGCGTTCATTGGGTTTTCTCCTCTCCTATTTGATTTGCAGAGATGATGCGGTCCGTCAGCCGTTTCAGGTCCTTTGCCAGGGCTTTCCCCGCCCGGTTGACGGTAATTTCACCGTTGGACAGGTCCACGGCGGCTATTCGAAACTCCATCCATCCATGGAGCGATAGCTTAAATTCCCGGCGCTTTTTCAGCTTTTTCAGCCGTTCCAGAGCGTCCGGTTGGGCGCTGCTGTACAGCGCCACGGCGGTGAGATAGGTATACATGTGTTGGGAGTGGGGGCGTACCCGGGGTTCGCCGTCGGCCAGGGTTTTTTTGAATATCTCCTCCACCATGGCGGTATCCAGCCTGCCCGCATCCCATAAGTAAAGGTATTCGTGGTTTTCCGCCACCCACAGCTCGGCCTTCTTCACCAGCACATACTGGCTGTCCCGCATGTGGTAGTCGCACCGGGCTTTCAAGGCCGTCCCGTCGCTGATTTCCTCCACGTCGTAGTAGACGGCATAGGCGTTTTTCAGCCCTTGGATGACCTTCTCGCTAAGCTGGGACACAGATTTTCCTCTCTTTCTTCCCCGTTCCACAGCGGGATTTTGTGAATAAATTGTGAAGCAGAGTTATCATACCAGATTCCCCCACTTTTTTCAAGAAAATTCCTTGGTGGTTCTGCACAAAATATACTCCAGGCACCGCGCTTTTTTGCACTAATACATAGTACTGCTAAAGCAGCCATCTCCCTTTTCTCAGGAACAGCTTGTCCGTTCCGCTTCCCCTGGAGACTTTCCTCTGACACTTTATTCCGACGGATACTCTCCGCCCCAGACGATTTTTCGGTACTGCTTCGGGTCGGTGTCCCCCTCGGTGGAGAACATCAGCACCCGGCTGTTCCGGTCCAGTTCCAGGGCGTTTCTCGCCTCCTGATAGGCGTCGTCCTCCATCAGGGTGGAGATCACGCCCATGCCCACAGCCCCGGACTCGCCGGAGGTGACCGCCGTGTCGCCCTTCACCGGGGCGGCCAGCATCCGCATCCCCTTGGCGCTCACCCAGTCGGGGCAGGAGACAAAGGCGTCCGCGTGGTTGCGCAGAATGTCCCAGGAGATGGTGTTGGGTTCGCCGCAGGCCAGACCGGCCATGATGGTCCGGAGGTCGCCTCCCACCATCCGGGGCCTGCCGTCCCCGGCCAGAGCGCCCTGGTAGAGACAGTCTGCACTCCGGGCCTCCATGACCACAAACTTGGGCGGGTTGTCGGGGTACAGGCTGGCAAAGCAGCCCACCACCGCCCCGGCCAGGGAGCCGACCCCCGCCTGGACAAACACGTGGGTGGGCTTCTCCCCCAGCTGCTCTGCGGCCTCGCCGGCCATCGTGCCGTAGCCCTGCATAATCCAGGAGGGAATTTCCTCGTAGCCCTCCCAGGCGGTGTCTTGCACCACAACGCCGTTCTCTGTACGGGCCGCCTCGGCGGCGGCCATGCGGACGCAGTCGTCGTAGTTGACCTCCTCGATGGTCACCTGAGCGCCCTCCCTGGCGATGTTGTCAAAGCGGCTTTTGGCGCTGCCCTTGGGCATGTGGACGACAGCCTTCTGGCCCAGCTTGTTGGCCGCCCAAGCTACCCCACGGCCATGGTTGCCGTCGGTGGCGGTGAAGAAGGTGGCCTGGCCGAAGTCCCTGCG
>CATONV010000143.1 GCA_951801655.1 uncultured Oscillospiraceae bacterium | reverse complement strand
GCAATCTCATACCGCCCGCCCTTGTCCTTCTGCTTGGGCACTGCGTAGGCGGACAGATACACCCGATCCCCAAACTCAATCATATCAGTGATGGTGTAATCACAGTCATCCCCTTCATAAGTGAAGGTGTCCATTAAACTCCCCTCCCGATCCAGCTTCACCAGCCGGGCGGTTTCTCCATCCAGCTTGTGTCCCAGCTGTATCAGGTAGCCCTCTCCCAAGCGGACGGCATTCCAGATGCCCTTATTACCGACCTCGGTCTTGCAGAAGCTAAGCTCGGTTCCGTCTGTGTCGTACTGGCTCAGGCAGAGGTAACGGAAGTCTCCCCGGCTGACGACCGCCCATGTGCCGTCCCCGTTGTCCAGCACGGCGGCGATATACTCTCGCTCAAAGCCGTGATCCAGTTGACGTTGCCAGAGGACGTTCCCGCTCTCGTCCACCCGAGCCACGCTGGAATACACAGGCTGCTCACTGGACCAGGTGTCATTATGCCCCCACACCGCCGTCCCGGCGGAGGTGTGCACACCGTCCTCCACGTAGAGGTCGGGGAACTCCACCGACCAGATCGGATTGCCATCCCGGTAGCACTCCAAAACGCTCCTGTCCAGCACATCGAAGCCCAGGCTCTCGTCCAGCTTCTCCCGGACATCCATGCGGTAGCTAAACCCGGTTTCCGACCGGGTGTTGCGCCACACGTTCCGATCCCACAGCGCCGCCAACTCCTCCGGGGTAGGCTCCCGCTGGGAGATTTCCAGCCCAGGTACTGCCCGTTCAATGACCTCCGCCGTTTTGTCATAGGTGAAATGCTGGCTGGTAATATCCCGGTAAACAGCTTTCACGTCTGACCGGCTCAGCCCCTCGGTGGACAGACCGTTCTCCTCGAAAAAGTCTACCGCCTCGTTGTACTCTTTGGCTTCAGCAACGAGGATACCCCCCGTCAAACTTACAATTAGAACCAAACAGGCGGCCACCGCCAGCCACTTTCGGTAGGCCAATGGCCTGCGGAGGGCTGTGGGAACCTCACTGCGTTCCAGAATATCGTCATCCACTCCGTCAAATGCCCTGAATAAATCGTTTTTGTTCATCGGTATCCCTCCTTCAAGAGATGCGCCTTCAGCTTTTTCCGCGTCCGGCTCAGCATCACCGTCACATGATTTTCTGTCAGGCCGTACCGCCGCGCAATATCCGCTATAGATTCGGCAAAGAAGTACCGGCGTACCAGCACGTTTCCCTCCCGCTCCGGCAGTGAGCGCACAAAACGCCGGATACACTGCCGCAGTTCTTTGGCCTCGTATGCTGTCTCTGTGTCTGCGCCGCCATTAAAACATTCCACCAGTTCGTCCAGGACAAGGGTGATCTCGCCGCCGCCCCGTTTTTCTGCATTTCGCACATTGAAGCGGTCTAAGGAAAGATTGCGGGTAATTTTCGCCAAAAACAGCCGAAGCACATTGGGCTTCTGCGGAGGCATCGCATTCCATGCATGGAGCCAAGTATCATTGACACACTCCTCGGAATCTTCGTGGTTGTGCAGAATGTTTTCGGCAATTGCATAGCAGTATGCGCCATACTTGTCGGCGGTTTTTGATATAGCGTCTGTATTCTTTTTCCAGTATAATTCAATGATTTGACTATCCTCCAACGCAATGCCTCCTCTCTGCAACTTGAAGGTCCCTTCACCCTATAAGACGGGAAAAACTCTAAAACCTTACAAGGTTTTTCAAAAGATTTCAGTTCTCCAAAAGATATTCAATTTGACCTCTATTGTACCAGTCACAGGCAATAAGGACAAGTTCATACTGCCATTAAGTATTGGCCAGTACAAAGACGGCGAGGAACATTCCCCGCCGTCCTTGTAA
>CATONV010000142.1 GCA_951801655.1 uncultured Oscillospiraceae bacterium | reverse complement strand
ATCGGCTACGATGCCGGAGAGGAGCGGCGGCGGGATCATGCCCTGGTCTATGACCTCCAGGACACCAAATACAGAAAAGAATATCCCCTCATTGACTGGGGGTGGGAGCGGGAGGACTGTCTCGCGGCGATCCGGGATGCCGGACTGCCGCCGCCCGGCAAGTCCTCCTGCTTTTTCTGCCCGGCGATGAAACATCGGGAGATCCGGACGCTGTACCACCAGCACCGGGATCTGTTCGACCGGGCCATCGCTTTGGAGAACAATGCGCTGCCCAATCTCACCAGCGTCAAGGGCCTGGGCCGCAGCTGGTCCTGGACGGATTTTGTGGAGGCGGACAAGAATCAAATGGCTCTTTGTTCACTCTTCCCCGAGACGGATATGCCCTGCGGCTGCTATGACGGCTGAGAGCTTATTCGATCACCAGATCCTTTTTCGGCCCGTGGCCCCCGAAGATGTGCCATTGGCCAGGGCCCAGCAGCGCCGGCAGCTCCTTTCTCTCTGCGGCGCACAGGGCGGGGGCGGTGTCCACGCTGGTCATCAGGTAGGGGGCGTAGTGGTTGTAGTGGGCCTGCTCCGCTGTCAGCTCCCGGATGTTGACCAGGATGTCTCCGGTAAAGACCAATCCACGCTCCCGCTCTACCAGGACCAGCTCACCGGGCAGGTGGCCTCCCTGACCCTCCAGGACCTGAAAGCGCAGCGATCCGAAAGACCATTCCCCAAGCTCTTCCAAGGGCCGGGTCTGGAGAGACGATACCCCGCCGATCACCTGCAGCGTCTCCGGCGCGGCGGTACGGTAGGAGGTCAGGGCCTTGCAGATGCGGATATAAGGCGCGTGGAGAGGGTTGCGCTCCCGGAAGCCGCCCCGGCTGGTCCGCTCCATGAGCAGGGAATCCCGGCTCTTCCGGCTGAGATACACCGTATCGAACAGATCCAGCAGTCCGCAGTGATCTACATCCGCGTGAGTGATGAGGGCGGACCTGGGGGCGGTATCGAAGTCTGGAAGCAGCTGGCGGAACAGGGCCAGCATCTCCTCCCGGTAGCAGGCGTAGCCCGTGTCAACGAACAGGTACTGCCCCCGATGCCGGAGGATGCAGGTATTGCTGCCGCAGGGCGGCTCAATGAGGAGCAGGTGGAGATCCTCCCCGAAGTCATGTTCCGATACCCGTGGGCGGAAGGCGTCCCCGCGGCAGGAGGCCAGCGCCTCGCCAAATCCACGGATATAGTCAAATGTCTTGTGAAAGCTCTCTCCCCGTTCGTCCAGCAGCTGCATGACCTGGTTGGCGTCGATGACCAGCTCCATCCGGCCCTCCTCCGGCAGAGCCATCCGCTGTGCCAGCTCATTGGCGAAGGAGACATAGAAGATGCTGTTGTCCAGGATCTTTTCCGCCTTGTCGTAGTCCACCACCCGCACCGGACACAGCAGAGACGCAGCGTTGAGGAAATCGGAGAACTGCTCCGGCTGCTCTACGAACAGTCCCATCTTGAACATCTGCCATGCTGTGCCGTTCTCCTGGGAGCTGAGATAGGAGATATTGAAATTGTACTGCTCAATGAGTTCCAGTACGGCGGTGACGCTGCCGGGCGTGTCCCGCAATCGGAACTCCACCAGCAGCACAGTTCCTTCGTCCAGACTGCCCTGGAGACAGCCGATCTCCCCCAGGCACTTCGCTGCCCGCTCCAGACGGGAGTGGGAGCCCTCCACTTCGATAAACAGCGTGTGCGTGTCAATAGCCTTATTGTAGCTGACCCGCGTGATATTCAGATCCAGATCCGCAATGATCCGGCTGGCTTTCAAGAACGCGCCGGCGCGGTCCGGCATGGTGGTGACAAAGGTTTTCTTCATGGCGGCAGCCTCCCT
>CATONV010000141.1 GCA_951801655.1 uncultured Oscillospiraceae bacterium | reverse complement strand
TCAGGTTGACGGAGGCGTCCGCCAGGACGGGACCGCTGGCGTGGAGGGAGTGGATTTTCACATCCACCTGCATGGGGAGGGTCTCCCGCTGAGATGTGAGGGTCGGGTCAGGGGCCTGTTTCATTGTCGGTTCCTCCTAAAAAATTTTTGGTAAAATGGAATTACTCCATGGTCATGCCGCCCATGGCGGGCCCAGTGTCCTGTTCCTGCTGGGGAGTGCGAAGCTCCTCCAGCTTCTCCCGCGCCCAGTCCGGCAGATACTGCTCATCCAGAACGCCAGCGAAGTCGGAGCGGTTCCAGCGGGTCTTTTCGCCGTCGCCCAGGCAGGTGGCGTAGACCGCCTGACCTCTGGCGTGGGGAGAACAGCCAAAGCCGCCTTCCGCCAGCCAGAGCATATTGCGGGGGTCCCAGCAGCTCTCCCGGAGCGTGTCGGGACGCATCACCAGCACTTTGCCCTTGTAGTCCTGCTCCAGCGGGTTACCGGCACAGTGTTCCAGGCCGAACAGCCCCAGCGCCTGGTATGCGTCCCTGGCCTGTCCGATGAACGACTCCAGCAGTCCCGCGGCGGTATCCACCGCGTAGCAGCGGTTATATTTGCTGTCCTGGGGAACAAAGGTTATCCTGCCCCACTGGTAGGTCTCATCGCTGACCAGATGCTTGCAGGCCGACTCGCGGAACTCCTGCAGGGAGTTGGCGAGAACGAAGTTTACACGCTTAAAGCCGAACTGTTCCAGCACAGACTGGGCGCAGCCCTCGGCCAGCGACTCGTCCGCCGCGTTGAAATGATCCCGGACAGCCTGCTCGATGGCTCTGGCGCAGTCCACATTCACCCGAAAGCTGTCCTCGTGCATCTGCGTCTGCCTCAGACGGCGGGCGTCGGCGCGGGAGTAGGGGTACAGATAGGGAAAATCAGCCGCCATAGACGGTATCCTCCGCGATCAGATGCTCCTCCAGCCTGCCCAGGCAGGCGCCCACCACCATGAAGGTCTCCAGCAGATCCGCCGGAAGGTCCCGCAGGTCATAGCGGTGTTCCGCCGCCAGAACCGTGATGGTGTGGGCCTCCTCGTCCACCTCGGCGCACAGCTTGGCCCCATCGGGGATGCCGGCGGCCTCCCGCAGATACTCGTTCACCTGAACGGCTTCCTCCTCGAAGTCGTTGTAGGGGCAGCTGTCCTTATCACAGTCCTCACAGGGGCCGCAGACCTCCGACAGGTGGTGGAGCAGCTGGGCCGACGTGCTCGTGAGCTGTTGGACAACGGCCAGCAGCTCCGGCGCGCTCATCCGCCCTTTCAGCACCAGCATGGCCCCATCCAGGGTGTGGTACTCCACCTTGTCGCCGGCGTTGAACCCGGCCAGCCGTGCGGCGGTCACTGGAAGCAGGAGGCCCTTGGGTGTGATCTCTTTGATGAATTTCATGTGATATTCCTCCGTTTTCTGATTAAATTTCCTGCCCGAAATCAAACAGGTTCAGCTGTGTGGCGGCACGCTGCCGCTCGGTCATGTCGTAGTTGGCGATGAACACCTCGGCAAACTGGCAGTTGGGGTCGTACCGCTGCTTGATGTTGTTCAGCCGGGTGACCGCCTCGATCTGGATGCCGGGAGCGTCGTACAGCTCCCGGACAAAGGCGTCGTCGTTGTAGGAGAGCAGGAACTTCCCCTCGATGGACAGGAGCGCGTCCCGCAGGCGGATGTGGTCTTTCTCTGTAAATCCGTCCTCCCCGATGTTCTGGTAGTACCCCTCGGTGGCGTGGTAGGGGGGATCACAGTAAAAGAGGCTCACCGGGCGGTCGTACTGCCGGATGAGCTTCTCAAAGTCCTTGTTTTCCACCACCACATCCTTCAGACGCCGGTGGGCCTGCTCAATAAGGGGGAAGTTGGCCCGCATATCGTGGGGCTGGCTGCCGTAGCTGGTGAGGGC
>CATONV010000140.1 GCA_951801655.1 uncultured Oscillospiraceae bacterium | reverse complement strand
TACGACGAGTGGAAGCGGGCCCGCCGGGGAGAGGCCCAGGTGGTGATCGGTACCCGGTCGGCGGTGTTCGCCCCGCTGGACAATCTGGGTCTGATCATCCTGGATGAGGAGCAGGAGAGCAGCTATAAGTCGGAGAATGTCCCCCGCTACCACGCCCGGGACGTGGCCAAGTACCGATGTGTGCAAAACGGCGCCCTGCTGGTGCTGGGGTCGGCCACGCCGTCAGTCGAGACCATGTATCAGGCGAAGGAGGGCCAGATCGGCCTGTTTCAGCTAAAATACCGCTACAATCAGAGGGCCCTGCCCCAGGTGCTGATTGTAGATTTAAAGGAGGAGCTGCGTCAGGGCAGCGCCGGCCCCATCAGTTCGGTTCTGCGCCGGGAGCTGGAAGAAAACCTGAAGCGGGAGGAACAGACGATCCTGTTTCTCAACCGCCGGGGGGCCAGCCGAATAGTGTCCTGCGGTGAGTGCGGCCAGGTGCCTGAGTGCCCCCGGTGTTCGGTCAAGCTGACCTATCATTCGGCCAACAATCGGCTGATGTGCCATCACTGCGGCTTTTCCCGGCCCCTGCCCCCGGCCTGTCCAGCCTGCGGGGGACTGCTCAATTTCATCGGCACCGGAACCCAGCAGGTGGAGACGGAGCTGCGGGAGCTGTTCCCATGGGCGCAGGTGCTGCGGATGGATACGGACACCGTCTCCGCCGCTCATCCCCACGAGGAGCTGCTGGACCGCTTCCGCAAGGAGCGTATCCCTGTTTTGGTGGGCACCCAGATGGTGGCCAAGGGACTGGATTTTGAAAACGTGACCCTGGTAGGGGTAATTGCTCCCGATCTGTCCCTCTATGTGGATGACTTTCGGGCGGGGGAGAGGACCTTTTCCCTTCTGACCCAGGTGGTGGGCCGGGCGGGCCGGGGGGAGAAGCGAGGCCGGGCGGTCATCCAGACCTTTACCCCCGGAAACGACGTGATCCGCTGTGCGGCGCTTCAGGACTACGACGGCTTTTACGACAGGGAGATTGAGCTGCGCCGGTTGCGGAACGACCCGCCCTTTGCCCGGCACGTGGTGATTACCGCCTCCGGGCCGGAAGAGGGGGCCGTGTTGCGGTGCTGTTCTCGTCTGCGCCATACCCTGGAGAGGGATCTGCCCGGATTGCCCGGGGGGTGGCAGCTGCTGGGGCCAGCGCCTGCCGCCGTAGCAAAGGTAAACAACCGCTACCGTTATCGTCTCACCCTCACCGGGCGGCCCGACAGGGCCTTTCGGTCTCTGCTGGCCTATCTGCTGGCAGCGGCGCAGAAAGACAGAGAAAATAAGGGTGTCTGTGTCTATGCGGACGCGGATCCCTATAACAGTTAGTAAGGAGAAAGAAGAATGGCAATCAGGACGATTTTGACTCAGGAAGATCCGGCACTGAGTAAGCTGTGCCACCCGGTGACCCAATTCGACAGCAAACTGGCTGATCTGCTGGACGATTTGAAGGAGACTCTGGCCCAGGCCAACGGTATGGGTCTGGCGGCCCCCCAGGTGGGGATCCTCCGCCGGGTGGCTATTGTGGTGCTGGAGGACGAGAGCTTTCTGGAGATGGTCAACCCGGAAATTCTGGCCCAGGAGGGGGAGCAGACCGGCTGGGAGGGATGTCTCTCTCTGCCTGGCATGTGGGGCAGCGTGAAGCGGCCCGACTGGGTGAAGATCCGGGCCCAGGACCGGAACGGCCAGTGGTTTGAGATGGAGGGGACGGATATGACCGCCCGCTGCTTCTGCCACGAGATCAGTCACCTGGACGGCCACATGTACACCGAACTCACCGACCGCCTTTACACCGCCGAGGAGCTGGACGAAATTCTGGCCAATGAGGGAGATCAGGAAAAGCAGGTCAAGCGGGAGAGGCGGGGAAGGAGAAGATGAGGATTGTCTTTATGGGCACCCCTGAGTTTGCCGTCCCCTCCCTGGAGGGGCTGGTGGGGGCCGGACATCAGCTGGCGGGTGTGTTCAGTCAGCCGGA
>CATONV010000139.1 GCA_951801655.1 uncultured Oscillospiraceae bacterium | reverse complement strand
CCGAGGCGGACGCCGCCCGGCTGCGCCAGATGGGCGACATCCTCAAGGACCGGGAGTCCAACGTGGTAGCCGTGCTGGCCGCCGTCAGCGGGGAGAAGATCACCTTCCTGTGTGTGTGCGGCAAGGAGGCCATCACTAAGGGCGTCAAGGCCGGGGACATCATCAAGCAGGTGTCCGCCATCGCCGGCGGCTCCGGCGGCGGCAAGCCAGACTCCGCCATGGGCGGCGGCAAGGACCCGCTGATGGTGGACAACGCCCTGGCCATGGTGGACAACGTGGTGTCCATGAAGCTGGGGCTGTGATGCAGGGCGCGAGAAGGTGAATTGGCCCGACACCGGCGCGCCGTGTCCGATCAAACGGCGTGCCCGGTGGTCACGCCCTACAGAACGAGATTTTTTGTACGCCCCATTCGTGCGCTGTAGGGGCGGATATGATCCGCCCAAATCCCCTAAAACAGTGTGTTTTATGCGGGCGGCTGATAGCCGCCTCTACATAAAAGGGGCAATGAAAGGAACAAATACGATGACCCGAGACGATCTAAAACGCTTTCAGGCGCTGGATATTGATTTTTCCGCCATTGGCCTGGAGTGGGGCGGCCAGTTCTGCGATTACTTCTGCACCCCTGCAGACGCCGAGCCGGTTGGCTCCGTCGGCTGTGACGGGGTCCACTTCATTCTCCTGCCCGGGGACGAGAAGGTGTTCTGTGTGGACCCGTCCATGGGGGAGGAGGGGACGTACGTCCTCCCTGTGGCCGGGGATTTTCGGGAATTTCTCTCCTTTGTCCTCTTCTGCCGGGACGCCAACCCCCTCTCCCAAATCTGGTGGATGGACGAGCCGAGATTTCGTCAACTGCTCCGGGAAGATGCTGAACAAACCTGGCCTGGCTGTGAGGAGTATTTCACCCGAAAGGACGCCGCCCTGTCTGCCGCCGCCCGGGAATTTGACCTGATCCCCGCCGACCCCTTTGAAAAAGTAAAAGCCCTCCAGGCCGGCTTCGACCCGTCGGTGCTGCAATTCTCCGACGAGTACTACGATGTGCTGGGTCTGGAGAGGCCCCAATAAGGAGGTTCCCCATGCTTCCTCAGGATCCCATTATTCTGCTCAGCTATGTGAACACCAAACTCCGGGACCAGTACGCCAGCCTGGACGCCCTGTGCGACGACCTGGATGCGGACCGGGAGGAGCTGGTGCGCAAGCTGGAGGGTGTGAACTACTGCTACAGCGAGGAGAAGAACCAATTTATTTAAAGAAAAACCGGCTGGTTTGATGACCAGCCGGTTTTCTCAATTACTCTTTCACATAATCCACATGGAGCAGCTCGTGGCGTTTTTCCTCGGGAAGGCTTTCCAGCAGGGCGCCCACCACCGGGTTACGCTCGGCCCGCTTGAAGGGGGCCATGCGGTCCAGCGTGTACAGGCCCTCGGCCCGGTCGGCCTTGTCCTGCTTCACGCCGTGGGGCTGGCCCGCGCCGCCTACGCAGCCGCCCTGACAGGTCATGACCTCCACCAGGTCGAAGTAGGCGTTGCCTGCCTCAATTTCCTTGAGTAGCTTTTGGGCGTTGGACAGACCGTGGACGATGGCCAGATGGATGTCCCGGTCTCCCACCCTGATGACGGCCACCCGGATGGCCTTGTTCCCCCGGAGAGGGGAGAACCTCAGCTCCCGCAGCACATTCTTGGACTTATCGGGCAGGCAGAAGCGGACCACCGCTTCGGCCACGCCGCCGGTGGTGCCGTAGATTACGCCGGCGCCCGAGCCCAGGCCGAAGGGCAGCTCGGGGGACTCCAGCTCGATCTGGGGCAGCTGGATGCCCGACTCCTTGATCATGTTGACCACCTCCTGGGTGGTCAGCACCAGATCCACGTCCCGCTTGCCGTCGTGGGTGAACTCGGGCCGGGCGGCCTCCATCTTCTTAGCGGTGCAGGGCATGATGGCGATGTGGTAGGTGGTGCGACCGTCCTCCGCGTCCTTCTTCGCGTAGCGGTCCTTGAGGATGGAGGCGAACATCTCCATGGGGGACTTGCAGGTGGAGATGTGCTTGAGGTACTTGGGATTCTCGTTCTCC
>CATONV010000138.1 GCA_951801655.1 uncultured Oscillospiraceae bacterium | reverse complement strand
GTGGCCCAGCAGCTCTACGAGGGCATCGACGTCGCCGGCCAGGGGGCTGTGGGTCTGATCACCTATATGCGTACCGACTCCCTGCGCCTGTCTGACGAGGCGGTGGCCGCCGCCCGGGGCTTTATCTCCCAGCGGTACGGCGCCACTTACTGCCCTGCCCAGCCCCGGAAGTATAAGACAAAGGGCAACGCCCAGGACGCCCACGAGGCCATTCGCCCCTCCGACGTCACCCTGGTGCCGGAGGACATCAAAAAGGACCTGACGGGCGAGCAGTTTAAGCTGTACAAGCTGATCTGGTCCCGGTTCCTGGCCTGCCAGATGGCCAACGCCCTCTACGACAGCCTGTCCATCGACGTGGAAAACAGCGGATATATTTTCCGGGCCAGCCACTCCTCCCTGAAATTTTCCGGCTTTACCGCCGTCTACGAGGAGGGGAAGGATACCGACGACGAGGAGAAAAATACTTCCCCCCTGCCCGACCTGAAGGAGGGGGAGCCCCTCACCCACAAAAAGCTGACAAAGGATCAGCACTTTACCCAGCCTCCTGCCCGGTACTCTGAGGCCAGCCTCATCCGGGCCCTGGAGGAGCAGGGGATCGGCCGGCCTTCCACCTACGCCCCCACCATTTCCACCATTATGAACCGGGAGTATGTGGTGAAGGAGGGCGGTAAGGCCCTGCGCCCTACCCCTCTGGGTGAGGTGGTCACCGGCCTGATGAAGGACAAGTTCCACGACATTGTGGATTACGACTTCACCGCCCAGATGGAACAGCGGCTGGACAAAGTGGAAGAGGGTGCGGCCGATTGGAAAGCCCTGCTGGCCGATTTTTACAAGGATTTTGACGCTGAGCTGAAGAAGGCGGAGAAGGACCTGGACGGGGAGAGAATCAAAGTGCCTGATGAGGTGTCGGAGGAGATTTGCCCCCAGTGCGGGCGGAATCTGGTTATCAAGTCAGGGCGGTTCGGCCGCTTTCTGGCCTGCCCCGGCTGGCCGGAGTGCGACTTTACCATGCCGCTGGTGGTGGAGATGCCCGGAAAGTGTCCCGTTTGCGGGGGAAGGCTGCTGAAACGCACCGGAAAGTCTAAGAAGACGGGCAAGCAGTACACCTACTACTGCTGTGAGCGCCGCACCGGGCGGGAGGAGACGCATAAGTGCGACTTTATGACCTGGGACGTGCCGGTGAAGGACAACTGCCCCGTCTGCGGCCAGACCATGTTCAAAAAGGCGGGCCGGGGAGCCAAAAAGCCCTTCTGTATTAACGAAGAGTGCTCCAACTTTACCCCCGAGGAGAAGCGGGGCGGCTGGCGGAAAAAGCCCGCCGCCGAGGGAGAACCTGCCCCCGCCGAGGCGGAGGAGAAGACCGAGAAGACTGCCGCCGCGAAGAAGTCCACAGCCAAGAAGCCCGCCGCTAAAAAGACGGCAGCTGAGGAGACCGGGGCAAAGAAGCCCGCCGCTAAAAAGGCGGCGGCCAAGAAGACGACAGCAAAAAAGACGGCGGTCAAAAAGACGACAGCCGGCAAAAAGGCGGAGTAAGCCCATCATTTCCTTTGACATGAGAGGGTATTTATTGTATAATATTGCTATACTAATACAAGGAGGACTGAAAAATGGGACAGACGGATAAGCAGTTTAATGGCTTTCTGAGAGTTGTTATCCGGGATTTAAAGGAGTCTATTGCTGAGACTGACCCAGATAAGAAGCAAAAAATGCTGGAAGCCCTTCTGAGTGATTTGCAAACCACATTGGAGGATTAAAGCTGTGGGGCGGCGGCCAGCCGTCCCACTCATTTTTCTGAAAGAGGAGAACCCATGAACAAAGTGATCGTCATCGGCGCAGGGCTGGCGGGGAGCGAGGCCGCCTGGCAGCTGGCCCGGCGGGGGATCCCCGTGGAGCTGCGGGAGATGAAGCCGGGAAAAATGACTCCCGCTCACCACAGCGAATATTTTGGAGAGCTGGTGTGCTCCAACTCCCTGCGCTCCGACCAGCTGGAGAACGCGGTGGGACTGCTCAAGGAGGAGTTGCGCCGGTGCGGTTCTCTCATCATCGCCTGCGCCGACGCCCACCGGGTGGAGGCGGGGGGCGCGCTGGCGGTGGACCGCCA
>CATONV010000137.1 GCA_951801655.1 uncultured Oscillospiraceae bacterium | reverse complement strand
AACTTTTGTCTATTTTGCTCTCATTATTGATGCCCTTATGTGAACACTACCTAGATTAATTGCAGGGAAAGGGGGATTTCCCTTGATGAAACACAGCCTGAAAGCGCTTCAGAGGGCCTGCTTCTATGTGGCGAAGGCCGCCAACACTTCTATGCGCCTATATCAAGGTACGGAGTATCTGTACAGTTACTCGGT
Organism: uncultured Oscillospiraceae bacterium; assembly: GCA_951801655.1. Taxonomy (GTDB): domain Bacteria; phylum Bacillota; class Clostridia; order Oscillospirales; family Oscillospiraceae; genus Lawsonibacter. The sequence continues at coordinate 1,949 of CATONV010000137.1, read as the reverse complement.
CTATCACTTAGACCCAGATCCGATGGAGCTCTATCTGCCTCAGCTGCTTGCCCCGGAACGGACGGCAGGGGTATTCACCACGCCGGTGGGCCAGAACTACGGCTATTTTACAGTAGATGGGGCGTTCCGTTTCATCATTGGCCCTTCCCGCATCCCCCGGGGCCAGTCACCGCAACTTCGGGAATATCTGTTCCGACTGGGGGTGAAAGAGGAACAGCGGGAAGCCTATGTCCATACCCTGCGCTGTATGCTTCCCATTGGAATTGAGCGTATGGGCTGGCCTGTCCGCTGTGTGTTTTCGCTCATCAACCAGTGTGAGTTGCCGCCAGAGGAGTTCCAAGTCGATGTGTGCTATTCAGAGGATACCCAGTCCATCATCAATACACTACCCCAGGAGGAAACGGAAAACGCCGACAACAAGGTTCTCCTAAGGCAGGGGTACCACTATGGACAGCTACTGTGTACCTATGTGGAACAGGGCAAAGTGGAACGTCTGCTGGAGTTGATCAGCGCCCCACCGAACCATGCCCTGGGACATCTGTCGGACGATGCGATTCGGCAGAGAAAAAACATTGCAATCTGCTCTGCGGCAATGGCCTGCCAGTCTGCCATCGCTGGAGGAATGAGCAGTTCAGCCGCCTTTGAACTGTCCGATGCTTACATACAGAAAATTGAACTGATGCAGGATGCCGCTGCCCTGCGGCGGTTGAATGCGGATATTTTCGTCGGTTTTGCCCGGGAAGTTGCCCAGTTCCAGGCTCGATCCACCTTTGGCGAAAAACGGATGAGTGGTATACTTTCGGCTTGTGTGGACTATGCAGCGCAAAATATTTATGACCCGATCCGCATTCAAGATATGGCAGAGGCATTGGGGTATACCCGGAGCTATCTGAGCAGCTACTTCAAACACGAGACGGGGATAACCCTGACCCAGTACATCCTCTCGGAAAAAATATGGGAGGCACAGCGAATGCTGCGCTTTACCGACAGAAGCCTGACGGAAATTGCCCAGCAGTTTTCGTTTTCCTCCCAGAGCCACTTTCAAAATGTGTTTAAAAAGGTCACTGGCTGCACACCTATGCAATACCGCAATGATCCAAGGAATCGAAATTGAGTGGATTGTGGCAGGCAGTTTTCGAGTGATCACCCGAAAGACCCGGCTGTGTCGATTGGAAAAGTTCAGATTTGAAAGATTGTTTAGGAAAAATCTACCACGCCGTAATCATAGAGGAATCCTCTGCGGCAAGCTGAGAATGCCCAAAAGGTTCAAAAAGCTGAAACGAGGCGGAAGATTTTTGCCGGGTCATTTTTCGCCAATGTCCGTCTGACTGAAACGGACACCACATCCCAAAGCCGATAAGCCCTGTGTCGGCCCCTGTGAGGGCTTTTGTGATCCTCCTGCGGGCAGGTGGCATCCGTGCACCTCCACATGGTTGAAATGCGGTGTTGAGGCCTTTGTGCGCGGTTGCTTCGGCGAACGATTTTCCGCCGAAATATCAAGAACGGCACGGAAGAAACCATCGGGAGGCTGGGTAGATCACCCAACCTCCCGATGGTTTCTTCTGCTCCCAACAAGCACCCTGGTTTGCCTCATCGGGTTTTGGTAAATCCCAGGACAAGGGCGGCTCAGAGGGCGGATTTGAGGGCGTAAATGGGGTCCCCGCCGCAACCCAGCGAAGCGGTTGCGGTGGGGAGAGGAGGAGCGGCGGAATGAGTGAGCCCTGCCGCAGCGGCGGGGCGAGGGATATGAAGCCCGCGATGACGAAAAGCAGGATAAATTTTTGTCACATCTGCCCGCAGTGCGGGTAGGGGCGATGTGCGCAAAAAAGTACAGTGGAGCACCGGGTAAGGGAAGCGCAGAAACGCCCCGTTGGGGCGGATGCCTACCCTTTTGGGTAAATGCCTGTGGATTCCATGTAAACACGGGCAGGCAGCTCATAGGCTTGTTC
>CATONV010000136.1 GCA_951801655.1 uncultured Oscillospiraceae bacterium | reverse complement strand
TCATGGAATTGGCGGTGTACATGCCGGAGCAGGAGCCGCAGGTGGGGCAGGCGTTGTTCTCATACTCCTCCACGCCGGCTTCGTCCAGCTTGTTGGCGTAGTAGCTCCCCACCGCCTCGAACATGTGGCTGAGGCAGGTGCGGCGGCCGTCGTTGAGATGTCCGGCCAGCATGGGCCCGCCCGAGACGAAGATGGTGGGCACGTTCACCCGGGCGGCGGCCATGAGCAGGCCAGGGACGTTCTTGTCGCAGTTGGGGATCATCACCAGGCCGTCGAACTGGTGGGCCATGGCCATGGCCTCGGTGGAGTCGGCAATCAGGTCCCGGGTGACCAGAGAGTACTTCATGCCCACGTGGCCCATGGCGATGCCGTCGCACACGGCAATGGCGGGAAATTCCACCGGCGTACCCCCGGCGGCTCGGACTCCCGCCTTCACCGCCTCGGCGATCTTGTCCAGGTTCATGTGGCCGGGGACGATCTCGTTGTAGGAGCAGACCACGCCGATGAGAGGGCGCTCCAGCTCCTCCTTGGTGTAGCCCAGGGCGTAAAGAAGGGAGCGGTTGGGGGCGGCGGGGATGCCTTTTTTCACAACGTCAGAGAGCATAGCTGTTACCTCCTGAATACAGTTGTCTGATTTATATTAGTTGTCTGACGTCAGAGTAACATAAGCTGCTGGACATGTCAAGAGGAAATGTGGTAAAATAGGAGAAACCCACTCCCGCCGCAGGCCGACTCCCCCTGACAGGGGAAGATGTCGCGAAGCAACAGAGGGGGGGAGGCCCCTTTTGAAAGGAGGCTTTAGTCCGAGTCCTCTTCTTCCTGCTCCTTCAGGTTCTCCAGTGCCCACTTGGTAGCCTCAATAACGAAGGCAGAAAATGTAGCGCCCGTACCTCGAATGGCTCTCTCAACTTCTTCGATAATATCATTGGGAAACCGAACATTTTTCTGCGTAGTTGCCGGAATCACAGGAACTTTAAACTTTCTTGCCATATTTGTCACCTACTATACATTCTATGCTTTACATTGTGATACAAATACGGTAGTATTTATGTATCCCGAAAGCATAGCAAACGAATATAATAAAGATATGTATATGTAATGCGATTGGGTGACAAATTCGTTTTTGGAGGAAATATCTATGAACTACTTTGAAATGATTCTACTGAATCAGCTTAGGGCCAGCAATCTGGAAATGAAAATCACCGGCTTCGACTCGGACGGCTTTCAAAAGGCCGTGCAGGAGGAGGGCAAACGCCGGCTGGATATGATCGCGGGTATTGTTTATGAGGCTGAGGATTTTTTGTCGGATACTGAAAAGGTAGAATCCATCAAAAAACTGTTTCAAAACGAATTTTAAAACAAGGAATGACTGACTATGGAAAAACAGAGTCTGTCCCAGCAGACCGCCCGGCGGCTGTACGGCCTGATTGCCGCGGAAAAGAAGCTGTCTCCCGGGGAAAAGCTGCCCAATGAGCTGGAGCTGTCTCAGGAGATGGGCGTCAGCCGCGCCACGCTGCGGGAGGCCATCCGGGAGCTGGTGACACAGGGTGTGCTGGAGGTCCGCCGTGGTCGGGGGACCTTTGTCTCCCGCCGGGTGGAGGAGATCAATGACTTCGGCTTCTCCGCCCTGGACCGGGTTAGAGGCCAGCTGCGTGACCTCTTTGAGCTGCGGGCCGTCTTTGAACCGGAGATGGCCGCCCTGGCCTGCCGCCGCGCCACCCCCGAGGAGCTGGCGGATATTTTGTCTCAGGGAGAACGGGTGGCCGCCGCGATCCGGGCGGGAGATGACCGAACCGGGGCCGACCGGGATTTCCACGCCGCCATCGTCCGGGCCACCCATAACGAGTTCATGACCCGCCTTCTCCCCGTCATCAGTCAGGCGGTGGAGACGGCCATCGTGTCCGGCGACCACGGAGAACGCCTGGCGGAATATACCCTCCGGGACCACGCCCTGCTGATGGAGTTTTTCGTCAAACGTGACCCCGAGGGAACACGTCACGCTATGGCTGTCCACATGCGCCACGCCATGGACGAGATGGGGCTGGAGATCGATTAAAAATTGCCGCTTTATGGCGAAAGTTCTACGTTTTATCCAAACTTTTTGGCGTTTTCTTCCCGCCCTCAAAAAACAGACTTGTGTCACGATACTTGCACAGGTGGAAAAGTCAAAAAAACCGGCCTGAAATCCGAA
>CATONV010000135.1 GCA_951801655.1 uncultured Oscillospiraceae bacterium | reverse complement strand
GTTGTTTTTACGAAAATTTTGGACCCTTTGTCCTGCTGATCGTCCAGCACAGAGCGGCCTTGGGGCTTCCACCTCTCACGGGTAAAGAAGATGGTGCTGCCCTCGGGGCCCTGCTTCAGCATCAGGGCGATGTTGCCGGCGCTGTAGCTGGGGTTGTCCCCCTGCATATCCAGGTAACGGGCATACGCCTCCGGGCTGGTGGTGATCTCCACCACACTTTCGTCCCGGAGAGCGGCGGCGGCCTCACGCTCCGCCTGCCGCTGTTCCCGCCATTGAGTATCCGCTGCGGTTTTATTATTGATCAGCTTTCCTAAGTCTGCCATTGGTTGTAATTCCTCCCTTTTTGTATTGGTATTTGTAATTTTAGATGGTTTGACCTCCTTTCCAAAGACTAAATGCTGCAAATACTCATTCCAGTCCTTGCCAAGTTCCGGGGTGCAGGCGGACACCTGATAGCCCCGCTGCTGATATTCTGCCGTTAGCTTCTCGGTCGCCTCCTTGCCCGGTCCGTCTGTATCCAGACACAGGATGATCCGCTTCAGATGGGGGTTCTCCCGCAGATAGGTTTCCAGAGCGCCATTGTGCAGGCCGCACAGGGCTATGGCATTGCTGGTGACTTTGGGGTGGAGGGTGCAGAAACTCATCAGGTCGATGGGAGCTTCGAACACCGCCACCCAATCCAGGGCCGGGTCGCAGGGCAGAGGAAAGGCCACGCTTTTATCGCTGCCGGTGATGTCTCCCTTGAAGCCGGGGCCGTTGAGGTCGTAGGTACCGCGTTTGCTGGCAAATCTGGGCTTGCCACCTCCATCTTTGCCAACGAATACGCAGTTGTGGTGTCCGGCGTCCTCGTACAGCAGCCCGCCCCGGATGAAGTCTCGGATTACCTGGGGGTCAATACCACGTTTCTGGAGATAGGCGAACACCCGGTGCTGGTCTGTGTGCGCAGGGGGCAGGGCGAAGGGCGTTTTTTTCCGGGGCTCCGGCCTGGGCGGTGGGTAGTTGGGGGAGTCCCGCGCCCGGTGGCCGTTAAAGTCCAGCAGATAGTCCACCGCCTCCGGGAAGCTCTTGCCGCAGAACTCCTGGAGGAAGGTGATGGCGTCCCCGCCTTGGCCAGTGGAATAGCGCCGCCACCGCCGCCGCTCCTTGATGCGGATGCTGTCCATCTCCTTAGTGGTATGGTAGCTGCCCAGCCGCCGCACCTGGTAGCCCAGGTGGGACAACAGGTCCGGCAGATCTGTCTCCTTGGCGATGGACATCTCCTCCGGGGTAAAGCGGCAGGCTGTATTTTGGTTTGAAATGCTTATGTTCTTCACCTCCTTTGTGCCAGAAAACAAAAAAACAGCCCGGGAGGGTACCCTGATCTCTCAGGGCACCCTCCCGGGCTGTTTTTGGTTTGTTCCGTTGGTTTGGTCTCACACGGCCCCATTCTTGGCCTCTACGTCGCTTTCTTCCTCCTTCAGGGGCTGGAGGTCGCCCTGGTCAGCCGGGGGCTCATAGGGGCCGACACCGGCCTCGTCCACGTCCATGGGCTCGGCCATGTTCAAGGCGCCGATGATCGCCCCCAGGACGAACTCCCGTTGAGTGACCTTTCTGCCCAGGCGGGCGCTTTCACGGTCCAGGTGGGTCTTGATCCGCTGGAAAAGCTCCTCGTCGATTTGGAAGGCCATGGTCCGATTCTTACCGTTTGTCATAGCTGTGTTACCTCCGTTTTCTTTCATTTCGTAATATTCGGTGAGCAGGTTGGTGATGTACTCTGCGGTGGTTTGGCCCAGCGCCTCCTTGGCCTCCGTTACTCGATTGTGGAGGCTGATGGGCACCTGAGCACACAAGTTTTTTCGTTGTTCCATGCTGCTGTCTCCCTTCTTGATGGTGAAGCAAGTATATCGGGAAAGCCAAACGAAAGCTATCACCACAACCACCAACGATTCAGAGACAAACCAAGCATAAACACCAATGTGAACAGAACGGAGGACGAAAAAAGCCCCCAGCCTGCCGGAATGTCTCCTACAGGCTGGGGGCGGGCGGCTTTTTCCTTTTGGGAGCTTTCTCTGGCGGGCTGGGCTGGCCCTCCATGGTGATCTGCCCAGCTACCTGTGTCACAGCCTGACGGGCTCCACGTTCTTTATCGGTAGCGGTTCGGATACTCTCTCCTTGGGATGTTTCAGCGGAGACCAGCCAGCCCTTTTGGAGCAGTCCATCC
>CATONV010000134.1 GCA_951801655.1 uncultured Oscillospiraceae bacterium | reverse complement strand
AACAGAAGCAGGAGGCGATACGCATGACTGCCCGGGCGGAGTGTAATCATTCCTGTGCCTCCATCTCACTCAACTTTGCGGCATCTCTCCTCCTCTCTTTGCCGCAATCCGGCCCCTCGTCACGCCGCCGGCCCCTTGGTTTTTCAGGGATTTTCCGGTGCTTGAACTGTAAGTGATTGGACGGCGGCAAATTCCGGCCTTTCATACTTATCTTTTTTCCTCCATTACGCCCGGTTTTCATAGAGCGTTACCTCCTTCAGCCTGTCGTGAAATGCGGCATAGATCCAAGTGGGAAATTGTTCTCTGGGGACAACATAAACCTCCGTGCTGTCCGCTGAGCCAGCGGCACTGCAATAGAAGTGGGCGCACTGCGCAGGCGCGTCATCAGGCAGCAGATAGAGCGTGATGATATCCGTCACCATGTTCTGCTCAATGTTGTCGTGGTCACGCCAAGCCCGCTCTGGCCGGGCGCTGTCATAGACATGGCGGTAGATCAGCACACAGTCAGAATAGCTGGTGGGCACCTTGCCTTTGAAAAACCGGTTCATAACCGGATAGAGGGCCTGCTGGATATAGACCGGGGAACCACTCCCCTTCTTGGGGAGGAGCGCGGGGATCCGCAGGCAAAACCAGCCCAATTCGGTGTAGCCCATTTCAATGGGGATGGCCTGTTCCATCAAAGCGTCCACCGCCTCCTGCACCTTGGGCCGTCCCGTATAGGCGGGGAGCGCCCGCGCCAGCAGAACGGCCTGCTCCAGGATCGCTTCAAAACGAAACGCCGCCTCATAGGCGGCGTTCAGGTTGCTCTGCTCCGAAAAGAGTCTTGTCTGTGTCAAAGCGTCAGAGGCCCGTTTGAACTGCACTTCCGTTCTTGACAGAACGCGGCCAAAATCAGTCTGAGCCATTCTGTGCGCCTCCTTCCTCTGTGTAAAATTTGACGGTGGGGACCTCCTGGCCGTTGTAGTCCACTGTGGCGAACAGGCAGGGGACATTCGGCAGCACCAGTTCCTGGGCCATAGAGATTCTGGGCAGGACAAAGATATAGCGCAGGTCCTCCTGGGGCTGGAGCAGCCGGGCCAGGTGCTGCTCCCCATCGTAGAGCACCACGATCTCATAGCCCATATTCTCCTTGAGGAAGAAAATCTGGGAGGGATAAGTGGCTGGATAGTGGGCCATAGGCTCCACATGGTCGATAAACTGCAGCAGCACCCACACCGACAGGATGATACGCTGCTCCGGCTGGCACATGGGGTCAACACCCAGATAGTAGCCGCCGGAAATGTCATGGAGCATCACTTCCCGCTTGAGGCCGCGGATAATCTTCTCAGCGGTCTGCGGCGGCTTATCCTTCAGCAGTCGGACCACCTGCGTCTTGGTAAGCGCCCCGTACTGGGTCAGCCAGTGGATGATATACTGTTCTTCCTGCAATAGCATAGATTCACCTCGTTTCATGCGTATAATTGGGGTAAATACGTTTTTTGGAGCTTATGCGTTTTCTTCGTCCGCCTCGCCAGCCGGGATGCCGCTCCGTTCTGCCAGGTCCGCGACTGCTTTCATTTCGGTCAGCATGGCCTCCAGTTCGGCCCGGTCGGTGGTGATCATCTGCTGTTCCTCCCTGGATGCCTTGATGATAACCGGTACCTTATTGCTGTTGCTGGAGATCAGCGCCTCGCCGCGCTCGAACTGGGTAATACTGCGGATCTCTGTGCGGGTGAGCTTCAAGACATCCTTGACATACTCAGCCTCGTCTGGTTCCAGGTTGAGGATGATCTTGGTCTTGCTGTTGTTGAGGATGGCCCGTCCATAGCGTCCGTCCTCCAGGCCAAAGAAGTCGGACAGGTCCTGAGTAGCAGCCAGGGCTCCGCCGCCGTATCCGCGGATGATTTTGAAAATCTCCAGGCAGAACTCAGCCGCCTGCTTGTTGGCAGCGCCGCCGATCAGCTTCCAAATCTCGTCGATGAACACCATCTTCCGCTTGGTACGGTCGGCCTTTACCTGGTCCCAAACATAATCCAGCGCAATCATCATGCCTACCGGGAGCAGCTTGCCCTTCAGTTCTGAGATGTCCAGTACGATGTACTTGTTGCTCAGGTCCACGTTGGTCTGCCGGTTGAAACTCTGGGCGCTGCCAGTGACAAACCGGCTGACGATGGTGGCCAGCCGGGTGGTAAGAGGATTTTCCTTCAAGTTCTCATAGAGGTCGCC
>CATONV010000133.1 GCA_951801655.1 uncultured Oscillospiraceae bacterium | reverse complement strand
GGATGCCATCGCACACGGCAACCGACTCATCATGATGTACGACGGCAAGATCGTCATTGACGTACAGGGCGAAGACAAGAAAAAGCTCACCGTCCCCCAACTGCTGGAGCTGTTCAGCAAGGTGAGCGGCTCTGACGAAGCGGACGACAAGCTACTGCTGTCTTGACGCCAAATTTGCATTGATTGCCAGAAAACGATTCTCAAACGACAGACACACATTCGCGACCCTGGCCCTCCGGAACGGCGTAGACGATGGGCAACTTTATGGCGCGGGTCATATTGTCATTAACTAGAGATAACTTATAAACGGAAAACCGCAGGCCTTGATGTAGACAAGGTCTGCGGCAGCAAAGGTATTGCTCCTTTTTTCCACGATTACTGATCTGCCGACTACAAAGGAAACACAACTGAAACAGTAGTACCGCAACCGAACTCACTCTGCAACTTAATGGTTGCACCGTGATACTGTGCGATGTGCTTGACGATAGACAGCCCCAGCCCGGTTCCGCCGGAGGCCTTCGACCGGCTCTTATCCACCCGGAAGAACCGCTCGAAGATTCTGGACTGGTGCTCCGCCGGGATGCCGATGCCCGTATCTTTGACCGTTACAACGGCCTCCTGCTCCTTTCTGACGACGGTGATCTCCACCGAGCCATTCTCCACATTATATTTGATGGCGTTGTCACAGAGGTTATAAATCATTTCGTGTAAAAAGCTTCGGACGCCGCTGATGGAAACGCTCTCTCCCGAGACGGAGACATGGATTCCCTTTTCAGTGGCGCTGTCACCCAAGGCAGACGCCGCATCCTTGGCTGTCTCCAGCAGATCAACCGTCTCCCGGTCCGGCGCCGCCCCCTCGTCCAGCTGGGAGAGGTGGATGATGTCGTCCACCAGCGTGACCAGCCGCGCCGCCTCCGTGCGGATCATGCCCACAAACCGGGGCACGTCCTCCGGCTTGACAAGCCCGTTTTCCAGTAGCTCAGCGCTGCCGGTGATGGACTGCAAGGGCGTTTTCAGCTCATGGGATACGTTAGCGGTAAACTCCCGGCGATTTTGTTCCGCAAATGCCTGCTCTGTCACGTCAAAGGCCAGCAGCACCGTTCCAACAAAGGCATCCTCCGACTCGATCCGGCTGATGTCAAATTGAAACTCCCGCCCGTTTCGCTCCGACCTGATCTCGCCGTGTCCTTCCTCCGCCGCTGTTTGTATGGCGAGATGCAGGTCACGGCTTCGATCTATTGTCAGGAAATCCTGTCCATCACAGGAGCTTTCCGCCCCAAAAACCTGCTGCGCCGCCGGATTGATGCTCAGAATTTTTCCCGCGTTATCAAGAAGCACAAGGCCCTCCTTCATGTGGCTGGTCACTTGCGCAAATTCATCTGTCTGTTTCTTCAAGCTGTGAAGCTGCGCGGCGATCTGCTGCCGCTGCTGATGGATGCGGCTGAGAAGGGGCGCTAATTCTTCGTAGGCGTCATTCTCCAGCGGATGATCCAAATCCAGCGAGTTAAGAGGCCGAACGATTTTCTTGGACATCCAATTTGCAAGGGCCGCAGAGAGAATGACCGCGAGAATGGCTACCAGCAAAATGGGCTGGAGCATCACCAGAACCAGCGCCAGCACCGTTGCCTGACGGATGGAGATACGCAGCACAGTTCCGTCATTCAGCGCCTTGGCATAGTAAAGCGTCCGCTCTGTGAGGGTGGTGGAGTAGCGGACGCTGCTGCTTTCCCCTTTCGCAAACGCTTCCCGGACCTCGACGCGGTCTGCGTGGTTTTCCATATTTTCCGCGGAATCCAGCGTATCAAACAGCACCGTGCCGTCAGACGCAACCCAGGTCAGGCGGTAGTCCGGGGTCCAGGCGTAGCGGTAATCGCGCTCTGACAGGTGTTCCAAATAGTTCGGGCCATTTTCCTCCACCCCGTAGGCCGCAAGCCGCAGCTCGTCTTTTAACTGCGTCTCCTGAACGGAGCCGAAGTAGTCATACAGGCATCCCATGACAATGACGAGGTTTGCCAGCAGTACCGCCGCCGCTACAGACAGGATAGACCGAAAAATTTTTTTGGTCATGGTTTTACCTCCAGCCGATAGCCGACATTACGAATCGTTTCGATCATTGCCCCATAGCTTCCCAGCTTCTGCCGCAAGGTCCGAATGTGCATATCCACAGTCCTGGTTTCACCGGAATAGTCCGAATCCCAGATGCTGG
>CATONV010000132.1 GCA_951801655.1 uncultured Oscillospiraceae bacterium | reverse complement strand
TGGTTCGGTTCATAGAAGAAATTCCTCCTTTTTTGATTTCACTATAGGCGGGCGGAGAGAAAAAATTGTACGTTTCCATACATTTAATGGAAATCAGGCCGCATTGCGCCTATTTGAGCATGAAAAAAGCCCGCCGTCCGGCGGGCTTTTTTTATGTCCGTAAAACCTCCTGGGTGATCTCTATAAAACGCTCCCCAAAGTGGGACAGATAGCGGTCCTGCCGGTAGCCCGCCACCAAGCGGCTGGTGGTAGAGGGATCGGTGATGGGGAAGAGGTCCACGCCCTCTGACTCAAAGGAGGCCGGGGGCATGGCCCGCAGGAACAGCTCTGGGCAGATGGTCACCCCCACCCCCGCCTGGGCCATGGCCAGGGTGGTGACGGTGTTTTCCGTCTCTAAAATCAGCTTGGCCTTGAAAGAGCAGCGGCTGAAGTACTGATCCACAATGCTGCGGGTGCGGTTGCCCCGCTTGATGAGGATGAATGGGAGGTCCTCAAAGGCGGCCAGCTCCGCCCCCTGGGCGAATTGGTTGCGGACCTCCTCAGCCCGGCGGCCGAAGAGCCGGTCGGTGAACTGCCGGGGGACGACCATCACCAGCTGCTGTTCGTTCAGGGGGAGGGTGGCGACTCCGTCCAGGATAATGGGCTGGAAGCAGATGATCAGATCGGTGCGGCCGTGGGACAGCTCGTCCTCCAGCTGGGTGGAGTTGCCCTCAAACAGGGAAAATTCCACCAGGGGGAATTCCGCCCGGAATTTGGGCAGAATCTCTGGCAGAAGGGCCAGCCCGCAGGTGTGGGACACCCCCAGCCGGAGCACGCCCATGTACTGGCGGTTGATGTCCCCCACTTTGGACAGGTACTGGCTGTGCAGGTCCAGGATCTGGGAGGCGGTGGCCACCAGCAGATCCCCGGCGTAGGTGAGGGACAGCTTGGGCGACCGGGTAAAGAGCTTCACGTCCAGCTCCCGTTCCAGGTTGCCGATGTGGTTGGACAGGGATTGCTGGGAGATGTACAGCCGCTCCGCCGCCCTGGTGATGTTCAGCTCCTCCGCCACCATCAGAAAGTACTTTAAATGTTGAAAGTTCACAAATTTACCCCCTCTTTTTTGTGGGATGATCCATTATACCACAATCAAACAGCTGTAGCAACCCTCGACAAAAATGTACTTCTCAAGGGGCCGGAAATGTGGCATAATCATGACAGTAGATGTGTTCCCAACAGGCTCCGGCCTGAAAAAACTTTGATTAGGAAGGATATTGGCTATGAAGTGTTTGATTATTGACGCCGTCTCTCCCGCCATCGCTGAGGAACTGGGCAGCTATATGCAGGTGGACACCAAGATGCTCCCCACCCAGGAGGAGCTGGCCGCCATCATCGGCGACTACGAGGTGCTCATCATGCGGGTGGACCCCGCCATCAACAAGGATGTCCTGGACGCCGCCCAGAAGCTGAAGGTCATCGGTGTGTGCTCCGTGGGCCTGAACCACATTGACACCGAGTACGCCCAGTCCAAGGGTGTCCAGGTCTTCAACGCCCCCGGCCTCAACGGCAACGCCGTGGCCGAGCTGACCATCTCTAAGATGCTGGACATCTCCCGGGGCACCATGGTGGCCAACCACGACGTGAAAGTGCTCAAGCAGTGGGACAAGTACAAGTTCGTGGGCCGGGAGCTCCGGGGCAAGACCTTGGGCGTGCTGGGCTTCGGCCGCATCGGACAGCGGGTGGGCGAGATCGCCCGGGTTTTCGGTATGAAGGTTGTGGCCTATGACCCCTATCTGCCCGCCGAGGTCTTCGCCCAGAACGAGGCCACCTCCATGGGCATCCCCGAGCTGTGCGCTATCTCCGACTTCGTCACCATCCACATGCCCCTGAACGACGAGACCCGGAACCTGTTCAACGCCGAGTCCATCGCCAAGATGAAGGACGACGCCGTGGTGCTGAATATGGCCCGGGGCGGGATCGTCAATGAGCAGGACATGTACGAGGCCCTGAAGGCCGGCAAGATCGGCGGCTACGCCACCGATGTGATGGAGAACGAGCTGGCCGCCGGCGGCCTGACGGAGGGAGCCAGCTTTGACTCCCCCCTGTTCACTTGCGATAACTTTGTCGTCTCCCCCCATATCGGCGCCCAGACCGTGGACGCCGCCCGGGATATCGGCGCCCATATCATTGGCAAGGTGAAAGAGGCCCTGGACCTGAAGTAAACTCCGCCATAGGACCAAAACAGCCGTGGGCAGCAGCCTGCGGC
>CATONV010000131.1 GCA_951801655.1 uncultured Oscillospiraceae bacterium | reverse complement strand
CCGCCGGGTAACCTGGTTAACGTCTTTGCCGCTCCATAGGCCGTAGAAGGAGCGGTAGGGGGCGTTTTATTTTTTGCTTGGAGGGCTTTCCTATGTACGAGGGCAAAACCCGCACACTGTTTTTCCGCTTTGCCGTTCCTCAGATGATCGGTCTGCTGTTCAACTCGGTCTACACCATTGTAGACGGCGTTTTCATCGGCCATCGCCTGGGCCGGGAGGCCATGGCCGCCGCGGCTGTGGCGGTGCCGCTGATTGAGATTCTGATTTCAGTTGCCATTGCCGCCGGCTCAGGGGCGGGCGTACTCATCGCCGCCCGACTGGGGGCCGGGGACCGGGAGGGCGCCAGGCGGCTGTTCAATACTTCGGCCTGGATGCTGGGCGCCGCCGGGCTGCTGGTGTGTCTGCTGGGCAACCTGTTTCTTCTCCCCCTTGCCCGAGTGCTGGGAGCATCTGCGCAGGTGCTGAGGCCGGCCTGCGCCTATCTGTGGTTTATCGTTACCTTCGCGCCTTTCCAGCTGTTCAGCTTTCTGCTGGGCGGGATGGCCCGGAACGACGGCCGACCCAAGCTGGCCATGGCCGCCATGATTCTGGGGGCGGCGTCCAACATTGTGCTGGACTACGTGTTCATGTACCCGCTGAACATGGGCATCCGGGGGGCGGCCCTGGCCACCTCTCTGGGGCCTATTTTCAGCGTACTCATTCTCCTGCCCCACTTTTTGAGGGGGAGGGGGATGCTTCGCTTCGCCCCCTGCCGCCCCAGGCTGAAAGACATGGGACAAATTCTGGTGTGCGGTGTGCCCTCGTTTATCATGGAGTTTTCCATTGGCATTGTCACCTTTCTCTATAACATTGCCATCACCCGCTGGGGCTACGGGGAGCTGGGTCTGGCCGCCTACCTGGTGATCGGCTATCTGATGCTGATTATCCTGACGTTGTTTCTGGGGATGGCGGAGGGACTCCAGCCGGTGTTCAGCCACTTTATGGCCACAGGGGAGACGGGGCGGAATCTGGCCATGCGCCGTTTTGCCGCCTGCGCCTTCCTGGGGGTGGGAGCAGTCAGCTGTCTGCTGGTCTTCACCTGTTCCCGGTGGTTCTATCTGGTGTTTGCCCCGGAGGATCCGGAGCTGGTGGCTTTTGCCGTCAGCAAATCGGTCCCCTATTTCTGCGGCTTTTTCCTCGCCGGCTTTAACATTTTAATGATCTCCTTCTGGCAGGCCACTCAGAAGACTGGTCAGGCCCTGGCGGTCTCTGTGCTGCGCAGTGTGGCCCTGCCTCCGGTGCTGCTTCTGACTCTCCCCCTGCTGCTGGGGCGGGAGGCCGTGTGGGTGTGTCAGTCCGCAGCCGATGCCCTCACCGCGGCCTTGGTCATATTTTTCTTGCACTCTCCCCAGAATCGTGATACAATCGACCAACTGAAAAGGAAATGAGGAGACCTATGAAGATTCGAATTATCACCGACTCCGCCTGCGATCTGCTGCCCCCGTACCGGCCGGAGGTGACCGTCCTGCCTATGACGATCACCTTTGGGACGCAGGCGTATCAGGACGGCGTTGACCTGACCCATCACCAGTTCTACGAGAAGCTGATTGAGGGGGAGGACCTGCCCACCACCAGCCAGATCGCCCCGGCGCAGTTTGAGCAGGCCTTCCGCCGGGCGGTGGAGGCCGGAGAGACTGTGGTGGCCGTGGTTTTGTCCGCCAAGCTGTCGGGTACTTACCAGAGTGCCTGTATCGCGGCGGAGGAGTTTCCCGGGCAGGTTTTTGTGGTGGACAGTGCGAACGCCACCATCGGGGAGCTGATTTTAGTGGAGAGGGCGATGGAACTGATGGACCAGGGGCTGGAGGCGGTCGCCATCGCCGCCCGGCTGGAGGAGGAAAAGGGAGATATCCGCCTGGTAGCCCTGCTGGACACTTTGGAGTATCTGAAAAAAGGCGGTCGGGTATCCGCTTCTGTGGCCCTGGTGGGCAGTCTGCTGGCCATTAAGCCGGTGGTGGCCGTGCAGGACGGCGAGGTGGTGGTGCTGGGTAAGGCCCGGGGCTCCAAAAACGGAAACAACCTGCTGGTGCAGGAGATTCGAAAGACGGGCGGCGTGGACTTCGGCCGGCCCTGCCGCCTGGGCTACGCCGGCCTGAACGACAGTCTTCTCCAAAAGTACATCGCGGACAGCGCCGCTTTGTGGGAGGGCCACACCGATGCCCTGCCCACCGGTACCGTGGGGGGCACCATCGGCACCCACGTGGGCCCCGGCGCCATCGCCGTGGCCTTCT
>CATONV010000130.1 GCA_951801655.1 uncultured Oscillospiraceae bacterium | reverse complement strand
TTTTATTCATGCTCATCATATAGATGATTCGCTGCCGGACTGGATCGGTATTGAATAGTGGCGGATTGACAATAATCGACCCGGATTTTAGATATTCCTCCACCAAACGGATGACCTGTCCTAACAGGGCAAATTTTGTCCCCTCACTTTGCCAGGATGCTTTCATCAGATCGTAGACCTGACCGGATACCTCAAAGACGATGCGCTGCATCCGAAGCTCCGCATCCAGCTTTTGCAGATCAATCTCCGTACATTTCGTGAGGTCCGTTTTTCCATCGACAACAGGAGCGAGATCGGCACGCAATCTGGTATCCGCCGCATTTAGCTCCAGTGTGTCTATCTGTTGAAGGTCAACGGAGAGCTTTGGCTTAAACACACGGTCCAGCCGGATGACATTGGGCCAGCTAATCTCGTATTCCGCCCGCTCCTTGACCACTTCAACCTGAGTTTTAGGCGGTGTAACAGGTGGCGTTCCCTGTTCATCGGACTCGTGAGGCAGGAACGAGAAGGGGATACCAAAGATATTCACATATTCCGGCGTAAACATATCGCTGCCCTCGGCGAGATCATAGCTTGTCCGCCGCAGACCACGCCCAACGACCTGCTCACAGAGCAACTGGCTGGAAAAAGCCCGCAGTCCAAGGATATGCGTCACCGTTTTGGCGTCCCAGCCCTCGGAAAGCATACCAACGGAAATCACATTTCGGATCTGCTCTCCACGTTTCCCTCTCTGCCCAACAGTATCTACCGTCTCTCGCAGGATAGCAACGGCGTCTTTTTTGCTGAGTTTCCGTTCGCTTTCATCATCACTGGGACTTGCTGCTTGGGGAACTACACTTTCCGCCTCATCCATGGTTTTAGAGTCGATATGCACTGTCAGCTCCGGCACACATAGCTCCGGCACAGGAATCCTCCCATGGTCGAAAGCATATTTGATACGGGCGGCAGTCTCCGTGCGATTGGCCACTGTAATCATCACCGGCGGCACAACGGCTCCGGCATCCTGCCACGCTTGGTACAGGACCTGCCAGTCCTTGCCCAGCAGATAATACGCCTGTGTCAGCAAATCCGGCAGCGGCTCTTCCGGCTGAGCGGCCCGGTTGATGTCGTCTTTCACGGTGTCGTCCGCATAAATGTGGTACAGTTTGGAACGAAAACTTTCCGCATCCGGCACACCGTCATCCTGCACCACAATACGGGGCGTCTTCACTAGCCCAGACTCAATGCCGTCGTTTAGACCAAAATCGCTCACAATCCAGCCAAACAGAGCTTCCTCGTCGTTCTTCTTGCCAGAGGGGGCAAAAGGCGTGGCAGAGAAATCATAGCAAGTCAGGATATGCCGGGTCTTATGGATGCGATCCAGGCCGCTGATCCAGATGGTGGCCTGCTGCTCCGCCTCCTTCTGCTCCCTGGTCAGCTTTCCCTTGTTCTCCGGATTTTTGCGCCAGGCATGGTGGGCCTCGTCGTTGATGACAAGGATATTCTGCGTGTTTGCCAGCTCGCCCAGCACCTCACGGGTATAGGCTTCATCGCTTTTGACACCGCGCTTGTCAACACTGCGGCGCTTTTGCACAGCTTCCTCGCTGTCCCAGGCCAATGCCTGCCAGTTAGTAATCAATACCTTGCCCTGGCGCAGCTTGTCCATCAGGCCAACCGGCACCACACCAAACTGCGTGTAATAATTGTCCTCGCCTCCGGTTTGCAGCACCTGGAGGCGGCTTTTGACTGTCAGGCCGGGGGCGACGATGAACACATACTTGGAAAACCGCTTATCCTGGGGATAAGTGGCTTTATTACAGACCATCCACGCAATCAGCATGGCCATGACGGTCGTCTTTCCGCCACCGGTGCAGAGCTTGGTGCAGATGCGCCGGAATGCGCCGCCGTCGCCGGGAATATCAACGCCGACACGGTCTGCCTCCGGCGCTTCCGTCAGCCAGATCAGAGTTTCCATAGCGTCCATCTGGCAGAAAAAGAACTGGTACTGCCGAACATCCTTGTCATTCCAGTGCTCCAACAGCTTTTTGGTCACGCCGGTGACACCTGGATACCCCGCCTCCCGCCATGCCTTGACGCGGGGGCGGATCATATTCACCAGAGGCAGTTCCATGAACTGCCCGATGTCGTTGTACTGATTGGACCCCTGCCCAGCCACAAAATAGCCCGCTGGACGGCGGCCCGGCTCTCTCTGGAATGTCTGGCCGTTGAGATCGTACTTCCAGTGATGGGTCGGCTCACGGTAGGCCGAATTGATAATAAGCTGATCAATTCCTGCCATCAGTCTTCACCTACCCTTATCACCTTCAGGCTTTCAATTCCTCGGTCGTCGATGATCTTCACCGCGATCATGGAATAGGGCTGCACGGTAAACCACAGGGACTCGTTCCCAGCAAATTTTTCGATCAGGTCCGGGTCGATCTCTGCCCGCAG
>CATONV010000129.1 GCA_951801655.1 uncultured Oscillospiraceae bacterium | reverse complement strand
TTGGAGGAATATATCATCAATCATGGAGGTAACACACAATGAGCATTTTCAAGAAGAACGAGAAGAAAAACGACAACCGCCTGCCCATGCCCGACAAGGTAAAGCGGGGCTACCGCTGGTACTGCTCCCTGGTGGCGGCGGTGGCCCTGATGGGCTGCTGCACCATGACGGCCTTTGCCGCCCCCGCTGCGGGCGGCGACCCCCTCACCGTTATCAACAACCTTTCCGAGTTTATCTTCGGCCTGATCCGCGCCGTGGGCCTGATCTTGCTGGGCTGGGGCATCGTCCAGGTGGGCCTCTCCCTCCAGAGCCACGACCCCTCCCAGCGTTCCAACGGCTTCCTCACCCTGGCGGGCGGCGTTATCATTACCTTTGCGCGTGAGATTTTGACCCTTATTACCGGCTGATCTGGCAGAGCTATCCGAACACACGGGGCAGGCCCACAGGATGGGCCTGCCCCTAAAAAGGAGGTGCTTTGCGTGTCGGATAATTGGGTAGTCCAGAATTTAGAGAACGCTTTGGAGGTCTGGAACGGCAAGTTGAGCGAGATATGGCAGCTTATCACGCAGTCGCCCCAGGACTTCAAGGGCGGCGCGATCTGGAACGTGGTGTCGGACATCCACGGGGCGCTCCAAGCCATCGGCTACGCCCTGCTGGTGCTGTTCTTTGTGGTGGGCGTGGTCAAGACCTGCGGCAGCTTTGTGGAGGTCAAAAAGCCGGAACACGCCATAAAGCTGTTTGTCCGCTTTGCGCTGGCAAAGGCCCTTATTACTCACGGCATGGAGTTAATGCTGGCCCTGTTGAGCATCATCCAGGGTGTGGTGTCCTCCATTATGAACGCGGCGGGGTTTGGCGCTCCCAACTCCACCGTCCTGCCCGCCGAAATTGTGACCGCCATTGAGGACTGCGGCTTTTTTGAGAGCATCCCCCTGTGGGCGGTGACGCTAATCGGCGGGCTGCTGATTTGGGTGCTGTCCTTCGTGATGATTTTGAGCGTCTACGGGCGCTTTTTTAAGATGTTTATGTACGCTGCGCTGGCCCCCATCCCCCTGTCCAGCTTTGCCGGGGAACCCAGCCAGAACGTGGGCAAGAGCTTTTTGAAAAGCTACGCCGCCGTCTGCCTGGAGGGGGCCGTCATCGTGCTGGCCTGCATCATCTTCTCTGTGTTCGCCAGCTCCCCGCCCGCCGTTGACCCCAACGCGGCGGCGGCGTCCATGGTGTGGAGCTATGTCGGAGAATTGACGTTCAATATGCTTATCCTGGTGGGCAGCGTGAAAATGTCCGACCATGTTGTGCGTGAAATGATGGGACTGTAAAAAGAAAGAGCGGGGCATTACAGCCCCACTCCATCTTCCTCTAAAAACTCTGTCACTGTCATACAACGGGGATGTTCCATGTCAAGGCTCAAAAAGTCTTTGTCGCCTGTCAGGATCACATCAACATCCGCAACAATAGCCGCATTCAAAATCGGCTGGTCTTTTGCGTCCCGGATCAGTTTTGTCCCGTTATCGACTGCGGGGATCAACTCATAGGAGAACTCTGCCAAAAACACTTCCGCATCAGGGAGTGCTTCGGGCGCTTTGCGTTTGAGGACGTCATAGAGTTCATAAATGCTGCGGTCACAGATAACCATTTCATGGTAATCAGAAACATGCAGCAGCGCCTTTGCCGGTTTTGAACCGCGAAAGAGCATGGCCGAGAACAGGATGTTTGTGTCAACAAGTATTTTCAACCCCGTTCTCCCCCATAGCGGACTTCATCGACCAAAGCCTGCACATCATCCTCGTCTTTTACACCCAGCTTTTCAGCAAGTCCGGCAAAAGCGTCCTGTACCTTCGACAAAGCCTGCGCGGAAGCGTTGGCAACAACGACCTCACCGCCCTGGTTTTGAAAAAATAAAATCTTATCCCCCGACTTCAAACCGAGAAGGCGGCGAATTTCCACAGGAACCGTAATTTGCCCATTGGCAGAGAGTTTGGCTAAGTTCATAAATGCCATCCTTTCTATTCTTGAAATCTAAAGAATTCTTTTGCTTCTCTATTATATACGATATGAGCGGTAAAAGCAATTCCATTTTACAAATTAGGAGGTCTTATTTTGGATGAAGCGATTTTATATCTTCAAGGACGGGACACAGAAAGCCAGCACCGCCACAAGAGAGTTGGCGATTGACCTGATCCGTCTGCACCAGGAACTTGAAACCCATCCGATTTTGCGGGCGGAGTTCAGCATGATTGAGGGGGAAGAAGAATTTGTGCCCTACCCCACCAAGCAGAAGCCGCCCAGGAAAAAGGGCGGGATGGAGCGATAGGAGGTATCTATTTTGGAAGTCAAAATCAACCGGGAAATCCGAAACTACACGGAGAGTATGTTTTTCGGCCTGTCCATGCGTCAGTGCGTGTTCTCCCTGCTGGCGGTGGGCGTGGCCGTGGGGCTGTACTTTCTGCTGAAACCCTATGTCGGCACCGAAACCGTGTCCTGGATGTGCGTCCTGGGTGCGGCTCCTTTTGCCGCCCTGGGCTTTTTCACCTACCACGGCATGACAGCGGAGCAGTTTTTGTGGGCGTGGCTGCGCTCCGAACTGCTGGAACCGCGAGAACTCCGCTTTGAATCGTCCACGCTGTACTACGACCTTTTGAA
>CATONV010000128.1 GCA_951801655.1 uncultured Oscillospiraceae bacterium | reverse complement strand
GGCTACCACTGTACCTGCGCTTTTGACGGCGCGGCCGCGGCGGACCTGCTGGTGGATCATCACTATGACCTGATTTTGCTGGATGTGATGCTCCCGGAGATTGACGGCTTTGAGCTGATGGAGTACATCCGTCCAATGAAGGTTCCGGTCATCTTCCTGACGGCGAAATCGGCGGTCAAAGACCGGGTAAAGGGCCTGAAGCTGGGGGCAGAGGACTATATCGTCAAGCCCTTTGAGGTCATCGAACTGCTGGCCCGCATTGATGTGGTCCTGCGCCGGTATCAAAAGACGGACATGGTACTGGAGATTGGCGGGCTGAAAATCGACACCAGATCCATGCAGGTATGGCGGGACGAGGCAGAGATCAGCCTGACCAAGACGGAGTATGAGCTGCTGCTCCTCTTCGCCCGAAACCCCCGCCGCGCCCTATATCGGGAAACCATCTATGAGCGGGTATGGGGTGAACCGTACCCCTTTGGCAGCAAGGCGGTAGACATCCATATCCAGCGGCTGCGCAAAAAGACCGGATGGGAAACCTGCCTTCGCGCGGTGAACAAGATCGGCTACCGGCTGGAGGTGGAGCCGTGAAGTTCCATTTGAAGATGACCCTGTGTATGCTGGCGGTGCTGGCCGCCTTGTTTGGAGCCGGAGGCAGTCTGCTGATCTCCGAATCCTTTGAGGACTCTCTGGAGCGGGAAAAGACGGCGGCGCTGGGGGACTACCGCATGGCCTGGGGCACCCTGCAGATCGTCAACAGCATGGATACCTACCTGGACAGGGACGCTATCGTCAAGACGATGGAGCAGTTATACCAGCAGAACAGCGCCTCCTGGTCGGCCCTGCGGCTGTCTACCGGGGATGAAGTGCTGTATGAGAACAGAGGGACGCAGTCCTCATTGATTCAGACTGCCTGGTCCATTGAGGATCCTACGCCTGGCATCTGCCTGTTCCGCATCCTAGACAACGGGGCCGGGGCGCACTTTCTGGTCTTTTCCGGGGCAGTCGAGACCAATGGAGATGTTCTCTATCTCACTACCAGCCATGATGTTTCCGCTCTATACACAGCCCGGCAGGCCCAGCAGCACACCTATCTCCAGGTATTTTTCCTGATGTGTGTTCTATGCGCGGCGCTGTCCTACACGGTGTCGCGGCTGCTGACCGCCCCGCTGGGCGGGCTCTCCCGGGCCTCCCGAGCCATTGCCGCTGGCAATTTTGCCAGCCGGGTGCGGGTCCGCTCCAATGACGAAATCGGAGCCGTATCCACGGACTTCAACACCATGGCGGAAAAGATGGAGCAGACCGTCTCCGAGCTGAACCGGGCTGTGGAGGAGCTGCACCAGGCGATGGAGCGGCAGGAGCAGTTCACCGGCAGCTTCGCCCATGAGATGAAAACGCCTATGACCTCCTTGATTGGCTACGCGGAGCTGCTGCGTAGCGGGACGCTGACCCCGGAAGAGCAGTTGGAGGCCGCGGACTACCTGTATTCGGAGGGAAAACGGCTGGAGAGCCTGTCACACAAGCTGTTGGAGCTCCTGGTCCTGAAACGGCATGACCTGCCCTTCGCCAAAGTCTCTCCGGCGGAACTGATTGAGGCGCTGGTAGAGAGACTGCGGCCGCTGTACGCCGCCAAAGGGATTCGTCTGTCCTGCGTATGCAAGGCGGGGGCCTGCCTGATGGATGCAGACTTGGTCTGGTCCCTGCTCTTGAACCTGGCAGACAACGCACAGAAGGCCATAGAGCAGGGCGGGGAAATACAGTTTCGGCAGGAGATGCTGGCGGACGGCTGCCTCATCCATGTCCTGGACAGTGGCCGGGGGATCCCACCCCAGGCGCTGGAGCATCTGACAGAAGCCTTCTACCGGGTGGATAAGGCCCGGTCCCGGGCACAGGGTGGTTTCGGTCTGGGACTGTCCCTGTGCCGGGAGATTGCCGCTCTCCACAACGGCAGGATTCGATTTGAAAACCGGCCAGAGGGTGGCGCCTGCGTGACGGTGGATCTAAGAGGGGGCCGGCCATGAGAACAATCAAACGATATATCCTCCCGCTGTTTACGCTCGTGCTTATTACTGTGGGCGCGGCGATGCCCCTTGCAGTTTCGCAAATGCAGGACAGCCGGATCAGCAGCCTGCGGGAAGAGTTCCTGCTTAATACGGTTAATCTGACGCTCCAGCAGGATGTTGGGGTAAGTCCGGTTCTCCGCCTGATTGCAGGAGAGTGTAACAGCATCCTGTGGGAGGAGGAAACAAAGCTCACCGAACAGGATGCAATCGAAGCCGCTAAGGCGGTGCTAACTGAAATGGAGGCCATGGACCTATTGTCTGTGGGCGATTTGGCACTGATACGAGACGCAGAGGGACGAGCTGAACCGATTCTCTTAATTGGCGGCGACGGCAGCTCCGCACTGGTTTGGAACTGTTATTCGTACAGCGAGAATGTGCCATACCAGATGTGGATTGATGACACGACGGGTAAGGCCGTACAGTTTCTGGTGAGCAGCCCTACGCCCCGAGATACGGATGCCGCCCACGCCCTGGTTGCAAACTGGAACATATTCTTTCAGGGCTACTATGGAATTGAAATTGTCAGTGTGAAAGAGGAGTCTCAAGGCATTGATTCCGGCGGCATTCTATACCAGTTCGTTTTTGGGGCTGATTTGCAGGACGGCTTGGATGTCTG
>CATONV010000127.1 GCA_951801655.1 uncultured Oscillospiraceae bacterium | reverse complement strand
ACGGTTTATGCTCTGATTACGGTGCAGCGCTGGCCGCGAAGCTGCGGCTGGGCCATGCCCTAGCGGCTGTGGAGTGCGCTGCTCTGGCGGTGGGAGCGGCGGCGCTGCGGGGAGTATTGAAACAAAAGCGAGTGGAGGAGCGAACATGAAAAACAAGAAATTTCAGCTTGCCGCCCTGGGAACGCTGCTGGCGGCGGTCGTCGCCGTGGGCGCGTGGCTGGTGCTGCGCACGCCTGGGGAGAGCGCCCCGGAAACCCTGGAAACCCCTCCGGCAAACAGCGGCGATGTCCAAATGCCCACGGAGTCCCAGCCCATTGATATTTCCGGCTTCAAGCCCTCCATCTACCGCCCCGTGCGGCAGGCGGAGGAGGACTCCCTGCCGCGCCGGGCTCCCGTAGACCCTATGACCAAGATTTTCTTCTTTGAGAACCAGCCCTGTGTGTTTTCCTACCGCCAGGGAGAGGCGGGGGAAGATTTCTCTGTGGATGTGGTGTCCATGGCCTCGGGAGAGGTTCTGCGCACCTACAGCCCCGAAGAATTCTATGAGGGATGCAATTTCAATACGCTGGCCTTTGACCAGGACGGGACGCTGTGGTGTGCATATTACGATGGGGAGCGGGTGACGCTGGCCCCCTGCCGGAAAGACGTTTCGGAAAACGATGTGTTCTTCTTCTCATTCGATGTGGGGCCTCAAACCATGGCGGTTCGGGACGGCTGCTTTGTACTCTCCTTCTACAATATGGAGACTCAGCTGGTGGACACATCCGCTGGGACGGCAGAGGTGGTATCTACCTGGGAAAATGTTACATCCTTCTGCTTTGGTGAGGACGAGAGCTTGTATCTTTTGGTGCAGAAGCGAGACGGCACTGTAGTCAACTATTCCTTGGTAAAATATTCCGTTGAACAAAAGGCAGAGCTTTGGCTGGTCTCTTTGGACGAGCTGCTCTACAGGATACCCACTGACCTATCCTATACGGACGGAGGCGGACTCTTCCTCCTGTACGGCTATGAAAAAAAGCTCCTCCAGGTAAGCCTGGAGACGGGAGAGGCCCAGCTCTTGGTGGATTTAGAAAGCGACGTGGCCGGGTTGGACAACTGGATTGGCGGGGACAGAACCTACTCTTCCTGTGCGGTGGACGGCCAAAACCGCCTCTATTTTAACTGCTTTTCCTTTGACGTCAGCGATAAGGAGAACCCTGTGTACTGGCGGAACCTGTACGTGCTGGAGCCGGATCGCATCCATGTGGACCCGGCGGACATGGTGACGCTGACCATTACCGCGCCCTATCAGGTGGACAGCATCGCCGCCGCGGCCCGCAATTACCTGCGGGACCACCCGGAGGTGGAGCTGGTTTGGGACACCCAGTTCCTATCCCGGGAGGAACTGCAAAAGAACGCCACAGAGTACAAGGACCAGATCGCCCTGCGGGTGATGACCGGGGACGTGGGGGACTTGGTGATGGTGACCGGCTCCGGGTTGGGCACTGAGACCATGACCGAGACCGACGCCTTTGCCGACCTGTCCGGCTATCTGGATGCCTGCCCCTTCCGGGATGAGCTGCCGGACAATCTCCTGGAGCCCCTGCGGGGGGAGGACGGCGCTATCCGGGGACTGCCCCTGGGGGTGCGGCCCAACTACTACGTTTGGAACCAGGAGCTGCTGGATGAGCTGAACATCGACCCGTATACGGTCACCTGGTCTCAGCTGTTGGACCTAGCGCTGAGGTGGAAGGAGCAGGGCACGGACCTCTCCTTGGAGATATCCGACGCGGGGATCGGAATGTACGGCTCCAAAGAGCAGATTGTTCAAGACATTCTGCTGGGCAACCTGTACGACCTTCCCCAGGCCAACGGCAGCGTCCAGCTGGACCAGCCCTATCTGCGCCAGCTTTTGGAGAAGTTCAAGGCGCTGTCCGGCAGCACCCAACTGCTTCGCTCTGACGGCAACGCCTCCAAAGCCCTCATCCTCAGCGGTGGAATGGACAGCGGCTATGTGAGTGACCTAGTACGCCGCATGGAAATGGCGGAAGACAAACACGGCCTACGTTTACAGGCGGCCCCGTACCCCTTGGGGGAGGTCAGCGAGAAGCGGCAGGGCTACGCCTTCTGCTGGGCCATCTCCCAGCGCTCGAAAAACCAGGAGGCGGCGTGGGAGTTCCTGCAATATCTGGCCAGCGCCGACGCCATGACGTTGGAGAGCAGTTACAGCTATACGAGGGACACCCTGCCTGCCAACACCGCGGCACAGGAGCGGTACCTTGAATATTATAAATCGCAATGGAAGGGCCAGGGCAGCGACCCAGAGCAAATGGAGGCACACTTCCGACAGATGCAGAAGGCCATGAACGTGCCCTACGCCCGCTTTGACCAGATCACCGGGTGGTACTCCGCCGTGGTCGAGCCGCTGGGGCAGTATGTCAGCGACGAACTCACCTTGGACGAGGCCATGGAGCAGGCGGACAGCAATTGGGCGCGGTTTTTGATGGAGTAGAGGGTTTTGTGAAACCAGAAAATCGGAGACCGCCAGAAATCACCGGTTCGGCGGCATCTAAACAGCGCGGCGGCCCATAGCCAAAAGGCTTGGGCCGCCGCGCCGCTGAATGAAATGTTTTTGGTGGAACGCCCACCTACTTACGCCGCATGAGGCTGCGCCTGGCGGTGAGAGCGGCCCAAACGGCCTCCGCCG
>CATONV010000126.1 GCA_951801655.1 uncultured Oscillospiraceae bacterium | reverse complement strand
GAGGAGACCGTCCGCCTGCGCAGCCACATCGGTCAGCTGCGGGAGATGCTCTCCAAGGGGGGAGCCACCGGACGAAAGCTGGACTTTTTGATCCAGGAGTTCAACCGGGAGGCCAACACCATCGGGTCCAAGTGCAGCGACATTGAGATTTCCGCCCAGGTGGTGGATATCAAGGCGGAGATTGAGAAAATCCGGGAACAGGTGCAGAATATCGAGTAGAAGTGGTCCGCCTGCGTGGCGTGACGACACGGCACACCGAAAATACGGAGAAGACAGGGCGCGGCGACCTCGCCGCGCCCTACGGAAAAGAATGGTGGGAGGGGATGGAGTGCAGCTTATCAATATCGGCTTTGGCAGCCTGGTTTCTGCCCACAGGCTGGTGGCGGTGGTGAGTCCTGAGTCCGCCCCTATCAAACGAATGGCCCAGGAGGCCAGGGAGAGGGGCGTCCTCATCGACGCCACCTACGGCAGACGAACCAAGGCGGTTCTGGTTATGGATAACGACCATGTGGTGCTGTCTGCCCTCTCTCCGGAGACCATCGCCGGCCGTCTGGAGGGCGGAGAGAGGGACGGCGGAGAGGAGGAGACATGAAGAGAGAAAAGGGCCAGCTGATTGTGCTGTCCGGGCCGTCGGGCGTGGGCAAGAGCACCGTGATCGCGGAGTTGCTCAGCCAGCGGAATCATATTTATTTCTCCGTGTCCTACACCACCCGGCAGCCCCGGGTGGGGGAGCAGAACGGGGTGAACTACAATTTTGTGGACCGAACGGAGTTTGAGAGAATGATTTCCGCCGGCGAGCTGCTGGAGTACGCCGAGTATGTGGACAACTACTACGGCACCTCCCTGAAGGCCATCCAGGAACAACTGGACGCGGGGGTGGACGTGCTGCTGGACATTGAGGTCCAGGGCGCGGCCAAAGTGCGGTCCCGGTGCCCCGGCGCCCTGTTTATCTTTATCATCCCGCCCTCCTTTGAGGAGCTGTCCCGCCGTCTCCACCGCCGAAATACCGACAGTGAGGATGTGATTGCCGGTCGGTTGGAGAAGGCCCGGGGGGAGTTCCGGGAGATCCCGAATTATGACTACCTGGTGATCAACGACAAGGTATCGGGGGCGGTGGCAGAGATTGAGGCAATCCTCACAGCCGCAGAGTGCCGGGTGGAAAATCGAAAGTCTATTTTGACCCAGTTTGCGTAAGAATGTCATGCGGGGGCGGATATGATCTGCCCGAAGGACCCCAAAGCGTGTTTTACAAGAGAAGCGGTATATAACCGCCTCTGTAAAACGCTGAAAAACAAGTAAGGAGTTTTCATTATGATGCTTGAACCTGCGATGAAGGACCTGCTGGCGAGAGTGCCCAGCCGTTATGAGTTGGTGAACGTGGTGGCCTGTAAGGCCCGGCGTATTGCCCGGGAGGCCGAGATGGCCGGCGAGCCGCTGGCGGAGAAGCCGGTGAGCATCGCCATCCAGGCGGTGGCCGACGGCGAGCTGGAGGACAGGAACGAGGAGACAGAAGAAGCTTGAACAAACAGAGGGGCGGTGCTCTGGCCGCCCCAATTGATTGGACAGGACCGATGAGGCGGGTCGCCGGTTTTCCCGCCGGGGAAGGGGACGAAAGAGACAAAGGCCCGGGCGGCCCGGTGTTTCAGGTGGGGTGACAGCTGTGTCAAGAAAAATCGCAAAGGTGGCTGTCGCCAAGGCTGTCTACGCCATTGACAAGCCCTATGACTATCTGGTGCCCCGGGAGCTGGAGGAACGTCTGAGACCTGGCATGCGGGTGCTGGTTCCGTTCTCGGCGGGGAACCGGGGGTCGGACGGTTTGGTGCTGTCCATTTATGAGGCGCCCTCGGCGGGCGAGGCGCTCAAGTCCATCCAGGCGACCCTGGATCCGGAGCCGGTGCTGGATGAAAAGGCGATTCAGCTGGCCCTGTGGATGCGGGAGCAGTACTTCTGCACAGTATACGACTGTGTGAAGGCTATGCTGCCGGCGGGGCTGTACTTCTCCCTGAAGGATCAGGTAGCCATCAGGCAGGGAGTGGACCGGGCAAAGGCCTACGCCGCCGCCGAGGGCGCTTCGACAGCTGTGCAGCTGCTGGATCTGCTGTGGAGCTGGGGCGGAAAGGGAGACATGGAGCAGATTCGTCTGGCCTTTGGGGCCAGGGACCCAAACCCCGCCATCAGGCGGCTGACCGAGGCCGGCGTGGCCGAGCTGGAGACCGGAGCCAGGCGAGCGGTGGGAGACAAGACGGAGAAGCTGGCGGTGCTGGCCGTCCCGGCAGAGGACGCCATGGCCATGGTGGCCCCCCGGCGAAAGGCCGCCCCTTTGCGCTACGCGGTGACCGAGCTGTTGTGCGCGCTGGGCGCCGCTTCGGTTAAGGACCTGTGCTATTTCACCGGGGCTTCTCCCCAGACGCTGAAGTCGCTGGAGAAGAGCGGCATCCTAACCCTGGAAAAGCAGGAGGTGCTGCGGCGCACGCCCCTGGAGGACGTGGACCCGGCGCCGCCCCCGGCGCTCAACGAGGCGCAGCAGGCGGCCTTTGAGGGCCTGGACGCCCTGGCCCGGCGGGATGGTCCCGCCGCCGCCCTTCTCTACGGCGTGACAGGCAGCGGCAAGACACAGGTATATATTCGCCTCATTCAGGCGGTCCTCTCCCGGGGACAGACGGCGCTGGTGCTGGTGCCTGAGATTGTTCTCACCCCCCAGCTTCTGCGGATTTTCGCCTCCCATTTCGGGCGGCAGGTGGCGGTTCTTCACAGCTCCCTCCGGGCGGGGGAGAGATACGACGAGTGGAAGCGGGCCCGCCGGGGAGAGGCCCAGGTGGTGATCGGTACCC
>CATONV010000125.1 GCA_951801655.1 uncultured Oscillospiraceae bacterium | reverse complement strand
GCTCGGTCATGGCGTCGATGTGGTCCATCCAGTACTCGTCCACCACCCGGAGCATGATGACCCTCTCCAGCTCCCGCATAAGGGGAGGCGTGATCTCCTTCTCTTTGCGGACGTATGCCTCAGATGCCTTGTCCAGCACCAGCTGGGTCAGGCCCTCGACATCGTATTTTTGCAGTTCCTCATCGGACAGCATCAGCTCGCCCGGGAGCAGAAACATACTCCGGAAGTGGGACACCGCCTCCTGGAAATTCCCCCCGTCCATGTGCTTCTGCTCGCCCATGTGGCCAGCGACAGCGTTGGATATCATGGTGCGCAGCATATTCTGAATGGAGTTTTGCAGATCCTCTCCGTCCAGCACCTGGCGGCGCTGCTTGTAGATAATCTCACGCTGAGTATTCATCACGTCGTCGTACTGCAGTACGTTTTTCCGGGTCTGGAAGTTTCGGGACTCCACCTGCTTCTGGGCGTTCTCAATGGCGCCGGAGAGCATCTTGGCGTCGATGGGGGTGTCCTCGTCCACGCCCAGCTTTTCCATCAGGTTGTACACCCGTTCGGAGCCGAACAGGCGCATGATGTCGTCCTCCAGGGAGAGGAAGAACCTGGTCTCGCCCGGGTCGCCCTGACGACCGGCACGGCCCCGCAGCTGGTTGTCGATGCGGCGGGACTCGTGGCGCTCGGTGCCCAGGATGAACAGGCCGCCCACGGCACGCACTTTGTCGGCCTCCTCCTGGATCTCGGCTTTATATTTGGCTTCAGCCTCAGAGAATTTCTTCCGGGCATCCAGAATCTCCTGGTTGTCGGTCTCGGCAAAGCCGGTGGCCTCAGCAATCAATTCATCGCTCATCCCCGCCTTGCGCAAATCGGCCTTGGCCAGAAACTCGGCGTTGCCCCCCAGCATAATGTCGGTGCCGCGGCCGGCCATGTTGGTGGCCACGGTGACCGCCCCGAACTTGCCCGCCTGGGCCACGATCTCCGCTTCCTTCTCGTGGTTCTTGGCGTTCAGAACGTTGTGCTTAATGCCCTTGCGCTTCAGCAGTGCGGCCAGCTCCTCCGACTTCTCGATGGACACGGTGCCCACCAGCACCGGCTGGCCCTTGGCGTGGCAGGTCTCAATCTGCTCCACGATGGCCCGCAGCTTGCCGGGGACATTCTTATACACCACGTCGGGCTGGTCCACACGGGCCAGAGGCTTGTTGGTGGGGATTTCCACAATGTCCAGCTCGTAGATGGTGCCAAACTCCTCCTCCTCGGTGAGGGCGGTGCCCGTCATACCGGAGAGCTTGTCGTACAGACGGAAGTAGTTCTGGAAGGTGATGGTAGCCAGCGTCTTGGACTCGTTGGCCACCTCCACTCCCTCTTTGGCCTCGATGGCCTGGTGCAATCCCTCGTTATACCGCCGACCGAACATGAGTCGACCGGTAAATTCGTCCACGATGATGACCTGGCCGTCCTTCACCACATAGTCGATGTCCCGCTTCATGACGCCCCGGGCCTTGATGGCCTGGTTGATGTGGTGGGACAGGGTGGTGTTCTCCATGTCCGCCAGGTTATCCACCTGGAAGGCCTCCTCCGCCTTCCGAATACCCCGGGCGGTGAGGGTGGCAGTTTTGGCCTTCTCGTCTACGATATAGTCGGCGTCGATATCGACGTCTTCCTCCTCCTTCTCGTCCACCTTCCGCACCCGCTGGCACTTCAGCCGGGCGACGAACTGGTCCACCACCGTGTACAGCTGGGTGGACTTCTCCCCCTGGCCGGAGATAATCAGAGGGGTGCGGGCCTCGTCGATGAGGATGGAGTCCACCTCGTCCACGATGGCAAAGGCGTGCCCCCGCTGGACCAGCTCCTGGGAGTAGATGGCCATATTGTCCCGCAGGTAGTCAAAGCCGAACTCGTTGTTGGTGCCGTAGGTGATGTCCGCCTGATAGGCGGCTTTCTTCTCCTCGCCCATCACGCCGTGGATCACCAGGCCCACGGTCAGCCCCATGAAGCGGAAGACCTTGCCCATCCACTCCGAGTCGCGCTTGGCCAGGTAATCGTTGACGGTGACGATGTGTACCCCCTTGCCCGCCAGGGCGTTGAGGTAGGCGGGGAGGGTGGCCACCAGGGTCTTGCCTTCGCCGGTCTTCATCTCGGCGATGCGGCCCTGATGGAGGACGATGCCGCCCACCACCTGCACCCGGTAGGGCCGCAGGCCCAGGACACGCCAGGCGGCCTCTCGGCAGGCGGCGAAGGCCTCGGGGAGAATGTCGTCCAGGGTGTCTCCCTGGGCCAGGCGCTCCTTCAGCTCCGGAGTCTTGGCCTGGAGCTGGGTATCGGTGAGGGCTTTGTACTCCTCCTCCAGGGCGTCCACCTTGTCGGCGATGGGATAGATGGACTTCAGCTCCCGCTGGGAGGAGGTTCCAAACAGCTTGGTTAACAGGCTCATGTGTAAAACACCTCTCGGTTGTAATGTTATGAAGGGAATTTTGTGTGTCGGGGCGGCCTGCGGCCGCCCCCCGGTTTCCGCAGCCCCTACAAGCCGTAGGGCGCGACGACCACAGCGCGCCGTCTGTGCCAAGGTAAGCGGCGTGCCCGGTGGTCATGCCCTACAAACACTCAAAATCCATAATCTAAATCAGTATACCACACCCGCCCCCGCAAAAAAAGAGCAAATTGTAAACTTTATCGAACAAAAATTCCGCTTTCTTCGTTTGATTAGCTAAAAATTCCGTGTTCGGCGTATTATTGTCCGTCAGACGTTGACAAAAGCCGCTGGATTGTGGTATGGTATTTTAGTAATTG
Organism: uncultured Oscillospiraceae bacterium; assembly: GCA_951801655.1. GTDB lineage: Bacteria > Bacillota > Clostridia > Oscillospirales > Oscillospiraceae > Lawsonibacter. The sequence goes on along the minus strand of CATONV010000125.1, from coordinate 148 downwards.
AATAGGGACAGACGAAGCGCGCAGGAAAACGGCCGTAGGGCCTGCCGAAGGAGTAACACTCTCAGGCGTCCCCCCAAGGGGATGAGGACTGCACGTGGATGTGACTCTGGAGAAGCTCGTTTACCGGGTGCCGAAGGTGCAACGCGGC
>CATONV010000124.1 GCA_951801655.1 uncultured Oscillospiraceae bacterium | reverse complement strand
GTGGGGGGCACCATCGGCACCCACGTGGGCCCCGGCGCCATCGCCGTGGCCTTCTTCCAGAAGCACTGATAAAAAGGGGCAGCTTTCGAGCTGCCCCCTAATTTTTTTCTTGACCAATTGCTAGCTTCATAATAATATAGAAGCTAGCAAGAGGAGGTGAAGCATTGCCAAACAAGAGCCGGGCTGAGTATTACCGGAAGCGGCGTGAGACGATTGGGCAGTTCAGTGTTCCTCTTTCCCGCGAAAAGCTAAAAGCGTTGACAGAAAAATTGAAAGAGAAGAACAAGACAAAGACCCAATGGCTCAACGAAAAGGTTGACGAAGAACTCGGCCAATAAAAATAGAGTGCTGGCCCCGCTTTAAAAGACCAACACCCTATTTACCAAAACCAAGGAGTTATGGCAAATCTGATTATGCCACAACTCCCGGTGAAAAACAAGGAGTTTTATCATGGATATAAAAAGCAATCTGTTGGCTCTGGAGGAATCCGCCCAGCGAATTTCGGATGGATTAGAGGCGGTACGGATTATGGTAATCGGTCTGGAGGGGGCGGGGAGTAAGTATACCGGCGCATTCCACGCCATTTGGCACTACCTCTCCGATGCGGACGGAGAATTTCAAAAACAGCTGGCCGCCTGCTTGGACGCGGTCTGAAAAATGGGGACGGCCGTAAGGCCGTCCTCTGCTAATTTGCCCCCAATTCAGTGGGAATGTCAAGCACTTTTTCAAGAATTTTTTCCGGGGGCTCCGAATTCCCGCACACCGCCGCCGCCCAGCCCGGGCCGGTCCAGGTGCGAAACCACAGCCCGTCCCATTGAACAGGCCCCTCTTCCGGCAGGGGGACCCGGATGTCCCGGATGGAGGAGGTCAGCCCCTGGCCTGTCTGTTTGGCCCGGGCCTCCTTCAGGGTCCACAGCAGGGTGAAGGCGGGCCAGAGGTCGGGCTGACCCGCCAGCCAGTCCAGCTCCTGCCGGGAGAACACCCGCTGTGGAAGACCGGGCCGCCATGCCTTCACGATCTGGATGTCCACTCCCACCGGGGCGGTGTCCAGACTGCACAGGGCCAGATCGCCGCTGTGAGACAGATTAAAGTGGAGGTTCCGGTGTTCCGGGAAGTAGGGCTTGCCTCTCTCGTGGCGGGCGATTGCCGGCAGAGGGGACAGACCCCACGTCTCCCGAACCGCCAGGGCCAGCAGCTCCCGAGACTGAGAGAGGGATGTCAAGCCTTTCGCACTGTATAGAATCAAACTGCTCCCCTCCTTTTTGTGCAATTGTAGCAGAAGAAGGAGGGGAGAGGAAAAATTCAACTCACAAAATTTTAACAGGGCAGAGGCAGCCAGGACCCCACGGCCGACAGATCCCGGAAGAGAAGTCCTTCCGGAGGATAGAGGGTGAACCAGCCGATGAGAAGGCCCAGGGCGATGACGGCTAGGACGGGGAGGAACCACTTGACGCCCTGAAATGGGCCGGAGAACCGGGTGGCCAGCCAGAAGCCCAGGGCCATCACCAGGACGTAGACGGCGATATCAACCCACATAGCCTCGCCCCCCAGCATCATGTGGTATACCCAGCCCAGCGCCAGCATCAGCGCGCACATCAGGGGCAGCGCCAGCAGCCAGGGCCGGATCCCGCCGGGACGACCTCGATTGAGGACCAGCGCCGCCCCCAGGAGAGGCCAGAATACCAGCTTTACATGTTCCCACAGACTCTCATTTACCGGCGAGAACAGAGCGGTAACGGCGTTGGGCCACCAGCCGTACAAAAAGTGGAGGACGCAGCCGGCCAGGACGGCGGCAATCCAGGTTATAACCAGCTGTCGTTTGGGATAGAACACCTTTCTCACTCCTTCCGGTACAATTTATGCGCCAGCATATCTTTTCATACGGCCGCGCATAATTTTTTCCGGGACGGGAGAACCTAGTGGAAAGCTTGGAAGGAGAGATACGCATGACAAACCAGGACTACGGCAAGCTGGTCAACGAGAAATCAAAGCCCTCCCCAATGGGCAAAAACATCCTGTGGGCCTTTCTGGTGGGAGGCGCCATCTGCACCATTGGCCAGGGCCTGACTAACCTGTACCAGAGCTACGGCCTGGATAAGGAGCAGGCGGGGACGGCCACCTCGGTCACCCTTATCTTTGCCGCCGCGCTGCTCACCGGCCTGGGGGTGTTCGACAAGCTGGCCAAGCGGGCGGGGGCGGGCACTCTGGTGCCCATCACCGGCTTTGCCAACGCCATGGTGTCCCCGGCGCTGGAGTTTAAGAGCGAGGGCCTGGTCACCGGTACTGCGGCCAAACTGTTTACCGTGGCGGGGCCTGTGCTGGTCTTCGGCATCAGCGCCAGCGTGATCTACGGACTGGTCCTCTGTCTGCTTCAGGCCCTCTGATCCGTCAAAAAAACCCCGGAGGACGACGTGCCCTCCGGGGTCCTTTCTGCTTACAGCTTCATGATCCAGTCGTGGGGATCGGCCACCCGGCCCCACTGGATACCAGTGAGCTCGTCGTAGAGTCTCTGGGTGACGGGGCCGATCTGGTTGTTGTTGATGATGACCTTCTCATCGCCCTCGGCCAGCTCGCCGATGGGGGAGACCACGGCGGCGGTGCCGGTGCCCCAGGCTTCTTCCATGGTGCCCTTCTTGGCCGCCTCAAACAGCTCCTCGGCGGAAATGCGGCGCTCCTCCACCTCGTAGCCCCAGTCCTTAAGCAGCTGGATGCAGGAGCGGCGGGTGATGCCGTCCAGCACGGAGCCGTTCAGGTCGGGCGTGAGAATCTTGCCGTTCACCTTGAACATCACGTTCATGGCGCCGACCTCCTCAATATACTTGCGGTGGAGGCCGTCCAGCCAGAGCACCTGAGTATAGCCCTTGGCCTCGGCCCGGTCGCCGGCCCGGAGGGAGGCGGCGTAGTTGCCGCCGGTCTTGGCCATGCCGGTGCCG
>CATONV010000123.1 GCA_951801655.1 uncultured Oscillospiraceae bacterium | reverse complement strand
CGGGTGGAGAAGGCCCTGTCCGCCATCGACGGCGTGTCCGCCGTGGAGATGAGCCTGGAGGGGAAGTCCGCCACCCTGACCCTGGACAAGGACGTGGACAACCAGGTCCTTACCGATGCCATCACTGAGGCGGGGTATGAGGTGGTGTCCGTCCAGTGAAGGCCGACCACGCCCAGGTTAACCGGCTGCTGAAGACCGCCCGGGGCCAGATCGACGGCATTTTGAAGATGGTGGAGGAGGATCGCTACTGTCTGGATGTCTCTAGCCAGATTATGGCCGCCCAATCCATTTTGAAGAAGGCCAACCGCATGGTCCTCCGGGCCCACATGGACTGCTGCGTCCGGGAGGCGGTCGCCTCCGGCGATCCAGGCCCCAAGCTGGAGGAGCTGGCCGCACTGTTAGACAAGCTGGCAGAATGAAAAAAGCCGCCCAATCGGGCGGCTTTCTATTTTTCAAACAGACTCTCAATGGATACGCCGAGTATCTCAGCAAGTCCGTATAATTCAATGTCTGTTACAGTTCGTTGCTTGTCCTCAATCCTTGAAATCGAACCACGGCAGATATAGATTGCCAGAGTTTCCAGCTTGGTGGACAACATCTGCTGGCTCAAGCCCCTCTCGATTCGGAGCCGCCTTACTTGACTGCCTACCATGTTCTTATCATTTCCGTCAATAATTCTTGCCATAGTCTCACCTCTTTGTCTTGACAGAAGACAAAACTTAGAATAGACTATGGTTCAGAATGGGCTGTCCTATAACAGGACAAGACAAAATATTTTTATGAGGGCATGGTTATGGAGAAGAAAAATCCGCGGCTGGTGGAGGCTAAGGTAAGCTGGGAGATTGGAGAAGAGCCGATAAACGCCGTAATCACGGCGGCGGTGTACTCAGTGGAGAGGAAGCCTGGAACGTGGCAGAACATGATAAATGCCCTCCATCGGGGCGCTGAAAAAACGGAGGAGGGCACTGTCAATGCCTTTTTGTTTCGGGCCATGGTGGACCGCCTGCTGGAGGAATACCGCGCCCTGGATACATAAACCGCCCCCTTTCAGGCACACTAAGCCAAAAGGGGGCGGTTTTTTGCGGGCAAAATGGAAATACGCCCTGGCCGGCGCCCTGGCCGGGGTAGCCAACGGCTTTTTCGGCGGCGGAGGTGGTTCGGTGCTGGTGCCGTTGCTGACGGGCTACTGCGAGCTGGACCAGCGGAAGGCCTTTGCCACGTCGGTGGCGGTGATCCTGCCCCTGTGCGCCCTGTCGGTGGCGATTTACTTCTTCCGGGGCGGGCTGGACCTGATGGCGGCCCTGCCCTACCTCGTCGGCGGCGCCGCCGGGGGCTGGGCCGGAGGGAAGTGGTTCAAGGGGATGAAAATGCCCTGGCTGAAGCGGGCTTTCGGCCTGCTGCTAATCTACGGAGGGGTGAGGAGTTTCCTGTGAACGACTGGATACTGCCGCTGGTTGTAGGGGCGGCTACGGGGGTGCTGTCTGGCTTCGGCGTAGGGGGCGGCACCCTGCTGCTGGTCTACATGACCGCCTTTGCCGGTGTGGAGCAGCGACTGGCCCAGGGGATCAACCTGCTGTACTTCCTCCCAGCCGGGCTGCTGGCCCTGCCCGCCCATGTGAAAAACGGCTATGTTGAGAAACCGGCCCTTCTCCCCGCCATTGGGACGGGACTAATCTGCGCCGCCCTGTCCGCCTGGGCCGCCACCGCAATAGAGGTGGGACTGCTGAGAAAATGTTTCGGAGGATTTCTCATCGCGGTGGGGCTGATGGAGCTGTTGGGAAAGGAAAAGAAGTAGGGCGGCCCGGATCGGGCCGCCCTCTCTCAAATTTGTGTGATGTCGTAAGGGGTGGTCTGATAGACGTAGTAGTTGAGCCAGTTGGTGTAAAACAGCTGCCCGGCGGAGCGCCACTGGACAACGGGGGGCTGGGTAGGGGTGTCGTTGGGGAAATAGTGTTTGGGCACATCAATGGGCAGACCTTTGTCCTTGTCCCGGAAGTACTCCCGGGACAGGGTGTCCGGGTCGTACTCCGGGTGTCCGGTGATAAAGAACCGGCGGTTGTCCTCGCTCTTTACGGCAAAGACGCCGGCCTCCTCCGACACAGCCAGCAGCTCCAGCTCCGGAATGTTCCGAATATCCTCCTCGCGGTTTTCCGTGTGCCGGGAGTGAGGCACATAAAAGATATCGTCAAACCCGCGGAACAGGGGGGACTGCTTTTTCAACGCCCGGTGGGGGAAGACGCCAAAGAGCTTTTTGTCTAGTGAGTATTTGGGAATGCCGTAGTGATAGAAAAGCCCCGCCTGGGCGCCCCAGCACACATGGAGGGTGGAGTGGACGTGGGTCTTGGTCCACTCCATGATTCTGCAAAGCTCGGGCCAGTAGTCCACGTCGGTAAAGTCGTAGTTCTCCACCGGCGCTCCGGTGATAATCATACCATCGTATTTTCGATCTTCGATCTGATCAAAGGTGGTGTAAAAGGAGGACAGGTGGTCCGCGTCAGTATTTTGAGAGGTATGGCTGGCCATCTGGAGCAGTTCTACCTGGACCTGAAGAGGGGAATTGGACAGCTTGCGCAGCAGCTGGGTCTCGGTGACGATCTTGGTGGGCATCAGGTTCAGCAGCAGCAGATTCAGCGGCCGCATGTCCTGGTGAATGGCCCGGTACTCGGTCATTACAAAGATGTTCTCGCCTTCCAGCGTGGCCCTGGCGGGCAGTGAGTCAGGAATTTTAATGGGCATGTTGAGGATACCTCCTGTGGACTGGTTTCTTATTAAATAAGAGTATCACATGAATTGGGGTTCCGCAAGAGGAAATCCTGCGGCCAAATGTCTTTCGTTGGCGGACTTTTAAGGGGGAAAAACGACCGCAGCGGCCAAAAAACGGGAATTTTGGAAAAAATTAAAAAAATTTGAAAAAACCTATTGACAAAGCTCGAGCAGGGTGGTATCATGTCCAAGCTGTCCGCGAGGACAGGACATCCCAGACAGCCAGCAGCAGCGAGAACAAAAAAGATTTTAAAAAAG
>CATONV010000122.1 GCA_951801655.1 uncultured Oscillospiraceae bacterium | reverse complement strand
ACAACATGAAGAAAGAAGTTGTCGCCATGCTGCTGGCCGGCGGCCAGGGCAGCCGTCTCTACGCCCTGACCAGCAACGTGGCAAAGCCCGCCGTCCCTTTTGGAGGGAAGTACCGTATCATTGATTTTCCCCTGTCCAACTGTGTCAACTCCGGTATTGACACTGTGGGTGTTCTCACCCAATACCGCCCGCTGGAGCTGAACAGCTACCTGGGCAACGGCCAGCCCTGGGACCTGGACCGGTCTGACGGCGGCGTACATATTCTCCCCCCCTACCTGGGCGAGGGTGAAAAGGGCAGCTGGTACAAGGGCACTGCCAACGCCATCTATCAGAACATCGGCTTCCTGGATCTGTACGATCCTGAGTATGTGGTCGTTCTCTCAGGCGACCACATCTATAAGATGGACTACTCTGAGATGGTATCCTTCCATAAGAAATCGGGAGCCGCCTGCACCATCTCGGTGCTGGAGGTCACCATGGAGGAGGCCAAGCGTTTCGGCATCCTGAACGTGGAATCCGACGACAAGGTCTACGAGTTTGAGGAGAAGCCCGCCCAGCCCAAGAGCAACCTGGCCTCTATGGGCATCTATGTGTTCACCTGGTCCAAGCTGCGCAAATACCTCATCGATGACGAGGCCGATCCCAACTCTTCCAACGACTTCGGCAAAAACATCATCCCCAACATGCTGGGCGCCGGCGAGAAGCTGATGGCCTACCGCTTTGCAGGCTACTGGAAGGATGTCGGCACCATCGACTCGCTGTGGGACGCCAATATGGATCTGCTGGCCGGCAGCAGCAGCGGCCTGGACATGTACGATGACAGCTGGCCCATCTATGCCCGCACGCCCATCAGACCTCCCCACGTCACCGGCCCTGACGCCGCCATTTCCCACTCCATGGTCACCGGCGGCAGCCAGGTGGACGGAACAGTGGCCAACTCTGTGCTGTTCAACACCGTCACGGTGGAGAAGGGGGCCGATATTCAATACTCCATCCTTATGCCCGGGGCCAAAGTAAAGCAGGGCGCCAAGGTTTACTACTCCATCATCGCCGAAAACGCCACAGTGGAGGCCGGGGCTGTTGTGGGCGCCGCTCCCGACGGCAGCGACGGCTGGGGCATTGCCGTGGTGGCCAGCGGAGTCACCGTAGGCGAGAAGGCCGTTGTCTCGCCCAAAGCCATGATCCGCGAAGATGTGAAAGGAGGTGAGCAGGCATGAACGATCTCCACGGCATCCTGTTCGCATACCGCTCTGACGCCAATCTGGGGGAACTGACCCGTCCCCGCAACACCTGCTCCCTGCCCTTCGGCGGCCGCTACCGCCTGATCGACTTCATGCTCTCCAACTGTGTCAACGCCGGCATCACTGACGTGGGCGTAGTGGTTCATAAGAGCTATCAGTCCCTTTTAGACCACCTGGGTTCCGGCAAGGACTGGGATCTGAGCCGCAAGCACGGCGGTCTGCGTATTCTGCCCCCCTTCAGCTACACGGAGCAGGGGCAGGGCGAGTACCGGGGCAGCATGGAGGCCCTGGCCGGAGTATACGATTACCTGGAGGATATCCGTCAGGACTACGTCCTGCTGGCCTGGGGCGACGTGGCCATCAACCTGCCTGTCAACGAGGTCTTTGAGCAGCACCTGAATTCCGGTGCCGATATCACCATGGTGTGTACCCCCACCCTGAAGGGCGCGCCCCAGTTCTCCGAATACGTGGAGGTCAGCGAGGAGGGCCGGATTACCGATCTGTCCGTCCACCCCACCTCCGCTGACAAGGCGCTGGAATCTCTGGAGATTTACATTCTGTCCAAGCGCCTGCTCATGGACATGGTCAACTACTGCTCCGCTCACGACGTGACCAACTTCAGCCGCGGCGTTCTCCAGCCCCGGATGAAGTCCCTGAAAATGATGCCCTACATCCATAAGGGTTATGTAGGCCGCTTCCAGTCGGTGGGAGACTATTTCCAGCGTTCCAAGGAGCTGCTGGACCCGGCGGTACGGGCCGATCTGTTCAACACCGCCCGCCCCATCCGCACCAAGGACCAGTCCAATCCCTCCACCTACTACGGCCCCGAGTCCAAGTCCATCTCCTCCCTGGTGGCCGACGGCTGTCAGATCGAGGGCGAGGTGGAAAACTCCATTCTCTTCCGCGGCGTAGTGGTAGAGAAGGGCGCCAAGGTGTCCAACAGCGTACTAATGCAGGGCACAGTGGTCAAAGCCGGGGCCTCCCTATCCTATGTCATCGCGGACAAGGAGGTAACGGTGAACGAGGGCCGTATGCTCATGGGCCACGCCACCTACCCCCTGGCCATTGCCAAGGGTTCTGTCGTCTGATTTTTCAACAGACGCCCTCCTCACAAGGGAGGGCGTCTGATGAATATTTTCCCATACGCCTGTAGGGGCGGATATTATCCGCCTGCGGCCGTGATTAGACCCGAGCGGGCGCATGATATGCGCCCCTACAACACACCCAATAAAATTTTGGAAAAGGTGATCTTATGAAAATTCTGTTTGCGACCTCTGAGGCGGCCCCCTTTATCAAGACCGGCGGTCTGGCCGACGTGGCCGGTTCTCTGCCCCAGGCCCTGGCAGCCGAGGGCCACGAGGTCAAGGTAATCCTGCCTCTCTACGAGGGCATCAGTGAGGAATGGCGCTCCAAAATGACCTTTCTGAAGTACTTTAACGTCACCCTGGCCTGGCGTCAGGTGTACTGCGGCATTTTTGAGACGGAATACCAGGGCGTCACCTTCTGGTTTATGGACAACGAGTATTACTTCAAACGCTGGCAGCTCTATGGTCACTTTGACGACTGCGAGCGTTTCGCCTACTTCTCCCGGGCTGTAATCGAAACTCCCGGCCAGCTGGGCTGGGCGCCGGACATCATCCACTGCAACGACTGGCAGACCGCCCTGGTCCCCGTCTACCTGCTGGAGGAGAAATACCGCATTCCCGAGCTGGCCGGCGCCAAGACGGTGTACACCATCCACAATATCGAGTACCAGGGCCGCTACGGCGATCAGGTTCTCCAGGATGTCATCGGCCTGGACCGCAGCTACTTCAACGAGGGCATGCTGGCCTACCACCGGGA
>CATONV010000121.1 GCA_951801655.1 uncultured Oscillospiraceae bacterium | reverse complement strand
CCCCCTCGATGATGCCGGGGATGTCCGCCATGACGAAGGACACCCCCTCCTCCACGTAGACCACCCCCAGGTTGGGGTAGAGGGTGGTAAAGTGGTAGTTGGCAATTTTGGGCTGGGCCCGGCTGACCACGCTGAGCAGCGTGGACTTGCCCACATTGGGGAAGCCCACCAGCCCCACGTCGGCCAGCAGCTTCAGCTCCAGCACCACATCCCGCCTCTGGCCGGGCAGGCCCGCCTTGGCGAACCGGGGCACTTGGCGGGTGGGGGTGGCAAAGTGCTGGTTGCCCCAGCCTCCCCGGCCCCCCCGGCACAGCACGAACCGATCGGTCTGGGACATGTCCCGGATGATTTCCCCGGTCTCAGCGTCCCGGATGACGGTGCCCCGGGGCACCCGGATGACCAGGTCCTCTCCGTCCTTGCCGGTACACCGCTTGCCCGCGCCGTCGGCCCCGTTGCCCGCCACGTATTTGCGCTTGTAACGGAAGTCCATCAGGGTGGACATGTGGTCGTTGACCTCCACCACGATGTCCCCGCCCCGGCCGCCGTCGCCCCCGTCGGGGCCGCCGTTGGCCACGTACTTCTCCCGGTGGAAGGACACCACGCCGTTTCCTCCGTTGCCGGAGAGAACGGTGATCTTCGCTGTATCTACAAAGGGTGCTGCCATTTGGGCACCTCCTTCTAATCAAAAGCTGCGTTTAAAGCAGATAGTTGTTTTCATGATTCGCGGGCTGGAGGGTTTTCAGCTTGTAGGTGGCAAAGCCCTCCACCACCAGGGGCTCCTGTTTGCACAGCTCCTCCGCCTCCTCCAGACTCTCCGCGCGGAGAATATACATCCCCGCCACGCCGGGGTAGCCCTTGAACACTCCGGCCAGTTCAATGTGTCCGGCCTCGTCCAGGGCTTTCAGGTTGGCCACATGCCTCTCCACGGCGGCCCTGGTCAACTTGTTGTAGGACTTGGTCTTCTCAATAAACATAACATACAGCCATTGTTCCACAGGTCTGCCTCCTTACAGGTTCAGATCAATTTTTCGGTCCTTAAAGTAGTATTCCCGGTCGTGGTCGTTTACTTCCCGCAAAATCCGGCAGGGGTTGCCCACGGCCACCACGTTGTCGGGCAGGTCCCGGGTGACCACACTCCCCGCGCCCACCACCACGTTGTCGCCGATGGTCACGCCGGGGACCACCACCACGTTGGCCCCCAGCCAGCAGTTGCGGCCGATGCGGACAGGGGCGTTATACTGATAGCCCTTCTCCCGCGGCTCGGGGAGGATGGGGTGCCCTGCGGTCGCCAGCACCACGTTGGGACCGATCTGACAGTAGTCCCCCACGTAGATGTGGGTGTCGTCCACCAAAGTCAGGTTGAAATTGGTGTAGATATTTTTCCCAAAGTGGACGTGCCGCCCGCCCCAGTTGGCGCGGAGGGGCGTCTCGATGTAGCAGTTTTCCCCGATCTCGGCGAACATTTCCCGCAGGAGGGCAGTCTTTTTCTCCAGGTCGGAGGGTTTCACCTGATTGAATTCGTGCAGCCGGTCCAGACATTGCAGCTGCACCCGCTGAAGTTCCGGGTCGCCGGGGAGATACAGCAGTCCGCTGTGCTGCTTTTCACGGATATCCATAAAAAACCTCCTTCTCACGAAACAACATGTTTTTTATGGTATTGGATAAAGTCATCCCTTGAAAAATCCGGCAAACGGCCATATTCATCCAGAATCAATTTCAGAACAGGAACGGTCCTCGCCTGAGTATTGATACTCTTTGCCGGATTGAATTCAATATCAGTAAAATAATGATAGTCTGAAACGGTTTTGATTTCGTCCCCGGTCAGCGATTCCTTCACCGCGGCCAAATAAATATAATCATAAAACACTGTTTTTGGAATCAGGGGAAAATCTTCGTTTTGATAGCGGAACGCCCTTAAAGGTCCGGAATTTCTCAATCTCTCATCCCGTTTTGCCTCTTTCGGCGGCACCTCCAGCAGATCAGGGTAAGGGCCGCCGTTTTCAAAGACCTTTGCGCTTTGAAAAACATTTTCAAGGGTATACCCGTTCAATTTCAGGTTGAAGGCACTCAGCTTTATCCCAAGTGGTTCCTTACTTTTTGTACTGACCTCCAAAGATTTGGCGGCGGCGTCCGCTGTTCGTACCGCGTCATGCAGGCTCTCTATGGATTTTTGCTTTTGGGACAGGGAAAATCCAGGAAACCACTCAAAGGAATACATTTTGCTCACAACCATTCCGTTATGAACATAAAATACAGGTCGTTCGGCCATTTGCAACCCTCCAGTACCATAGAAAACAGATTGAAGAAAAAGCCGCAAACGAAATCCGTTTGCGGCTTTTTTTGGCGAATGTTACTCCGCAGCGGCTTCCTCCACGATGGAGACCTGCTTGCGGTCCTTGCCCAGGCGCTCGAACTTCACGCGACCGGTCTTCATGGCGAACAGGGTGTCGTCGCTGCCCTTGCCCACGTTGACGCCGGGGTGGATGTGGGTGCCCCGCTGGCGGACCAGGATGTTGCCGGCCAGCACGAACTGGCCGTCGCCCCGCTTCACGCCCAGCCGCTTGGCCTTGGAATCACGGCCGTTGCGGGTGGAGCCCACGCCCTTTTTATGGGCGAAAAACTGTAAACCGATATTCAGCATCTCTTACACCTCCAAGACGGTAATATTTTCAGGGTACTCCTCCGCCAGCTGGACGCAGTGAACCAGCAGGGCCGCCAGAAGGGTCTGGCAGGTTTTGCCGCTGGTCTGATCCAGTCCGTTGGGGAGCTTGAGGGAGATGGACGCGTCTTTGTCCCGCACCTTTACCGAGGCCTCCAGCCCCAGCACGTCGTTGACGGCGCACTCGATCAGGCGGACGGCGCTGGTGAGGGCGGCGCAGACGATATCTTCTCCCTGGGGGGCGTAGCCGCTGTGACCCTGCATCGCAAAGCCGATAATACGGCTGCCCTCAGTATGAAACGTGACGGTGGTCATCAGGCCTTGATGGCGCCGATCTCCACCTTGGTATAGGGCTGACGGTGGCCCTGGCGCTTACGATAGCCCTTCTTGGGGGTGTACTTGAAGATGCGGATCTTCTTGCCCTTGCCGTTTTTCACCACGGTGGCTGCAACGGAGGCGCCCTCCACGGTGGGAGAGCCGAAGGTGGCCTTGTCGCCGTCCAGGATGGCCAGCACCTGGTCGAAGGTGACGGCCTGACCGGCCTCGGCCTCCAGCTTCTCGATGAACAGAGTGTCACCCTGCGCCACCTTGTACTGCTTGCCGCCGGTTACGATGATTGCCTGCATAGTATTCAACTCCTTTATTA
>CATONV010000120.1 GCA_951801655.1 uncultured Oscillospiraceae bacterium | reverse complement strand
TTTACCGCCCCCGCCTCCGCCCGCTACCACGGGGCCTATGAGGGCGGGCTGTGCGAGCACAGCCTGAATGTCTACCACTGCCTGGTGGACTACCTCCAGCGGGAACGGGTGCAGGAGCTCTACGGCCTGGACTACAGCGGCGAGTCCATCGCCATTGTGGCCCTGTGTCACGACTTGTGCAAAATCGGCTGCTACAAGAAGAGTTTCCGCAATGTGAAGGACGACGCTACCGGCCAGTGGACCAAGGTGCCCTCCTACACCTTTGACGACCCCCTGCCCTACGGCCACGGCGAGAAAAGCGTGTACATCACCAACGGCTTTATCCGGCTCACCCGGGAGGAGGCCATGGCCATCCGCTGGCACATGGGCTTTTCCGGCCCGGAGGACAACCGCACCGTGGGCCAGGCCCTGCGGATGTATCCCCTGGCCTTCGCCCTGGCCACGGCGGACATGGAGGCCTCCTACTTTTTGGAGAACGAAGAATAAGCAACAAGACCGCCCGGCCGGGCGGTCTTGTTCGTTTCAGGGCTGGGCCAGTCTCCGCTTTTGGACAAAGGGCCGCAGAACGGGCACCCGGGGCAGAGCGGTGAGCAGCAGCGTTCCCAGCACATAGCAGACCAGGGCCTCGCCTGGGATAAACGTCAGGGCGTTGAACCCGCAGGCCGCCCAGAACGCGGCATCCACCGTGCCAACCTCCGCCCAGGCCCACATGGGCGGCAGGATGACGGCATTGACCAGGATGGGGGGCAGCGCCGCCAGATACCAGCGGGGCATCTTCATGGTGAGCCAAGCGGCAATGGCGGTGGCCAGGGTACCGAATACGATGTCAAAAGGACCATAGAGGGAAAGCAGGTTGGTAAGGAAGCACCCCACGACCAGTCCCGGCGCGGCGGCGGGGAACACAAAGGGCAGAACGGTAAGGGCTTCGGCAAAGCGGCACTGGATCGGGCCATAGGTCAGGCCAAAGATATCCCCAAAATATCCCAGCACCGCGTAGAGCGCCGCCACCATGGCGGCTAAGGTAATGTCTCGAACCGTGAATTTGCACATAAAAAAACCTCCATTTTTTGTTTAGAGAACGGCGGCAGACCGCCGAACGAACGCCGGATTGAAAAATTTTCCGGCGCTTGGACGAGATGGTAAAAACTCGTCGGGAGTATTGTAGCATAAACGGAACGGTTTGTCCAGTGGGAAGCGGATTTTGAGCGTGTCCTAACGCGCATTCTATAATCGGGACACGCCAGGTAGGGGGCGCCGCCCTCGGCGCCCCGCATTTACACAATTGGCCGGTTCATTTTCAGCGGGCCGCCGAGGACGGCGGCCCCTACTTGCACTCCTTTGGCATAAAGCGTAAAATGTAAGAAATCCGTAAGAGATATCCCTCTTGTTTTGTAAGAAACTTCTGATAGACTGTCCCCAGCGAACGAGGAAGGAGAAAACCCAATGAGCAACGAGACCATTTTGGTGGTGGACGACGACAGGGAAATTGTAGGCGCCATCGCGGCGGCCCTGGAGAAGGAGGGTTGGCAGGTTCTCCAGGCCTACGACGGCATGGAGGCACTGGACAAGGCGGTGGACCCCAATCTGCGGCTGATTCTGATGGACGTGATGATGCCGCGGCTGGACGGGCTTTCTGCCGTGCTGCGTATCCGGGAGAGGCGGAACCTGCCGGTGATTGTGCTGTCAGCCAAGAGCGAGGAGAGCGACAAGGTGCTGGGCCTGAGTATGGGGGCGGACGACTACGTGACCAAGCCCTTCAGCATGCAGGAGCTGGTGGCCCGGGTGCGCAGCCAGCTGCGGCGCTATACCCGGCTGGGGGACGTGAACGCCGTCCCCGCCGGGGTAATTGTCAACGGCCGGCTCTCCTACGACCCGGGCAGCCGGACGCTGTCCGCCGACGGCGAGAGTGTGAAGCTCACCAACATTGAGACGGGCATCGTCGATCTTCTCATGCGCAACTTGGGCCGGGTGTTCCCCGCCGAGGAAATCTACCGACGGGTGTGGGGCGAGGACGCCTGGTCCTCCGAGGGCACGGTAATGGTACACATCCGGCGCATCCGGGAGAAAATTGAGCTCAATCCTCGTGAGCCAGACTATTTAAAGGTGGTGTGGGGCATTGGATACAAAATGGAAAAAAAGTAAGGCGGCCGCAGGCTTTCTGGCCTTCGTGCTGGGTATCTCCCTGTTTCTGGAGGGGGTGCTGTACTTCGGTACCATGCTGACCGGCGCTGGAAGCCGGCGGTGGATCTCCGACAGCTTCGCGGCCGACTGGCAGGACACAACAGAGTTTCGCGGCTTCGTCTCCCGCCGGCTGGAGAGACTCATCATCATGGGGGCCGGAGGGAACGTTTACCAGCCCTACGGTGGCAGCTATGCGGATACCTCGTCCAGTTATGCCGAAATTACCAAGCAGAGGAACGAAGCGACCAACCTTTGGGTGCATCAGAGAATGCAGGAGGACAAAAACATCCTCTACCGGGTCGAGAAGGAGGGACAGGTTCTTTACAGCAACTCGGACGCCCTCAGTCCGGCTATTATATCTCCCTCCGCCCTGCCCGAGGGGTACGGCTTCCTGCTGCAATTCGACGGGGAGAGGGTCCGGGTCTGGAAGGACGGGACGGAGCTGGACCTCTACGGAGACGGTTACTACCGCTTTCAGAATATTAACGAGTCCTACCAGTGGTATATCCCCGGCTACAAGAATTTCACCGTGGATGAAGAAGGGGCCAAGGTAAAGGTGACCATGGCGGTGATCGACGAGCCGCAGATTTTCATCAAGGGCAACTACGGCAAAACCGGTTCTGACGAGTACAACGAGCTGTACTACATGAAGCGGAACCTGGAGAGCTGCCGGGCCGCTATTGTTGGCCATCTGGCCCGCATGGGCGCGGGGCTGTCTCTGGTGGTGGTATACGTCCTGCTGCGCAGGGACAAGAAGCGGGCGGACATGTCTCTGGCCCGGTGTACGGGCAGGGTCTGGTTTGAGGCGAAAATTCTGGCGGCCCTGTTGCTGGTGTTCTTCTGCCTCCCCCGCCCGGAGTACCTGGGGGATATCTGGCAGGAGCTGACCTATGCCTACGGCGATACGCCGGTGGCTGAGGCCATCCCCGGAGACGTCTATCTCAACGGCGACATCATGGCGGAGCTGGAGCAGAATGGGATCAGCTATGAGGAGTGGCTGACAGAGAATGGTTTTTATGACAGCTACAATATTCCCCTCGTGGAGCAGACCACCAGCATCGGCACGGCGGTGGCTATCCTCAGCGAGAACGGCGGCTGGCTGTTCCAGGAGTACCTCCGGGAGCTGGCGGACCACACGCCGGGCCTGCTGGCAGTTTTCTGGGGGCTGTATCTGCTGATTGTCAACGACTGGTGGTATAATAAGCGGCCCTGGAGACGGGGTGTAATCGCCATGCTGGCCGCCTGGGG
>CATONV010000119.1 GCA_951801655.1 uncultured Oscillospiraceae bacterium | reverse complement strand
TGCCACCATTTGCCGAGTTACATAAGGTTAGGGCTGGAAATTACAAAATGTTTGAGATAATAATTTTTTGAAATTGAGTGTGACCCAATTGATTTACTTTTACAATCACAAAACATACACATCCCTTTTTTTTGCTTTTGGTAAAAGGCCGCATTTAATTTTTCGAAATGTTCTCTTTTTTCCTGTTTGTCTGTATTTGATAAATCCATTATAAATCTCCTCTTACATATTTTTATTTAGCCTAAAATTTGGGGAAAGGTGCAATAAATTGGATAAAAACTCCAAGAATTTGTAATCTCAAGCAAAAGGATTCTAAAACAGCATTATTTAGAAAATCTATTCATCAAATCCAAGGCAATCGTACAACTGAATCATGGAATAGTCAAGAGTAATTGGCCTTGATCAAGCTGAACCTCGACGCTTCATTCGACACAACAATTAGAAAAAGTGACCCATGTAACATGGATGCATCAGCATAAACAGACAACGGGAGCGAAAGTAGCCATTTGTCCAGCTTTTGCATGAAAGCACTGGCATAACAGACATGACCTGACTTCCAACCACCTGTCGGTTTTCAATGGCCCTGCTAATAGCCTGCTAATTGCGACCACGAAAAACGATGGAAAATGATAAGAAAAAGCCGTATATAACAAGCAATGAAACAACTGCGAAAACCAGCAGTATCAAGGGTTTTCAGTGATTAACAACCATTGATGAGCAATGAGTAAAACCCACTCCTAAGCGGAAGGCCAGAGGTTCGAATCCTCCCGCGGGTGCCAGCATTAAGCGCCAATTCTTTGGATTTTGAACGGAAATCCAAAGAATTGGCGCTTTTTCCTTGACTGTCCGATGCCGCCGTTTTCGCCGCTCCAATATGGCAGCTACCTCCGCCAGACTGAGGCCCCGTTGATGGATGTATTCTCCCAGTCGGGAAAAATTCGCTGTGTCGGGAGCAAAACATGGTGTAGTCCCGGATGCCCAGGTGATTTCCGCTAGACTGACAAGCCTCCTTTTGCCGCTGTAGGGAATAGACTGGGGTATCCGGGCAAGCTCAACAGGAGGACGAACACCTTGGAATTATATGTTGTAAGAAGCGGCGACACCGTTCATCAAATCGCTCGCCGGTATTCCACGCCGGCGGACGGCATCATCTCGGCCAATCAGCTGCAAAACCCCGATGTATTATCCGCGGGTCAGGCGCTCATCATCCCAACTGATGAAAACCGCCGCACAGTGCGTCCCGGTGACACCCTGTATTCCATTGCGCGCAGGTATGGAGTAAGCCTTCCGCGCCTTATCGCGGCAAATCCCCAGGTCACCGATCCAAACCGCATCTATCCCGGACAGACGGTGGTCATTCCAGCCGATGGCCGGCAGACGCGGGAGATCATTGTCAACGGCTATGTGACCGATGCCGCAGACAGCACCCTGAACGCCGCGCTGCCTTACCTGACATTCCTCTCGCCCTTTTCCTACCGTTCTGATCTAGCAGGGAATTTGACGCCCACCTTCCATCTGAATCTGACGCTTTCCGGCGGGCATCGTACGGCAAACCTCCTCACGCTCACAAACTTGTTGGAGGGGGGCGGGTTCTCTGGTCAGATCGCCCACGCCATTCTGACCGATCAGGCCGTGCAGGACACATTTCTGGAAAATGTGGAGGCGCTGCTGCGGCAGGGCGGCTGGTACGGCGTGAATGTGGACTTTGAGTATGTCTACCAGTTCGACCGGGAGAGCTACAACCAATTTCTGCGCCGCTTGACGGACCGGATGCACCGGCTGGGCTACCTGGTGGTGACCGCACTGGCGCCCAAGCTCTCAGAGGGCCAGCAGGGGCTTCTCTACGAAGCCCACGACTATGCTGCCCACGGCCAAACTGGGGACTACGTTGTGCTCATGACCTATGAATGGGGTTATACATACGGCCCGGCCATGGCGGTGGCCCCCCTGGACAAAGTGCGCCAGGTGCTGGATTACGCTACTCGCGCCATACCGGCGGGAAAGATTCTGATGGGCGTGCCCAATTATGGCTATGACTGGACGCTGCCCTTTGCGCAGGGCACGGCGGCGCGCTCTCTGTCCAACATCGAGGCCGCCGCTCTGGCCGGACGGGTGGGGGCGGGCATCCAGTACGATCAAGCCGCTCAGTCCCCCTTCTTCCGCTATTACGACGCAGACGGCAGGCAGCACGAGGTCTGGTTCGAGGATGCCCGCAGTCTCAGGGCCAAATACAGTCTGGTGAACGAATACGGCCTCGCCGGCGTCAGCTTCTGGAATCTGAATAAGCTGTTCCGCACCAATTTTATCCTGTTGGAATCCATGTTCAGCGTAGAAAAAGTACTGTGATATTATGCGATATGCAAATTTCAAGGAGCGTTTCCCATGAACAGATCATCATTTTGCGGCCGTACAGGATCTGATATCCTCTCTGCCCTGAACGGCAAACCTCAGGCAGCGGCGAATATCACGGGCAGTATGAACTATCCAACGCTATCGGGCGCTGTGCGGCTTTATCAGACTCATGCGGGAGTGATCGTCCTCACCGAAGTCCACGGTCTGCCCCAATCAGACCATCCTTGCCAGAATCGGATTTTCGGATTTCATATCCATGAGGGAACCAATTGTGGCGGCGATATGGACGATCCGTTTGCGGACACCATGGGCCATTACAATCCGAACGGCTGTGAGCACCCATATCACGCCGGAGATCTGCCGCCGCTGTTCGGAAACAATGGAATTGCGCTCTCCCTATTTTTGACCAATCAATTTTCCGTCAACGAGGTCATTGGGAAAACAATCGTCATCCATGACCATCCAGATGACTTTATAACCCAACCATCCGGTAATTCCGGCACAAAAATTGCCTGTGGAGTGATTCGGAGGATAACAGGCCCTTGCCTGTGAATTGTTCAAAAAATTAAGGGTTCTAAACCCGCCGCACTCAGTGCAGAGCCAGATCGTGTGATAGCGGGCCTTCCAATTTATATGCGCCCTTTGAAGGGGAAGAAAAAATGAGGTAAAAATTGTGGAGAGCACTGTGCCCTTTTTTGACGGAACCTATTGGGAATACTGTACCCACATCATGCCGGACTGCTTCCACGTTTTCCCGGGTGGGATGGTGGATGTTGATTTTGATGTGCTGAATGAAAAAGAGAGATATTCCGCTGAATGAGCTGGAAGGATAAACAATCCAGGTATGCCGGATATGTATGCTTAGAGACCGTCTACCTGCTTCTGGAGAATGCCCTGACCGAGTGCACGGTCCGATTGGAGAGCGACGAATTGGAGCGGCTCAGGACTTGCAGGTTAGTTATGGACGAAGTGCCTGAAAAATTTGATGCCTTCGTCAGATGGCCCTACTATCGGATGCGGGGAAAACCTGTCACAGAAGAGCAGGAGTTTGAAGTGATACGGAGAACAGAGCGCTGTGTTTGCCCCTTATTCTACAATTCACATCCTTACGAAGTAGTGAGCAGCTGTTATTTTAAGAACTGGTGGCTTGATCCACACCATTTCCCGGCGCATTACGGCTGGGTAATGATGGCTTCATCGTCTGTCAGCTCCCGGACGATGCAGGGCACCGTGGGCAG
>CATONV010000118.1 GCA_951801655.1 uncultured Oscillospiraceae bacterium | reverse complement strand
GTGGAGGAGGGCATGCCCTCCCTGGCCGCCCTGGCCGGGAGCCAGGGCTATGCCACAACGGCCTTTCACCCCTACAAGTCCTCGGGCTGGAACCGGGTGCTGGCCTATCAGTATCTGGACTTCGACCGGCAGATGTATGAGGAGGACGTGGTAAACCCGTACATGATCCGCAGCTACATTTCCGATCAGTCGGACTACGAGATGATTTACCAGTCCACTCAGGTGGAGGACAGGAGCTTTTTCTTCAATGTTACCATGCAGAACCACAGCGGCTATGCCCAGGGCTGGTACAATCTGCCCCGGAGCGTTGAACTGCCCTCCAATCTGAAGGCGGCGGACCGGACGGCGGAGCAGTTTTTGGATCTGATGCGGGAGAGCGACAAGGCCCTGGAAGAGCTGATCGGCTACTACAGCCAGTGTGAGGAGCCCACCCTGGTGGTCTTCTTCGGTGATCACCAGCCCCCTCTGACCAACGCCTTCTATGAGGAGCTGTATGGAAAAAAGCTGTCCGAGAGGACTACGGAGGAGGTCATGCGGCAGTATGCCGTCCCCTTCTTCATCTGGGCCAACTACGACATCGAGGAGAGGCAGGATGTGGTGGTCAGCCCCAACTTTCTGGGGGTACTCACCGCGCAGACCGCCGGATTGCCCCTTACCGGGTACATGGAGTTTTTGGCCGACCTGTATGACGTGATGCCCGCCGTCACTCCGGTGGGTTTTGTTACCGCCGACGGGCAGTTCCTGTCCAAATCGGAACTCAGTCAGGAACAGCAGGAGTGGCTGTGGAAGTATGAGGTGCTCAACTACTGCGGCATGGTGGACCTGTTCGACGAGGCCCGGCCCATGTTCTGCATAGAATAAGAGACAGCCCCGCCAAGCGGCGGGGCTGTCGTCATTTTGTTGTTTGGGTGGGCCGATTCCGTTTTGCCACGTCTTCCCGCAAAACCTGGTAAAAGGCGGCGGCCAGAGGGACGGCCAGCAGCATTCCTCCGACGCCCAGCACGCCACCCCCGATGGTGACGGCGGCCAGCACCCAGATGCCGGGCAGTCCGATGGAGGAGCCCACTACCCGGGGATAGATCAGGTTACCCTCCAGCTGCTGGAGGACGGAAATAAATACCAGAAACAGCAGAGCCTTTACAGGGGAGACAGTAAAGATCATAAAGGCCCCCACTCCTGCGCCGATGTAGGCGCCGGCCACCGGAATCAGAGCGGTAAAGCCAATCAGGGTGCCGACCATAGAAGCGTAGGGGAACCGGAACAGCAGCATCCCGCCCATACACAGCAGGCCCAGAATAACCGCCTCGGTACACTGGCCCACCACGAAGCGGCGGAAGCAGCTGTGCAGGGTCTCCAGAAAGTAGAGCAGGCGGCTGTACCAGCGGGGCTTCAGGTAGGTTTTCAGTACCAGGGCGCACTGCCGGGAGAGATTTTCCTTGCCCATCAGCAGGTAAATGGAGAAAATCACGCTGACGATGGCGGTGAAAGCGGCGGATACGGTGGCGGAGACAATGGACACCAGCGAGCCCATCACGCCCCCCAGTCCGGTAAGCAGGAGGTTGACCGTTTTGGAGGCCAGCTCCTGCCAGTTGACAGTTCCGTCGGCGGCGAAGAGCCCGGACAGCGCGGCCAGCTGGCCGGGGCTGAGGGTGTTCAGCTTGATGCTCAGCTGGCGAAGCAGAGGCGTCAGCTCCTGGAGAAGCAGGGTGACACTCTGAATCAGCTCAGGAAGAATCATTCCCACGATGAGCAGGACAATGCCGATCAGACTGGCGTAGGCCAGCAGCAGGCACACCGGCCGGCGGCTTTTAATCACCGCCCGGCTTTTGGAACCGGGAAAGTACCACCCCTCGTACATGCTCATCAGGATGTTCACCGCATAGGCGATGACGGCGCCCAGTACCAGAGGGAAGCCCGCTCTCACGGCCAGCAGGCCCAGAGAGGACAGCCTGTCCCAATAGTGGACGGCTAGGTAGAGTCCAAACAGCACCGCGCCAAAGCGCACAGGACCCTTCCACTCCTGCTTCATTTACAGTCCCTCCATCATGTTGATCCGGAGGAAGCCCTCCTCCACATTGGTCTCGGCGATAAACTGGGGAACAGCGGGGATCATCAGCTCCCTGGGACCGCCCTTCACCACGTAGACGTTGTTGGCAGGCAGGGTGAGTACGTCGGCAATTTTGCCCAGTACCTCGCCGGTGGCGGCGTTGCGTACCTCCAGACCGTAGATATCGGCCAGAAAGAATGCCCCTTCCGGCAGCTTGGCGTCCGCCCGGTCGATATACAAAATGGCATTGCGCAGGGACAGGGCGCTGGGTACGTCGGTGGGACCTTCAAACTTCATGATGACCATGTTCTTGTGGACCCGGGCCCTCTCCACCTTGATGGGCCAGTGGGCCTCATCCACGTACAGGGTCTTGAACTGGCAAAGAAACTCCGGCGAGTCGGCCCAAGGCTGGACCTTCACCTCGCCCATCAGGCCGTGGACGTTGGTGACCTTGCCCACCTCGAGATATTGCTGTAACATGCGTTGTCCTCCGTTTCGGGGTGTAGGGGGAGGCGCCCTCGCCGCCCCGCCTCATAAGGATTGAATGACGGGCCGCCGAGGGCGGCGGCCCCTACAGGGATACAGCACAAGAGCGCAGGGAACCCCCTGCGCCCTTGTTTTTAGTCGATGATCTCCACGTTGATCCGCTTGCCGGCCCGCTGGGCGGCGGAGCGCATCAAAATGCGGATCTCCTTGGCGATGCGGCCCTGGCGGCCGATCACCTTGCCCATGTCCTCCGGGGCGACCCGGAGCTCCAGGACGGTCTCGCCGTCGCCCTCGACCTCAGTGACAGACACCTGCTCGGGGTGCTCCACCAGGTTCTGGGCCACGTAGGTGAGAAGCTCTTTCATGAATGACCTCCAGCCTTACAGGGCGCCGGCTTTTTTCAGCAGGTCGCGGACGGTCTCGGTGGGCTGAGCGCCGGTCTTGATCCAGGCCTGGGCCCGGTCCACGTCCACCTTCAGCTCGGCGGGATTGCTGACAGGGTTGTAGATGCCGATCTCCTCGATGAAACGGCCGTCACGGGGATAGCGGGAGTCGGCCACCACGATGCGGTAGAAGGGGGCCTTCTTGGCGCCCATGCGGCGCAGTCTGATTTTAACCATGTATCTTCACCTCCAAATGAATTTGTTACTTTATATGGAAAACACAATATTTGTGCTTTACCCGATCCTGTAGGGACGGCCTGTGGCCGCCCGGACGATACCGGTTCAGCTTCTGTGGGCGGCCACAGGCCGCCCCTGTACAGCGGGGCCGGAGAATCAAAACGGCATCCCCGGCATTCCCCGACCCTTTTTGCCCATCATCTTTCGCAGATTCTTGGGCAGCTTGCCGCCGGAAAACTGCTTTGTCATGGCCTGAAGCATGTCGAACTGCTTGAGAAGGCGATTGACGTCTACCACCTGGGTGCCCGAGCCGGCGGCGATGCGCTTTTTGCGGCTGGAGTTGAGCAGCTTGGGGTCCTCTCTCTCGGCGGGAGTCATGGACAGGATGATGGCCTCCATGCGTTGCATAAGCTTCTCATCCATGTTGGCCCCTTCCAGGTCGCTGGCCTTGACCCCGGGGAGCATCCCGGCGATCTCAGTGAGGGAGCCCATGTTTTTCAGCTGCTTCATCTG
>CATONV010000117.1 GCA_951801655.1 uncultured Oscillospiraceae bacterium | reverse complement strand
AACGACAAAATTTCTTCGGCGTTTTCTTACAATTTCATATCGGCGTTGACAGTGCGGAAGGCGGAGGACTGGGTGAGGAAGTCGATCTCGGTGCCCAGGATTAGGTTGAGCAGGCCACCCGAGGGGCTGAGGAAAATCTTGATCATACCGCAGATAACCATGACGGAGATAAAGTGGGGCGCATAGAGGACGGTCTGCACCACCCGCTTATACTTGGCGCTGCGGAGCTGGTTAATCATCAGGGACAGAATAATGGGGACCGGAAAGCTCCACAGCAGGCTGTACAGGCTGATGAGTACCGTGTTCCGGATCATCCGGGCGAAGGTGGGGGCGCTGAAGAAGCGCTCAAACCAGTACCAGCCCACCCATTCGCTGCCCAGATAGCCCCGGCTGGCTTTGAAGTCCCGGAAGGCAATCTGGATGCCGTACATGGGGATGTACTTATAAACAAAGGTCAGGACCACCGGGGCCAGCAGCAGCAAATACAGCTGCCAGTTGTCCATGATGCGCTGACCC
The DNA here is from genome assembly GCA_951801655.1 of uncultured Oscillospiraceae bacterium. Lineage (GTDB taxonomy): Bacteria > Bacillota > Clostridia > Oscillospirales > Oscillospiraceae > Lawsonibacter. The sequence continues at coordinate 3,287 of CATONV010000117.1, read as the reverse complement.
AGGGTCTTGCCCGGCCGGGCAAGCGCGGCGGCGGTTCCCGCCGCCGCTGAGGGATTTCGTTTTGCCATTGATCGCTCACTCCCTATTTTGTTTCCTTTTACTAGCTTGCGATATGAAACGTTACATATGCTGTGTTTTTATGATAGTACAGCCATTTACTTGTTGTCAAGGCATTTTTTTGTTTCCAAAACAATTCTTCAATTTTCCACAAAAAGGCTTGCCCAATTTTGTGTAGATGGACGATTTGTTTTGAATTTTGAGAAAACACTTGCAAAATAACGTTTCACGAATATAATGAAATTATCGGTGAAACATTTCACAGCTTACGAGGTGAACCCCATGAAACAGAAAGAAAACGCCCCTACCATGAAGGACGTGGCCCGGGAGGCCGGTGTGGCTCTGGGGACGGTGTCTAAGGTCTTCAACAGCATCCCGGTGGGCGAGGACTACCGCCGCCGGGTGGAGGAGGCCGCCAAACGGCTGGGCTACCAGGTGAACAGCTACGCCCGTGGACTGAAAACCAACCGGACCTGTTCCGCCGCCCTGATCCTGCCCAATGTGACCGACCCCTTCTTCGCCATGCTGGCCCAGGAGGTCTGCTCGGCCCTGGCCCAGCGGGGCTACCGGACCATCCTGTCCACCACCGCCTACGATCCAGAAGCGGAGCAGCGGTGCATCCAGATGGTCCAGCAGAACAAGGTGGACGGCATCATCGGCCTGACCTACACCCCCGACCTGGACGTGGACCCTCGGCTTCCTTATGTGAGCATCGACCGCTATTTCAGCCCCTGCGTCCCCTGCGTCTCCTCCGACAACTTCGGCGGTGGCCAGCTGGCGGCAGAAAAACTGCTGGAGCTGGGCTGTACCCGCCCACTGTTCCTGCGCATCGGTTCCAAGGTCCCCGGTGAGTCGGACAAGCGGGGGGACGGCTTTGAATCAGTGTTTCGTCAAAGGCAGATGAACTGCATCTCCCTGCGCCTCAATGACGAGGAGAGTTACGCCCCCTTCCGGGACTTCCTGTCCAGCCGCATAGAGGGGGGGCGGCTGGCCTTCGACGGCATTTTCTGCGTCAACGACGCCCTGGCGATTCAAATCCGGGCCATGCTGCTGGAGCTGGGCCTGCGGGTGCCGGAGGACGTGCAGCTCATTGGCTTTGACGGCATTCGCCGCTTCGCCCAGGACGGCTTTTACTGTTCCACCATCGTCCAGCCGGTCGCCCGTCTTGCGGAAACCAGCGTGGACCTCCTCCTTCGGGAGGATCGGAGCAATCTGCCCAGTCTGGTCTGCCTGCCCGTCTCCTACGCCGCAGGCGGGACCACCCTGGAACCGTAGGGGCGGCCTGTGGCCGCCCGCAACCAGAGAGGAGACTTCCCCCATGGCCAGCGAATATTTGAGATGGAAATACCGGGACGTCCAGCCCAACGCTCCGATGGAGCACACAAAAAAACAGCGCCGCCGGAACTGGTGGCACTATCACAAGTGGTATGTGGTCCTTGGCGCGGCGGCCGTGCTGATAGCGGGCAATCTGGTCTGGCACACCGCCACCCAGGTCCGTCCGGACTATCAGATTGCCTATGTGGGCGGGGTCCCGCTCCCCGACGCGGAAACCGCCGCTTGGGAGGACCGTCTGTCCGTCCTGGGGGCCGACTGCAACGGGGACGGCAAGGTAGTCATCCAGTTGAATCAGTACCCCTCCGGTGGAGACGGCGACGATCTCATGTACGCTGCCGCTTCCAACGTAAAGCTGATGGCCGATTTAGATTCCTGTGAGAGCTATTTCTTTCTGCTGGAGGACCCGGAGGGGTTTCAGGCCGATTATGAAATATTGCAAGAGGATTGGTTCCAGGTGGAAAACGGCCTGTTCCTGGCCCGGCGGGCGTTTTGGGAGGATCGGACGGTCCAATATATTGACGAATGCGATGCGCTGTGGACGGCGTTGAGTAAGGAGGCTGCCTCATGAAAAGGTTTATTGTCTGTCTGCTGCCCCTGTGCCTGCTACTGACCGGCTGCACAAAAACTACCCCCGAACAGGCGGCGGACGGCACAGCCTGGAACGAGAGCTGGACTACCCTAGGCGGCGTTCTGGGGGTAGAGGAGCCGGGGCATGATTTGACATTGCAGGACAATAAGGATGCCCTGTCCATTACGGATATGTACCTGGCCTCCTGGACCATCGGAGAGGGAGAGCCCTACACCAACGAAGACGGGGACGAGGTGGTCCTCTACCCCGCCCGGCTGGATGTGCTGGTCTACGGCTGCAAGGACGCGGACGCCGCCCAGCAGGCTTTGGAGGACTGGACCGCCCGGCAGGCGGAGACCTATGATGTCACCGATTCCGGCCAGCAGACCTGTAACGGACAGGACTACGTTGTCTCCGTCTACGCCTGCAAGTCCGATTCCAACCCCTACGCCCGGGGTGTCTCCGCTTTTGGCACCTGCCAGGACTACGCCGTCAGCGTGGAGCTGAACTGTCTGGACAGTTTTACCGAAGATGAACGCACAATTTTGACCGATTTTTTGAACGGCTGCCACTATGCGGCCTGACAGGAGGGAACCACAATGGGCCTGTTCTTCCCAGAAGACCCGCACTTTGACGAAACCCAGCGTCAGACCGGTTTTTACCGCTACCGTCAGCTTCTGTCCGCTCGGTTTGGACGGTGGTGGAAAACCAATCTGCTGACCCTGGCAGGTTTTGTCCCGCTGGGGGCGGGGATTTTCTTCGCAGTGGCGTCCACCAGCGTTTTGGTGTTGCTGCCCTGCTCCATCCTGGGCGGCATGATCGCCGGACCGTTCCTGGCCGGAATGTACGACGCCATCCTGCGCGGCCTGCGGGACGATCCCCTGCCCTGGCGGGAGAGCTGCAAACGCGCCTGGAAACAGAACTGGAAAAGCAGTCTTGTTCCCGGCGCGCTGTTGGGGCTTGTGCTGGGGGTGTACACGTTCATGGCTATGCTGTTCTGGTGGGCGAAACGTGCCCCCTCCCCTGGGACGGTGGCCTTGTACCTGTTCGCACTGCTGGTGGCAGTGACCGTCAACACCCTCTACTGGCCCCAGCTGGTGCTGTTCCAGCAGAAAACGTCCGTCCAGCTGCAAAACTGTTTGCTGTTCTGCATCAAATATTTTTGGCGCGTACTGGGGGTTGGACTCTTGCAGCTGGGGTACTGGACCGTATTCGTGTTGTTTGCTCCTTGGACCTTGCTCTTGCTGCCTGTCCTTGGAATTTGGTATATCTTGTTTCTCTCCCAGTTCCTGATTTATACACAGATGAATGAGGCGTTTTCCATTGA
>CATONV010000116.1 GCA_951801655.1 uncultured Oscillospiraceae bacterium | reverse complement strand
GAAGGGCCTTTACGCCGGGGCTAACTTCTTTTGCCATGGTAAATTCCTCCTAACTGAATTTTGTTGTGAGGTGATTGGGTTCTTTTTGCAGGGGCGGCCTGTGGCCGCCCGCCACATTGGTTCGTTTTTTCACGGGGTGCGTTCGTAGGGGCCGACGACTCAGCCGCCCAATCTCACAGGCCTGCACAAAGGCCCAGAAACGGCGCGCCGGATCGTATCCGCCCCTACATAATTAGATTTTCGTCACAACGGGCTTGCCGTTCTCGTCCAGAAGGGGCGTCAGTCCTCCGGCATACCCGTCCTTACGCCAGACATAGTTTACGCCGGTTTCGCGGTCAACCCAAATCTCAATGATATTTACAACACCTTGGCTGTAAATCTTTTGAAAGCGGTCCATTCCGAATTTCCTCCTTACTTTTGAGCCTTCAGATACTTCTGATAGGCGAACAGGGCCGCGCCCAGGGCGCCGTTGTACTGGGTGAGGGGCGAGGTGTGAATCTCACGGCCCAGGGCCTCCTGGAGGGCGTTCACCACCCCGGTGTTCTGGGCCACGCCGCCGGTCATGACCACCTGGTCCTGGACCCCGATGCGGTGGGCCAGGCCGGCCACCCGGGAGGCCACCGACTGGTGGATGCCGTTGATGATGTCCCGCTTGTCGGTGCCCATAGACAGCTGGCTGATGACCTCGCTCTCAGCAAAGACGGTGCAGGTGGAGCTGATGCCCACATACTTGGTGGACTGAGCGCCCAATGCGCCCAGGTCCTCCACATCCACCTCCAGCACTCGGGCCATCACGTCCAGAAAGCGGCCGGTGCCGGCGGCGCACTTGTCGTTCATCTGGAAGTTGGTCATCACGCCGTTTTCCACCCGCATGACCTTCACGTCCTGGCCACCGATGTCGATGACGGTGCGCACCTGGGGAAACAGGAAGCCCGCTCCCTTGCCGTGGCAGCTCAGCTCGCTCATCTGGTCGTCTGCAAACTCCTCCAGGGAATTGCGGCCGTAGCCGGTGGCCAGGATAAAGGCCATATCCTCCCGCTTTTTGCCGGCCTCCGCCAGCACCTGGTCAATGGCCCGCTGAGGTCCGCTGGTGCCCGCGCCGACGGCGATAAGGGACTTGGCGACGATCTCCTTGCCGTCGGAGAGCATGATGCACTTGGATGCGGTGGAACCGATGTCGATTCCCAGGGTGTAGATACTCATATGGTTGTTTCTCCTTGTGTTACTTGTAGGGCCGTGTGTAGGGGCGGATATCATCCGCCCGCATACACAAGGGAACCTTCCAAAACGGGCGGATAATATCCGTCCCTACAGGCGATGTTTTGGCGGGGCGGCGCAGAGGCCGCCCCTACACGGCCATTCTGTAGGGGCCGCCGCCTTCGGCGGCCCGCCCTTCCAGACCTCCGCAGGGGGCCGGAGACGGCGCGCCGAGTCGTCGCGCCCTACACGAAATCTTACTTGTGCCCGTCCTCGTAGTCCTTGATGGTTCTGGGCAGGAGCATCTGGTGGAAGGGGCAGATGGAGGCGGGATTCTGGTAGCAGGAGTCGGCAAAGGCCACGATGTAGTTGCGCATCATGGGCATATCCACCACCTCGTCCACCAGGCCGGCCTGGGCGCAGAACAGGGGCTGGGACTTCACGTTGTAGTCGTCGATGAGGGCGTTCATCTTGTCGATGGTGGGCTGGAGGTCCTTGCCCGCCTTCTGGTCCTTGGCCAGGCGGCCGGTGTACATGGCGTTGGCGGCGGTCTTGCCGTTCATGACGTTGATCTCGGTGGCCGCGGTGCCCAGGGAGAAGGCGTTGTTGTCGTTGCCCTGGGGCCCGCCCAGCACGTAGTGGGCGGCGGCGGTGCCCCGGCGGAGGGTGATCTCCATCATGGGCAGGCCGGAGGACTGGATGGAGTAGATCAGGGACTGGCCCAGGCCCAGCAGCTCGGCGACCTCGGCGTCGTCGCCCACGTCGATGCCGGTGGTGTCCTGAATCCACACCATGGGCAGGCGGTCACGGGCGCACAGGGTGACGAACTCGTTCATCTTGATGAGGCCCTGGCGGTACAGCTTGCCGCCCGCGCCCATAGCCTGGCCGTACTTGGCCATCTTATACTCGGGGTAGTTGGGGAAAATGCCCTGCTGGTTGGCCACCACGCCCACCAGCAGGCCGTCCACCTTGGCGATGCCGGTGATCATCTCGGGGCCGTAGCCCTTCTTATACTCCATGAACTGGCTGCCGTCGAAGAGGCGGCCCAGGACGGAGTACATGTCGTAGGGGCGGTTCTTGTTGTTCAGGACCAGGTCGTACAGCTCAATGTCGGACATGGCGGGAGACTGGGGGGTGTCCACGCGGAAGAACTCCAAGTCGAAGGTGGGCAGCATGTCCACATACTTCTTGATGCCGGCGATGACCCCCTCCTGCTCAGTGTACACCTCGCGGAAGAAGCCGGTCTCGCCGTAGTGGATGGAGACGGACCCGGGAGGATCGGCACGCAGGCCCTTGGTGGCCTCGATCTGGGCCAGGGCGGCCTCCATGTCCACGTGGGGCTTGGGGTTCATGCCGCCCACGATGCCCGCGCCGCCCACGGCCATGTTGGCCTTCTGGTGGGCCACCAGCACGGTGGGGGAGATGGAGTGGTAGCCGCCGCCGGCGGGGTTGGTGCCGTGGATGCCCACGATGACGGGCACGCCCATCTGGTTGAGCTCAGAGTTGCGGTAGAAGGGGGTGCCGCCGCCCCGGCGGTTGGGGTAGACCTTCTCCTGCTTGTCCAGCTCCACGCCGGCGCACTCCAGCAGGTAGATCAGGGGGATGCGCAGCCGCTTGGCGGTGTCGCTGCCCCGGAGCAGGTTGTCCGCCTGGCCGGGCACCCAGGTGCCGGCGTGCTTCTTGTTGTCAGAGGCGATGACACAGCACCACTTGCCGTTCACCCGGCCCAGGCCCTTGACGATGGAGGTGGAGCCGTTCTTGTTGTGCTCGGGGTTATACAGGCTGTTCAGGGGGCACCAGGTGCCCTCGTCCACCAGCAGGGCCACCCGCTGCATGGCGGTGAGCTGGCCCTTGGCGTTCATGTCCTCGTCGGCCTTGCCGCTGGACAGGGCATCCACGATATGGGCGTGGATGTCATCCTCAATGGCCCGCAGCTCGTCCACGTTCTCCTTGTTGGCCTTGACGGCCTTGCCCACCACGGGCATGTTCTGGAAATACCGGGGCATGGAATAATTACCCAATGTAAACTCCTCCTAATTTTCGTATGGGGGCCGCCCGCCGGACGGCCCCTGCTTTATTACTCCTTGGGAATCTTGATAAACGCCTGGCCGGGGTCGATCTCCTCGCGGATGATGCGCAGGATCTCCTGGTCGGGGTCGGGGAAGACCTCGGCCTTGGAGCAGTCGATCTCGAAGCCGGTGTTCTCCTGGACGATCTCGGGGGTGACGCCGGGGAACATGTAGGCGCAGTACATGCGCTTGGTCTGCTCGTCGAACTTCATGATGCCCAGGTCGGTGACCACCATCTGGGGGCCCCGGTTGCCGGGCAGGCCCACCTTCTCACGGCCGCCGGGGCCGTCCATCCAGCCGCAGGAGGTGATGTAGTCCACCTTGTCGATGAAGCGGCGCTTCTGATGCTGCATCATGATAATGGTGTTGCAGTAGGTGGCGATGCCGTTGGCGCCGCCGGAGCCGGTGAAGCGGGTGGTGGGCTGGAGGTAGTCCCCCTTGCCGAAGATGCAGGTGGAGTTCACGTTGCCGTAGGGGTCGATCTGGGCGCCGCCGATGAAGGCGATGAGCCGGTCCTCGTCGTGGAGCCACTCGTTGGCCTCAAAGCCGATGAAGCGGATGTTGGGCCACTGCACGGCGCAGTGGGCCATAAAGCGGTTGTCGCCCACGGAGCGGGGGACCTCCACGGGGGAGCAGTCCATCAGGCCGCTCTCCACGATGGGGTGGCAGGAGGGGCACACCACCCGCTTGGCCAGAGAGGCGCCGATCAGGGGAAGGCCGGTGCCCACGATGACAATCTGATTCTCCTTGATGTTCTTGGCGATGGCGTAAGCCTGACGCTCCTGCTTGGTAATCTTAT
>CATONV010000115.1 GCA_951801655.1 uncultured Oscillospiraceae bacterium | reverse complement strand
TTTCTGCCCCTACTCTACACCTTCCACAAGGGGGAAAGTCAATAGGTTTTTGAAATTTTTTAAGGTTCCAGCAGCTGTAGGGCACGACGACCTGGTGCGCCGCTTTTCAAAGATGCCCTTGTGGAAACGGCGGGCCGAGGTCGTCGTGCCCTACAGAATGTCCGTAACTGTCAGTCTGTTCCCTGCCACCCGGAATTTTACCTCCAGCCCGGCGAAAGCCATGCCGTAGATCCTGTCCGGGTCGTTCTGATACTGGGGCCGGGGGTCCTGGGCCAGGACGGCCAGCAGGGCGGGGCGCTTGTCTTCCGGGATTCGAACCAGCAGCTCCGGTGGACAGTCTACCACCAAATCGGCCCCCTTGGGCTGAGACGCAAAGCCGCCCACGGCCTCTGGCCTGCAATCGGCGTAGGGCAGATAGGGCTTGATGTCGTAGATGGGGGTGCCGTCCAGCAGATCGGCGCCGGCTACCATCAGGACAGGCCCCAATCTCTGATCCTGCCCCACCTCCACCAGCCGCACGCAGGACAGTCCGATGGGATTGGGCCGGAAGGGGGAGCGGGTGGCGAACACGCCCAGCCGCCTGTTTCCACCCAGCCGGGGCGGGCGGACGGTGGGAGACCAGCCCTCCCGCCGAGACTTGGAGAACTCCCAGATCAGCCAAATATGGGAAAAGCCCTCCAGCCCCCGCAGGGCGCTTGGGTCCCGGCAGGGCGGCTCAAAGACCACCCTGGCGGTGAGTTCATCCACCAGGCCACTCTGGCGGGGAATGCCGAATTTTTCAGAAAAGTCGCTTTGAATATGAGCAATGGGGATCATCTCCATAAAAATCCCTCCCATGCCATTATAAGGCCTGGGGGGGATTTTGTCCAATCAGGGACCGACAATGTTTTCCGAAATTTCACTCAGGGCCTGGGCCGCCTCCATGTCGAATCGGCCGCTGCGGACCAGGTCGGACAGGGAGATCATCCCCACCAGCTTGCCCCCCTCCACCACCGGCAGGCGGCGGACCTGGTGCCGGGCCATCAGCCGGGTGGCCTCCCGGCAGTCGTCCCCGGGGGCGACTGTGGCGCAGGAGCGGGTCATGATGTCCCGCACCGGGGTCTGGGACGGGTCCTCCTCGGCAGCCACACACCGCAGCACAATGTCCCGGTCGGTGACCACCCCCCGCAGCCTGCGGTCAGGCCCGCAAACCGGCAGCGCCCCCACGTTGTGCCGACTGATGAGCCGGGCCGCCAGCGCTGCGGAGGATGTGGGCTCCACCGTTACCGCGCTGGGGTTCATAAGGTCCTTTACCTGCACAAAAACCACCCTTTCGGTAAAAATTGGCTTACGGCCAGTTTACCCGAAAGGGCGGGTTTTTATACAGGAGGTGGAGTCCCATACTGATATAGCGTCAATAATCCGGCGTTTTTTTACTCCGACAGCTTTGGAACGCCTAACTGCGCCAGCCAGCCCTGTAATTTTTTTGCCGGGAATCCGGTCAGCGGGTAGTTTTCTCCCGCTTTGCTTTGAATTGTGACCTTAGTGGCGAGAAGTATGGACCCAACGGTGAACCCTTTGATCTCACCGAGTGGAAGCTCCATGAGAGCGGTTCTGGACAGGTCCATGTAGAAACAGACCCGCTGGTCCGTGACATAGATCTTTCCCTGAAAGGGCTTTTTGGTCAGCCCTTTCTTTTGGTAAAGAGACATCGGACCTTTTCCGATCAGCGTTTCGCCAGCTTGTAATTGAAATTTTGCCATTGTGACTGCCTTCTTCTTGATGCTATAAATATGTAGTTTAGTAATAACTACTATATTGTAGTATATTAAAACATTTCCTGTCAAGCTATAATATAACAATGAGGTGAGCAGCTGTGGCGGAAGAGATCAGGATAAAGAAGAAGGCGGCGCGGCGCGGGGACGACGGGTATAAAATCGTGTCAGTCCGCATGAAAGATGAGTTGATCGAAAAGCTGGACATTCTATCGGAGCAGACGAACCGCTCCAGGAATGAGTTGATCAACCTGCTGTTGGTATCTGCCATTGACCTTGTAAAAATTGAGGAGTAAAAAAGCGGAACGCCGACGGCGTTCCGCTTTTGTAATTATACCATCAGGGAGCAGACCAGGCTGGTGTACTCCGCCGGGTCTTCCAGGGGCAAATCGGCCAGGAGGAGGGCCTGGGCGTAGAGGAGCCTGGCATACTTGGACACGGTGTCCTTGTCGCCGGCGTCCACTGCCTTTTTCAGGGCGGCGAAGGGGGCGGAGTCGGCGTTGAGCTCCAGCACCCGGTCGGCCTTCATGGGCTGGCCGCCCTCCACCTTGCGCATATACTTCTCCATCTCGATGGAGACCGGGCCGTCGGCGGACAGGCAGCATGCCCCGGACTTGAGGATGGCGGAGATGCGCACCTCCTTCACCTGGTCCCCCAGGGCCTCCTTCACGGCCTCCAGCACCGGCTTGCCGGCCTCGGCTTTCTCCTCGGCGGCCTTTTTCTCCTCGTCGGTCTGGGGGAGGGCGTCCTCCTCGGTGACGGATTTGAACTGTTTGCCGTCCAGCTCCCCCAAGCCCTTCATGACAAAGTCGTCCACGTCCTCGGTGCAGTAGAGAATCTCGTAGCCCTTGTCCAGAATGCGCTCCACCTGAGGCAGCTTGGCAATCTTCTCCACACTCTCGCCGCAGGCATAGTAGCAGAAGGGCTGGTCCTCTCTCATCCGGTCCTTGTAGGCGGCCAGGGTGGTGTTCTTGCCTTCCTTGGAGGACCAGAACAGCAGCAGGTCCTGGAGGGTATCCTTGTGCTGGCCGTAGTCGGACACCACTCCATACTTAAGCTGAGTGCCAAAGGAAGACCAGAACTTCTCGTATTTTTCCCTGTCCTCCTTCTGCATCTTCAGCAGCTCGTTCTTGATCTTTTTCTCCAGGGCAGAGGCGATGGTTTTAAGCTGTCGGGTGTGCTGGAGAACCTCACGGCTGATGTTTAGGGAGAAGTCAGAGGAGTCCACCACGCCCTTGACAAAGCGGAAGTGGTCGGGGAGCAGGTCGGCGCACTTGTCCATGATGAGTACACTGGAGGAGTAGAACTGCAGCCCCTTCTGATACTCCCGGGTGTAGAAGTCGTAGGGTGTCTTCTCCGGGATATAGAGAATGGCCTTGTAGGTGACCGTGCCCTCGGCGCTGGTGTGGATCACGGCCAGGGGGTCCTGCCAGTCGTTAAACTTCTCCTTGTAGAAGGAATTGTACTCCTCAGGCTTCACTTTGGATTTGGGCCGCTGCCACAGAGGGACCATGGAATTGAGAGTCTTCCACTCCTTCACCGTCTCCCACTCGGGCTTGTAGTCCTCGGGGGCATCGGCCGGCTTCTCCTTCTGGCGGTAGTCCTCCACCTCCATGACAATGGGGTAGCGGATATAGTCGGAGTATTTTTTGATGAGTCCTTGTAATTTATAGGTATCTAAATACTGGTCGTAGTCCTCTCCGTCCTCGTTGGCCTTGATGTGCATGATGACATCGGTGCCGGGGGCATCCTTTTCGCACTGGGTGACAGTATAGCCGTCGGCCCCGTCTGACTGCCACATCCAGGCCTCCTCACTGCTCCAGGCCTTGGAAATTACCGTCACGTGGTCGGCTACCATGAAGGCGGAGTAGAAGCCCACTCCGAACTGGCCGATGACGTCGATTTGATCGGCGGCCTTGTCGTCCTCGCTGAGACTGGCCTTGAACTGGCCCGAGCCGCTCCTCGCGATGGTGCCCAGGTTGGACTCCAGGTCCTCCTTGCTCATGCCGATGCCGTTGTCGGAGACGGTGAGCAGCCGCCCCTCCTTGTCCGAAACAATGGTGATTTTCAGGTCCTTCCGCTTAAGAATCACGCTGTCGTCGGTGAGGGACTGATAGGCCAGCTTGTCCTCCGCATCGCTGGCGTTGGAGATCAATTCCCGGAGGAAAATCTCCTTGTGGGTGTAGATAGAGTTGACCATCAGGTCCAGCAGCCGCTTGGATTCTGCCTTAAATTGCTTCTTTGCCATGATTTTAATTCCTCCATGTATATTTATATTTATTTGATAACAATACATTTAGCACTCCATCTAGCTGAGTGCTAAATGTATTGTAGCGCACTCTTTCTGAAAAAGCAAGAGAGTTTACAATTTTTTTACACTTCCTGCCCGGACGTACCGTTCCGGTCTACCAAAAGTCTACCAAAAAATCTCCCAACCCTCTGCGCGCCAGAGGATTGGGAGATTTTTGCGTTCGGGGAAGTCTACCAGGCGTCTACCAGCCAAACATTTTGACACAGGAACCGGCCGGTTTTTC
>CATONV010000114.1 GCA_951801655.1 uncultured Oscillospiraceae bacterium | reverse complement strand
GCTGTGCGCATCCCTCCACGATATTGTCATAGCTGTTGGCAAAGGACATCCGCAGGTAGCCCTCGCCGCCAGGGCCGAACACGTCGCCGGGCACCAGGGCGATTTTGGCCTCCTCCAGCAGGTAGGCGGACAGATCGGCGGATTTCATATTCAAGGACTTGCAGTTGATAAAGATGTAGAACGCGCCCTTGGGGCACTCGCAGTGCAGGCCGGGAATCTCGTTAATCGCCTCGACGGCATAATCCCGGCGGCGCTGGTACTCCTTCACCATCTCCTTTACCTCATCCCCCTCCTCGTTGAGGGCGGCGATGGCGGCCACCTGGACGAAGTTGGGGGCACAGGTGGTGTTGTGCTGGTGGAACTTGTTCATAGCCAAAATATATTCCTCGGGAGCGGCCACATAGCCCAGCCGCCAGCCGTCCATGGCGTAGGCCTTGGACATGCCGTTCATGGTGAAGGTGCGCTCCTTCATCCCGGACAGGGAGGCGATGCTGATGTGTTTGGCCCCGTCGTAGACCAGCCGCTCGTAAACCTCGTCGGAAATAACCATCAGGTCGTTGGAAATTGCGATATCGGCCAGTTCCTTGAGCACGTCCTCAGACAGCACACCGCCGGTGGGATTGTTGGGGGTGATGATGACGATGGCCCGGGTCCTGGGGGTAATCTTGGCTTTGACCTCCTCCAGGTTCATCTGAAAGCCGGTCTCCTCGGTCAGGCCGTAGGTGACAGCTTTGGCTCCCAGCAGGTTGGGGACGTTGATGTAGTTAAGCCACACCGGGTCGGGGACCAGGATCTCGTCCCCCTCCTCCAGAATGGTGTCCAGGACGGCGAACACCGCCTCGGACAGCCCCACGGTGACCAGCACCTCGGATGCTGTATAGTCCACGTTGTTCTCCCGCTTCAGCTTGTCCGCGATGGCCTGGCGCAGCTCCATCAGGCCGAAGTTGGAGGTGTAGTGGACCTTGCCCTCGGCCAGGGCCTGGTTGGCCGCCCGCTTGATGTACTCCGGGGTGTCAAAGTCAGGCCGACCGATCTCAAAGTGGAGGACCTTCTCCCCCGCCCGCTCCATTGCCAGCGCCTTTTCGTTGACCTTGCGGATGCCGGAGGGCGCCATCCGGTTCATCCGCGCCGCGATTTTTGCCGTCATAGTTTTGCCTCCTTCAATTTGGTGAACTTGTGTAAAATAGATGGTGTTTTGCTCTGTCTTCTGATACTATTTAGCCATAAACCTGTGGAAATGTAAAATACGAAAAACTTGAACACGTTATATCTATTTTCGTATAACCTTTGTAAAAATTGCACAACAAAAGAGCGCCCAGCCCAATTGGCTGGACGCCTCTTCATTAAATTTTGTTGGACATATTCCAAGCTGTATGGTCGGTATGAAGCAACTCCTCCGCTCTCTCACTGAGGGGCGAATCTAGAAATTCTTCATACAGCTTCTGAACATCCGGGTTTTCATGGGAGAAGCGCAGGGGGTTGGCCTGATCCAGGTCGTACAGCCGCTGGCCCCGGACACCGTAGCGCTCCTCGTCCTCCACCGAGATGGGCTGTCCGCCGCCACCCACGCAGCCGCCGGGACAGGCCATGACCTCCACAAAGTCGTAGTGGGCCTTGCCCGCCTTTAGCTGTTCGATGAGATGCCGGGCGTTGCCCAGTCCGCTGACCACGGCGCACCGCACCGGGATGCCGGCTATCTCATAGGTGACCCCCCGCAGACCGGGTCCGGTTCGGACCGCCGCGAAGGCGTCCGGGTCTGGGTTTTCTCCGGTCAGGACGTAGGAGGCGGTACGCAGGGCGGCCTCCATGACCCCGCCGGTGGCGCCAAAGATGACTCCCGCCCCGGTGTGGGTGCCCAGGGGACTGTCCAGCGGCTCCTCCGGGATGGTGGCCGGCTCCAGCTTGTCCGCCCGCAGCATCCGCACCAGCTCTCGGGTGGTGAGCACCAGGTCCACATCGGGGCCGTGTTCGGTGGCCATGGTGGGCAGTTCGCATTCCGCTTTCTTGGCCACGCAGGGCATTATGGACACGCAGAAGATTTTCTCTGGCTCCACCTCCAGCTTCTGGGCGAACCAGCTCTTGGTCACGCTGCCGAACATCTGCTGGGGGGACTTGGAGGTGGACAGCTGACCGGTGAGCTCGGGATACTGCCCCTTCAGGAAGCGCACCCAGCCGGGACAGCAGCTGGTGAACATGGGCCAGCGAGTCAGTCCGCCGGATTTTAGGCGGTGGAGGAACTCGTTACCCTCCTCCATAATGGTCAGGTCGGCAGAAAAGTTGGTGTCAAAGATATAGTCGAAGCCCAAGCGCCGAAGGCAGGCGGCCATACGCTCCATGGTGGCCTCCTCCCGGGAAAGGCCGAAGTATTCTCCCCAGGCAGTACGCACCGCCGGGGCCACCTGGACTACAGTGATCTTCGACCGGTCAGCCAGGGCGGCGAAGGCCTTTTGGGTGTCGTCCCGCTCCCGCAGGCCGCCCACGGGACAGTGGGTGATGCACTGGCCGCACAGGGCGCAGCCCGAGTCCTTGATGACCCGGTTGTCGGACACGTCCACTGTGGTCCGTCCGCCAGTGCCCGCTACATCCCAGATGCTCAGGGACTGGACCTTGTCGAACACCTGGACGCAGCGCATACATTTAATGCACTTGTTGTAGTCGTGGTACAGGGGGAAGGTGGTGGTCCAGGCCCCCCGCAGACCCTTGGGCAACTGGGTCTCGTAGGGGACGGTGAGGATACCCAGGTCATTGGCGATGGTCTGGAGCTGGCAGTTTCCGCTTCGCACACAGGTGGCGCATTTACCGTCGTGCTGGGACAGGATCAGCTCCACGTTGATCCGCCGGGTCTGGCGGGCCCGGGGGGAGTTGGTGTGGACCATCATCCCCTCCTTGACAGGGCTGTTGCAGGCGGTGACCATAGCCCGCTCGCCCTCCACCTCCACGCAGCACACCCGGCAGGCGGCGATCTCGTTGATGTCCTTCAGATAGCACAGGTGGGGGATTGCGATACCGGCGGATTGGGCCGCGTTCAGGATGGTGCTCCCCTCGAGGACCTCTACTCTTTTGTTGTCGATGGTCAGGCTTACCATTCTGTGTTCCTCCCTCCCTTAAAGCTGCCAAAGCCGAAGTGGTCGCAGCGCAGACAGCGGCTGGACTCCTGATGGGCCTCCTCCTGGCTCATGCCCTCCATCACCAGTGAGAAGTCCCCCTGACAGCCTGGATGGGCGTGGCTCTTCAGATTCACCCGGCCGCAGGGCGGAGTGTTGGTGAAGTGGGCGGGGGGAATTTCCACATCGCAGCTGATTTTGTGGTCAAAGCCCAGGTAGTTGTCGATGTTGGCGGCGGCTACCTTCCCTGCGGCCACCGCCCGGATGACAGTGGCGGGACCGGACACCGCGTCACCCCCGGCAAACACATTGTCCACCCCGGGAACCGAGCTGGTGTGGTCGGCCTGGATGGCTCCCCGGCTGGTGGTGACCCCCACCTTCTCAAAAGCCTGGGCCTCAATGGCCTGGCCGATGGCTACAATTACATAGTCGCAGGGGATGCGGAACTCTTTGGCATCGGCATTCACCGGCTTGGGACGGCCATCCCGGCCGTAAGCGCCGATGAGTTGAGGACGGGTCCATAGAGCGGCCACCTTGCCCTCTGCGTCCGCCTCAATGCGGGCGGGGGCCTGGAGGGGCAGGATCTGACAGCCCTCTGCCATAGCCTCCTCAATTTCCTCGGCCAAAGCCGTCATGTCCTCCACCCGGCGGCGGTAGACGCAGGTGACGCTTTCCGCCCCCAGCCGCAGAGCGGTACGGGTGGCATCCATGGACACGTTGCCGCCGCCCACCACGCACACCTTCTTGCCGGTGAAGTCGGGGGTATCCCCGTCGCCCACCGCCCGGAGCATGGCCACGGCGCTGATGACGTTTTGGGCGTCCTCCCCCTCCAGGCCCAGCTTCTTGTCGTTGTGGGCCCCAATGGCGATGTACACCGCGTCAAAGCTGCTCTGGATATTGTCCATGGTCATGTCCTTGCCGATGGACACCCCGGTATGTACTTTAATCCCAGCACTGAGGATGTGGGCGATGTCCCGATCCAGCACATCCTGGGGCAGGCGGTAGTCGGGGATGCCGTAGCGCAGCATACCGCCCAGTTTGGGCCGCTGCTCATAGACGGTGACGTCGTGGCCCATAAGGGACAGGTAGTAGGCCGCGGTCAGGCCGCCCGGTCCGCCGCCAATAGACCTCTTGCGAAAATAAGAAGCTGTACCAATAGGCTAAAGCCTTTTTAACAAAGTGCGAAAAGCGGCGA
>CATONV010000113.1 GCA_951801655.1 uncultured Oscillospiraceae bacterium | reverse complement strand
TGACCGCGTCCACCCCGATGTCGCTGGCGTGGGCGGCCACCTCGGCGGCGGCGGGCAGCTCCCGGTCGGTGAGAAGGGTGTTCAGGGTGAGGTTTACCCTGCACCCCCGAAGATGGCAGTAGGCGACCGCCGCTGCGGCCTCCTCCCGGGTAAAGTTCCGGGCGCCGCGGCGGGCGTTGAACTCTCCGTATCCAAAATAGACGGCGTCCGCCCCGTTCTGAACGGCGGCAGTCACTGCCTCCATCGACCCGGCAGGGGAGAGAAGTTCCATCATGGGCAAAACCTCCCGTTACTTTCTGGTCCCCAGCTTGAAGATCTCCCGCTTGGCCTCAGACAGTTCCAGCTTCAGGCTGTTGGCCTCCTCCAGGTTCTCCTTCACCTGCCGGCGCAGATTTTCCGCGGTCTCCTGCTCCTTCATCAGTTGGTCCGCAATGTTCATGGCGGCCAGTACGGCGGCGTCCGCATGGGACAGCTTGCCTCCGGCCAATATCTCGCACAGCTGCCCGTCTACCAGCGCAGCGCATTTTCGCACATATCCCTCGTTCTCTGCCGCTACCATGGTGTAGTCCTTGCCACCAATTGTGACCACCACTTTATTCCTCATGTCTCTTTCCTCCCCGCTTGTCTTCTGGGTACACTTCCCCAGTTTTAATCCTGTGATCCATTATAGCACAGCCGGGCGGGTTTGAAAATGAAATATTCCTTGAATTTTACTTTTTCTATCAGGCGGCCCTTGTGTCAGGGTTTTTTCGGCGGAAAACAATTATAGACGCGGCGGCAATTTTGTTGTAAAATAGGGGAACAGATTTTCAGCGAGGAGGAGGTCTTGCCCATGTCCCAGGCATTTTTTCCCGGCGAGGTGCTGGCCATCACGGCCCAGGCGGCAGACCGGCTGCTGAAGCTGGACAGCGGCGACGCCGCTTTGCTGTATCTTCATCTGCTCCGCCATGGGAATCCGGAGGGGCTTACGTGGACAGATGCCCGCATTCAGGTCTCCTGGGAACAGCTGAAAAGCCAGGGGCTGGCCCCGGAGTCTCCCCCCGCCCCCCCAACCCCTCCCGCTCAGGAGGAGCCGCCCCCGGATTACTCCACCGAGG
Organism: uncultured Oscillospiraceae bacterium; assembly: GCA_951801655.1. Taxonomy (GTDB): domain Bacteria; phylum Bacillota; class Clostridia; order Oscillospirales; family Oscillospiraceae; genus Lawsonibacter. The sequence goes on along the minus strand of CATONV010000113.1, from coordinate 3,220 downwards.
ATATCACCCAGGCCCTGGCGGACACGGCCTCCGTCTTCCCCGCGCTGGTGGAAGAGGTAGAGAGGCGGCTGGGCAAGCGGCTGTCCGCGGCCGACCTGCGAAACCTGTATACACTCTACGATCATCTGGCCCTCCCCGCCGAGGTAATCCTCATGCTGGTGGGCTGGTGTATCGAAGAAACCGCCCGGAAATACGGCCCGGGGCGCAGACCCTTTCTGTCTCAAATCCGAAAGGAGGGCTTTGTCTGGGCCCGGCTGGGGATCGACACCATGGAGAGGGCGGAGGAACGCATCGCCAATCTCACCCGTCTGCGCAGTCGGGAGGCGGAGGTTCTCCGCCTGCTGGACATCTCTCCCCGGCCCCTGGTCCAGCGGGAAAAGGACTACATCGCCGCCTGGGACGGCATGGGTTTTGAGGACGAGGCCATCCGTATGGCCTATGAGAGGACGGTTTTGAAAAAACAGTCCATGGATTGGAGCTATATGAACGGAATTCTGCGCCGCTGGCACGAGAAGGGACTGCATACCACCGCTGCCGTCCGTGCCGGGGACCGGGACTTCCGGCCTGTCCGGGCGGAGGGCCCCCAAAAGGCGCCGCCGCCCCCCGCCGAGCAGGAGCGCCGGGCCAGGCAGAACGTGGAGCGCACCCGCCGCCTGATGGAACAGCTGAAACAGGAGGGAAACTGATATGCCATACGACGCCAACGTACTGCGCCGGGCCAACCAGCGCCTGGAGGAGAAAAACCGCCGCCGCCGGGAGCAGACCGAGCGCCTGCGCCAAGACGTTTACGCCCGACAGCCCAAGCTTGCTCAGCTGGACCGCCGCATCCAGGGCACTATGGCCAGCCTGGTGGCCGCCGCCCTCCGCCAGGGCAGCGATCCGGTCCAGGCCGTCCGGGCGGTGCGGGAGGAAAACCAGAGTCTCCAGCGGGAGAGAGTCTCCCTCCTGGAGGCCATGGGCCTGGCCGAGGACGCCCTGAACGACACGCCCGCCTGTCCCCTGTGCCGGGACACCGGCTGGCAGGGGGCCCGGATGTGCCGCTGCCTGAAGGAGCTGTGCGCCCAGGAACAGATCAAGGAATTGTCCAAGCTGCTGGACCTGGGGGAACAGTCCTTCGACACCTTTTCCATGGATTACTACAGCCCCGCCGCCGACCCCCTGCATGGGATATCGCCCCGGGAAAATATGGACATCAACTGCAACGTGTGCTGGAACTACGCCCACAAATTCGGCCGCATCTCCACCAAAAACCTGCTTCTCTCCGGCCCGCCGGGGCTGGGCAAAACCTTCCTGTCCGCCTGTATCGCCCGCACCGTGTCAGAAAGCGGGTTCTCCGTGGTGTACGACACTGCGGTCAACGCCTTCGAACAGTTTGACACCCGCCGGTTCCGCCGGGACAGCTCCGACGGCCTGGACGCTCGGGACGAGACCCGGCGCTACCTGGGCTGCGATCTGCTGATTCTGGACGATTTGGGCCGGGAAATGACCACCCGGCTGACCCAGGCCTCTCTGTACGAGCTGGTGAACACCAGGCTGGTCGCGGACAAGCAGACCGTTATCTCCACCAATCTGCCTCTGGAGGAACTGGAGTCGCGTTATGATCCTCCCACGGTATCCCGCTTGAAGGGGGAATACGAGTTTCTCGAATTTTTTGGGGAGGATATCCGGTCGTTGCGGAAAAACAGACTGTAAAAGGAGAATTTTCTCATGATTTACGCACTGATCGCCGCAGTCCTGGTCGCTGTGGACCAGATTGTAAAATATCTGGTGATGACCAACATCCCTCTGGGGGAACACGTCCCCTTTATTCCCCACATCCTGGAGTTGACCTATGTGACCAACACCGGAGCGGCCTTCTCCATCTTTTCTGAGCACACCTGGGCCCTGGCCCTGGTGTCTCTGTTCATGTCTGTGGTGCTGGCCCTGGCCCTTTGGAAAAATCTTTTTCGGCACCCTTTGGGCAAACTTACCCTCACCCTGCTGCTGGCCGGGGCGGTGGGAAACCTGATTGACCGGGCCCTCCGGGGCTTTGTGGTGGATATGTTCAATGTACTGTTCATGCGCTTTGCCGTATTCAACGTGGCGGACATCTGCGTGGTGGTGGGCGGTATCGCCGCCGGGCTGTACTACCTGTTTCTGATGGACAAGCTGGAACCCCGGGAGGAGGCCCCCGATGACAACACTGACGCTGAGGGCTGACCAGACCGGGGAGAGGGCTGACGCCCTGGTGTCCCGGCTGGTCCCCGACTTGACCCGCTCCGGGGCCCAGAAGCTGCTGGAGAGGGGGGCGGTCACGCTGGAGGGCAGGCCGGTGCGGAAAAATGACAAGCCCGCCCCCGGTTCGATTTTGGAGGTCATTCTCCCGGATCCGGAGTCCGTCGATGTTGTCCCCCAGAATATCCCTCTGGACGTGGTCTATGAGGACGACCATGTGATCGTGGTCAACAAGCCGGTGGGCCTGGTGGTCCATCCGGCGCCGGGCCACCCGAACGGCACGCTTGTCAACGCGCTGTTATATCACTGTGGAAATTCACTATCCGGAATCAACGGGGAACTGCGCCCCGGTATTGTCCACCGCATTGACCGAGACACCTCCGGACTGATCATCTCCGCCAAAAACGACCGGGCCCACCTGGCCCTGGCCGCCCAGCTTCAGGACCACAGTCTGGCCCGAACCTATGAGGCGGTGGCGGTAGGGAACCTGAAAGAGGACAGCGGCACAGTGAACGCCCCCATCGGCCGTCACCCGGCGGACCGAAAAAAGATGGCCATTGACCGCAAAAATGGCCGGGAGGCCGTGACTCACTGGTCCGTCCTGGCCCGGTATCCGGGGTACACCCATGTGGAGTGCCGCCTGGAGACGGGCCGCACCCACCAGATTCGGGTCCACCTGGCCTCCATCGGCCACTCCCTGCTGGGGGACACGGTCTATGGGGCGAAAAAATCAGTCCCCGGCCTGGCGGGGCAGTGCCTCCACGCCAGGCGGCTGCGGTTCGTCCACCCCGCCACCGGTGAAACGATGGAGTTGGAGTGCCCTCTCCCGGATTGGTTCCAGGCAGTTTTGCGGAAAATTGACCGGTAAACGACAAAAGCGGGACGGCGAACCGTCCCGCTTTCAGTCTATTTATTTGATGGGCAGACCGGCCTCTTTCTTGGCCTTGATCTCCCGGAGGGCGTCCTTATAGGACAGGTTGACCCGGCCCTTCTCGTCGATCTCGGT
>CATONV010000112.1 GCA_951801655.1 uncultured Oscillospiraceae bacterium | reverse complement strand
ACCAAGCAGTACGGCGACAGCGTGCGCACCTTCTGCATGAACCCCTACGGCCACGTGGTGGCGGAGAACGTGGAGGGCATCAACACGGTGAACGGCCACTCCTACGCCGACCCCGCCCTGAGAAGCGAGAATACCAACTTTGCCCTGCTGGTCAGCAACCGGTTTACCAAGCCCTTTAACGAGCCCTACCGCTACGGCAAGCATGTGGCCTCCCTGTCCAACATGCTGGCCGGCGGGGTGCTGGTCCAGCGGTTCGGCGACCTGGTGGGCGGCCGGCGTACCAACGAGCACCGCATGAGCAAGTCTACCGTCCGGCCCACCCTCACCGCCGCCGTCCCGGGGGATTTGTCCCTCACCCTGCCCAAACGTCAGCTGGATGACATCATCGAAATGATCCAGCAGCTGGACAAGATCGCTCCCGGCACCGCCAACTACGACACCCTTCTCTACGGCGCCGAGGTGAAGTTCTACTCCGCCCGCCTCCAGCTTACCCCTGAGCTGGAGACCGCCCTGCCCAACTTCTTCGCTGCCGGCGACGGCGCCGGGGTCACCCGGGGCCTGGCCCAGGCCGGGGCCTCCGGCGTCCAGGCGGCACGGGCGATTTGTGAGAGGCTGTAAGGCTAATACCCCTATACCAGCCGCCCCAGCTTCAGGCCAATGGACAGCCCGGCCTGAAGAGAGGCCCGTTTATGGTTAGAGTCTATGGTAAGCGGCTCGCTGTGCAGTTGTTCCAGGTATCGGTCCGCCTCCGGACTCAGGGCCTTGAGCTGTTCGACGAGTTGGTCCACTTTGCGCCAGGCAGCCCGCGTTTGCGCAGCTGTTTCCTGCTGGAAACGAGGAATCAGGTTTTCAGCGGCGTATAGAGTGAGGTCGTCCATTAAGTCACTCAACAAGTGTACCTCCCTTCAGGAAAACGCACTATAGTGCGCCGTGTTTCTATAATACACGTATATTCATGCGTTGTCAAGAGGAATGTGTTAAAATGTCTGTTTTTTCTATGCGGTTGATTAAACTGCGTAAAAATAAAGGAATTTCTCAGTCCGCGGCGGCAAAAGAAATCAAGATTTCTCCTCGTGCTTATCAAAAATATGAATATGAGGAATCCGAACCTACGCTGTCCGTCGCCGCAAGAATTGCCGGCTTTTATGGCGTTTCTCTCGATTACCTGGCTGGAAGGACAGATACGCCGTAGGGAACGCCTTGTGGGCCCTCCTGCAAAATTTTGGGCGTGCCGCCGGGAACATCTCGAAGGCGCACCAATTGGAAAAATTATTTTGTCACCCTCTATGCAGTTTTTTATCCACTTTTTCCACCGAACTTTCCACAGCCCTTTTCCCTGAGACAGAGGGCTTTTCCACATTGTCCACAGGGCTTTCCACATCGCTTATGTCAACTTCTCGGCCGTGAATATTCGTTTGCAGGTTTCCATAACATCTGTCAAGGCTGAATATTCCACAAATTTTTTGGGCTGCATTTTCGCAGGGAAAAGTGTAGCTTCCGCCGCGCTGTGAAAGGAGTATCCTCCATGTCCCTCCCGTCAGACACCATCGCCGCCATCTCCACACCACCAGGACCGGGGGCCATTGGCATCCTGCGCCTGTCCGGGCCGGAGGCGGTGTCCATTGCGGAACAATGCTTCAAACCCCTGGGGCCCAAGAGTTTACGGGACCACCCCCCCCGGGCGCTGGTCTACGGCGACCTGCTGGACAGCGGCGGCCAGCCCATCGACCGGGGGCTGTGTACCTACAGCCTGGGCCCCTCCAGCTACACCGGGGAGGACACGGCGGAATTTCAGTGCCACGGCTCCCCCATGGTGCTCACTCTGGGGCTGGAGGCCCTCTTTGCCGCCGGGGCCCGGCAGGCGGGGGCCGGGGAATTTACCCGGCGGGCCTTTCTCAACGGTCGGCTGGACCTGCCCCAGGCAGAGGCGGTGGGCGACCTGCTGGAGGCCCAAAGCCGGGAGGGGGCCCGCCACGCGGCGGGTCAGCTGGCTGGGGCGTTGTCCCAAAAGATCGGGGCAGTCTACTCCGCCCTGGTGGACGTGATGGCCCACTTCCATGCCGTGCTGGACTACCCTGACGAGAACATCGACCCCTTCCGCATGGAGGAGCTGGACAAGGTTCTGGGGGATCAGGAGGGGGAATTGAACGCCCTGCTGGCCACCTGCGGCCGGGGAAAGCTGCTGCGGGACGGGGTGCCCTGCGCCATTGTGGGTCGGCCCAACGCGGGCAAGTCCTCTCTTCTCAACGCCATGCTGGGCTGGGACCGGGCCATTGTCACCGACATCCCCGGCACCACGAGGGACACGGTGGAGGAGAAGTGTGAGATGGGGGGCGTCCCCCTGCGGCTGATCGACACCGCCGGTCTGCGGGATACGGTTGACCCGGTGGAGAAGCTGGGGGTGGAACGCTCCCGAAAGGCCATGGAGGAGGCGGGGCTGATTTTGATACTCATCGATTCCTCCCGGCCCGCCGTGGAAGAGGATTTTCAATTGCTCCGGAAGGCCATGGAACTGGCCCCCGCCATCCTGGTGTGGACCAAGGCGGACCTGCCCGCCGCGCCGGTTCCCTTTGTCAGCATGGAGATACCCACATCCGTGTCCGTGAGTGCCAGGGACGGTCGCTTAGAGGAGCTGGAAGAGGCCGTGGCCTCTCTTTTTCCAAAAGATAAGGCGGTCCCCTACGGCCAGCTTCTCACCAACGCCCGGCAGGAGGAGGCTGCCTCCCGGGCCAGGGAGGCCGTCCGACGGGCCAGAACCGCCCTTCAGGCCGGCATGACACCTGACGCCCTGCTCACCGACGTGGAGGAGGCTCTCCAGGCCCTGGGGGAGATGACAGGCCAGTTCGTCCGGGAGGACGTGACCGACCGGATTTTTTCAAGGTTCTGCGTAGGGAAATGAGAAAACCCTCCGGCATAGCCGGAGGGTTTATTACGGGATGTTTTAGGCCAGGGCGGCGGTGATAATGGCCATGGAGTAGACCTCCTGGGCGTTGCAGCCCCGGCTGAGGTCGTTGATGGGGGCGTTCAGACCCAGCAGGATGGGGCCGTAGGCCTCGAAGGAGCCCAGGCGCTGGGCGATCTTGTAGCCGATGTTGCCGGCGCTGATGTCGGGGAAGATAAAGGTGTTGGCGTAGCCGGCCACCTTGGAGTCGGGGCACTTGGTCTGGGCCACCCGGGGGGAGACGGCGGCGTCGAACTGCAGCTCGCCCTCGATGGGCACCTCGGGCATGGCGGCCTTGGCCTTCTCGGCGGCGTTGCGCATCTTGTCCACCACGGGGCCCTTGCCGGAGCCGAAGGTGGAGTAGCTGAGGAAGGCCACCTTGGGGTCCACGCCAAAGATTTTGGCGCACTGGACGGTCTCGGAGGCGATTTCCACGAGCTCGTCCTCGCTGGGGTCGATGTTTATGGCGCAGTCGGCCATGGCCAGCACCATGTTGCCGCCGGTGGCGTAGGGGCGCACCAAGATAAAGCAGGAGGAGACGATCTTATTGCCCGGCTTGGTCTTCACCAGCTGAAGAGCGGGACGGACCGTGTCTGCGGTGGAGTAGGTAGCGCCGCCCAGCAGGGCATCGGCAATGCCCATGGCCACCAGCATGGTACCGAAATAATTGCCTTTCTTCAGCATGGCCCGGCACTCGTCGGCGGTCATCTTGCCCTTGCGCAGCTCGACCATCTTCTCCACCATGGCGTCCATCTTCTCATAGGACTCGGGGTCGTAGATCTCGGCCCCCCGGATGTTGAAGCCGGCGTCCTCGGCGGCGGCGCGGATTTCCTCCTCCTTGCCGATGAGGACAGGGGTTAGGAAGGTACCAGACAGCAGACGGGCGGACGCCTCCAGAATACGAGGGTCGGTGCCCTCAGTGAAGACAATCTTCTTGGGACTCTTCTTTAGGATGTCAATGAGTTTTCCAAACATATTGTATCATTCCTCCAAATCAAAATTGGTGCTTCTCACCGGATTCTCAAATATCATGGTAGCATTTCCCGGAGAAAATTGCAAGGGCCGTATCATAGTTTTCTGCTCCGGACCCATGAAAAATTCCAAAGATTTTTTTCAAATTCCTCTTTACGGGCCGTTATGGTTCAGGTATACTATACCAAGCGTATTTTAGAAGTGTTGAGGTGGAGAGATATGAAGCTAGAGAATCCGGAATTTCCCCGCACCCTGTCTCTGTTGCGGCAGGAGAAGGGTGTCAGCCAGCGCACCGCCGCCGAGGCCCTGGGTATTTCCCAGGCCCTGCTTAGTCACTATGAGAACGGCGTCCGGGAGCCCGGACTGGTTTTTGTGGTGAAGGCCTGCGATTACTACAATGTGTCCGCCGACTTCCTGCTGGGCCGCACCCTCAGCCGGGACGGCACCACCATC
>CATONV010000111.1 GCA_951801655.1 uncultured Oscillospiraceae bacterium | reverse complement strand
CTGGGACGCCTTGCCGCTTACCGTGGAGTTCAGGGTGGTGATGCGGCTGGACAGGTTGCTGTCACCGCTCTGGCGGGCGTCGGCCTCGGCGGCGATCGCGGCGTCGATCTTGGCGTTGTCCTCGTTGAAGTCGGTGCGCTGCACCTGGTCGCTGGCCTCAAATTGGCAGAGGTTGTAATTCGCGGTTCGGTTCATAAGAAAATTCTCCTTTCAGGTTTGGGTTCTGGGGAGTGCCCCTACCCCTCCCGGAAAAGGAGGAAAAATTGTACGTTTCCATACATTTAATGGAAATCAGGCCGCATTGCGCCTATTTGACCATGAAAAAACAGCCGTCTGCTGATCAGGCGGCTGTTTTTTTAGGGAAAAATTCTTTAGGCCAGTGCGGCGGTGATGATGGCCATGGAATAGACCTCCTGGGCGTTGCAGCCCCGGGACAGGTCATTGATGGGGGCGTTCAGGCCCAGCAGGATGGGGCCGTAGGCCTCGAAATTGCCCAGGCGCTGGGCGATTTTATAGCCGATGTTGCCGGCGCTGATGTCGGGGAAGATAAAGGTGTTGGCGTAGCCGGCCACCTTGGAGTCGGGGCACTTGGTCTGGGCCACCCGGGGGGAGACGGCGGCGTCGAACTGCAGCTCGCCCTCGATGGGCACCTCGGGCATGGCGGCCTTGGCCTTCTCAGCGGCGTTGCGCATCTTGTCCACGGCGGGGCCCTTGCCGGAGCCAAAGGTGGAGTAGCTCAGGAAGGCCACCTTGGGCTCCACGCCGAAGATCTTGGCGCAGTCCACGGTCTCGGAGGCGATCTCCACCAGCTCGTCCTCGGTGGGATCAATGTTGATGGCGCAGTCGGCCATGGCCAGCACCATGTTGTCGCCGGTGGCGGCGGGCCGCACCAGGATGAAGCAGGAGGACACAATGGTGTTGCCCGGCTTGGTCTTCACCAGCTGGAGGGCGGGGCGGACGGTGTCGGCGGTGGAGTAGGTGGCGCCGCCCAGCAGGGCGTCAGCGATGCCCATGGCCACCAGCATGGTGCCGAAGTAGTTGCCCTTCTTCAGCATGACCCGGCACTCGTCAGCGGTCATCTTGCCCTTGCGCAGCGCCACCATCTTCTCCACCATGGCGTCCATCTTCTCGTAATTCTCCGGGTCGTAGATCTCGGCGCCCCGGATGTTGAAGCCGGCCTCCTCGGCGGCCTCCCGGATCTCCGTCTCATTGCCGATGAGCACGGGAGTGAGGAAGGTGCCGGACAGCAGGCGGGCGGAGGCCTCCAGGATACGGGGGTCGGTGCCCTCGGTGAAGACAATCTTCCGGGGGTGGGCCTTCAGGATCTCAATGAGTTTTTTGAACATACGTGGTTTCCTCCCAAATCAAAAAATGGGCGCGCGGGCGCGCCTGTTTCTGCTCATAATGGTAGCATTTCCCGCCCTAAAATGCAAGGGCTGTCCCGGGGTTTCTCCCCCTAATCTGTGAAAAATTTCACGGAAAAATACCAAGAAATTTCCCGCACCCTCTTTACTCCACGTATTGCCATCGTGTATACTATACCAAGTGTATTGTATGGCCCCGGGCGCGCGGTCCAGCGGGTTCCCGGGGGACTTTTTTCTGAGGTGAGAGCTTTGAACGCAGAATTTTCCCGCACCCTCTCCCTGCTCCGGCAGGAGAAGGGGGTCAGCCAGCGCGCCGCCGCCGGGGCGCTGGGCATCTCCCAGGCCCTGCTGAGCCACTACGAGAACGGCATCCGGGAACCGGGCCTGCCCTTCGTCGTCCGGGCCTGCGACTACTACGGGGTGTCCGCTGACTTCCTCCTGGGCCGCACCCTCAGCCGGGACGGCACCACCATCGCCGCCGAGGAGCTGTACGACCTGAGCGGCGAGAAGGGCAACTCCCTGAAGGGCTCGGTATTGGCCATGCTGTCCAAAAAGCTGCTGGTCAACTCCGTGGGCGTCCTGTTTGACCTGCTGTCCAAAACCGGCAGCCGGGAGGCCATCCAGTCCGCCGCCGGCTACCTGTCCACCGCCGTGTACACCATGTACCGCCGGCTGTACGACGCCAACCCGGACAACAACCCGGACTTTTTCTCCGTCCCGCCCCGGCACTTCCAGGCCGGCCTGCATGAGGCCGACATGAAGTGCTGCGAGGCCGAGCTGTCCGACGCCCTGGCCGCCCACGCCAAGGCCAAGGGCCCCTGGCCCCAGATGACCAATGACGCTTTGGCCCGGGATTATCCGGTGCTGTATCAATCTGTCCTCCAGGTGGTCCACAACACCGGCGAGCGGGTCACCGCCATCAGCGGGGGGCGGAAAAAGCAGGAGAAGAAGTAGAGGCACCTATAGTCCCAGCGCTTTCACGATTTTCTCCCGCAATCCCAGTCCCAGGGAGTAGTAGGCCCGGATCTCGTAGCTACTGTAACGGATCAGCTGGGCGAAATATTCGTCAAACAGGCTGGCCCCAGCGGCTTCCCGCACCTGTTCGGACAGTTCATCGTAAGCCTGTCTCGCTTCTGAAAAGCCGGGCAAAGTCTCACATAGCCGGCCAGCCGCCTCATCAAGTTCTGTACCGCGCCAAAACAGCTCCGCAAACAGATCTCCCATTGTCATCGCTCCTTAAAGTCATCGCATTGATATGCGGATAATTCACGTCTTTATTATATATGCGAATGATCCACGTGTCAACAGTTTGGAGGCAAAAATGTCAAATTTCGCTCTGCGCATGAAAGAACTTCGAAAGGAAAGAAATCTAAAGCAACAGGAAATAGCGGACACATTTTCCGTGAAACTGCGCACCTATCAGGGATATGAATACGGAGAATCTTACCCAGAGGTAGCAAAGCTGCTGGTCATCGCCGATTTTTTTGATGTCAGCCTGGATTATTTGATGGGCCGCTCCGATGTGCGGACACGGCAATAGCACTTTGCCTCCGCACAGTTCATGCCATTTTTTCGTTGTACGCCCCCGCAGGCGGTATAGCCTTCCCCTGCGGGGAGGCGAGAGAATTTTGATATACCCACACCTCAAGGAGGCGCGATATATATGACTGACCAATCTAAAATCAGAAACTTTTCTATCATCGCGCACATTGACCACGGCAAATCCGTTCCCCACAAGGGCTGACGCCCTTGCGGGGGCCACATATTTTTTCAATCCTCGGGCGGAATCAATCCGCCCTTCGGAAATTCTCCGCCTGCGGCTCCGAATTTACGGCGCTTACCGCGCCGCCCCATCTTCGATGGGGCCCCGGGTGGATTTGCCCAAGGAGGCACGATATATATGACCGACCAAAGTAAAATCAGGAATTTTTCCATTATCGCACACATTGACCACGGCAAATCCACCCTGTCCGACCGGCTGATTGAGCTGTGCGGGGCGGTGGAGCAGCGGCAGATGGCCAGCCAGCTGCTGGACAACATGGATCTGGAGAAGGAGCGGGGCATCACCATCAAGGCCCGGGCCGTCCGGCTGGACTACAAGGCCCAGGACGGCCAGGTCTACCACCTGAACCTCATTGACACCCCGGGCCACGTGGACTTCAACTATGAGGTCAGCCGCTCCCTGGCAGCCTGCGAGGGGGCGGTGCTCATTGTGGACGCCTCCCAAGGCATTGAGGCCCAGACCCTGGCCAACACCTACCTGGCCATGGAGCACGACCTGGAGATCCTCCCGGTCATCAACAAGATCGACCTGCCCGCCGCCGACCCGGCCCGGGTGAAGGAGGAGGTGGAGAACATCCTGGCCCTCCCCGCCCTGGACGCCCCGGAGATCTCCGCCAAGCAGGGCACCAACATCCCCGCTGTTCTAGAGGACATTGTCCAGAACATCCCCTCCCCGGAGGGCGACCCCAACGCCCCCCTGAGAGCCCTGATCTTTGACAGCCAGTACGACCCTTATGTGGGCGTTGTTGTCTACTTCCGGGTGATGCAGGGCACCCTGAAAAAGGGTATGAGCGTGAAAATGATGGCGTCCGGGGCCTCCTACCAGGTGCTGGACTGCGGCTATCTGAAGCCCCTGGGCATGGAGGCCGCCGGGGAGCTGTCCGCCGGGGAGGTGGGCTGGTTCACCGCCTCCATCAAGAATGTGAAGGACACCAGCGTGGGTGACACCATCACCGGGACGGAGGCCCCGGCGGCGGAACCCCTCCCCGGCTACCGTCCCGCCCAGGCCATGGTCTACTGCGGCATCTACACCGAGGACGGCAGCAAGTACCCCGACCTGCGGGACGCCCTGGAAAAGCTCCAGCTCAACGACGCCTCCCTGTCCTTCGAGCCGGAGTCCTCCGTGGCCCTGGGCTTTGGCTTCCGGTGCGGCTTCCTTGGGATGCTCCACATGGAGATCATCCAGGAGCGGCTGGAGCGGGAGTTTGACCTGGACCTGGTGACCACATTACC
>CATONV010000110.1 GCA_951801655.1 uncultured Oscillospiraceae bacterium | reverse complement strand
ATATTTGTCCACCCAACATTGTAAAGGCAAACCGCTTTTCTGTCAAGATTTATTCCCATTTGAAATGGAGGGATTTTTGAAAAATTTTTCCAAAACTGAAAAAATGGGGCGGCCAAAGGCCGCCCCTACCACAGTTCACCCACCTCGGCCCCGGTGTAGTACCAAGTGAGGATGTCCTGAAAGCTGCTTCCGTTTTTTGCCATGGCGTTAGCCCCGTACTGACTCATGCCCACCCCATGGCCGTAGCCGGTGACGTCGAAGGTGAACTGGGTTCCATCCCAGGTTACGGTAAAGCACGCCGACCGCAGGGAAAACAGAGAGCGCACCTGCCCCCCGGTGAGGGTTACGCCCCCCAGGGGGATAGAGATGACTCCGCCCCCCTCGTTGCGGCTGGCCTCCCCAAACCAGCCGGCGGGGTCGCCGGACAGGTCGGCCCCCGGGTAGGTGTTCAGGGTGAGGGACTTTACCTCCTCCGCCCCTAAAATCACCTGGGTGCGGTAGTTGGGTACCTCGTCCCCCTCGGGGCTGTCCACACTCTTCAGATAGTCCACCGGATTGCCCCACACCTCCACGGCGTCCACTGTCCTGCCGGCGGCGGAGGAGAAAAACAGGGCCTGAATGGGCTTCCCCTCATAGAGAACGCCCAAGCCGTCGGTTTCCGCCACCGCCCGGTCCAGCTTCTCCCCGTACTCTCGGGCGTTAAGACCCCACCGGGCCTCCGCCGAGGAGCGGGCGATGTAGGCCTGACAGCAGGTGCTGTCGCCGCAGATATCGGCCTGCGGGTGCTTGGTGGAATTGCCGTGGATCACCGTATAGGTCCGAGCGGCGCAGGCCTGGGCCTTCAGGGCTTCCTCCTCAAAGGAGGCTGGCATCTCCGCCGCCACTACCCCCCACAGATACTCCGCCATGGTCATCTCCAGGACCTTCCCCTCCCTGGTCAGAAGGCGCACCGTCCGGCCCCTGTCCCGGGCCCCGACAGGGCCGGAAGACTGAGACATGCTGTTGGGCAGGGTACTCTCTCCGCCGGGCAGAGAGGGTTCATCCGCCCGCCGGTAGATGGGCTCCCCCCGGATAATGAGAACCGGGAGAAAAAACAAAGCCACCGTCAGCAGCAGCGCCGCGCTGACCAGCTGGCGAGTTCCGCCGCGCCTTTTCTCATCCCACGCCATCCGCCATACCCCCTTTGATCTTAAGTCTATGGGACAGGCGTCGGGAATATGACTGCACGAGAGAGACAAACGGAAATAATAATACTGAAAACGAGTTATTTCGTCAAAATATGACAGGCGACTCCCCTGGAATTCGACATTTTTAACAAAACCAAATTTGATTGGCAGACAAATTTGGTTAGTTAGGCTATCCTTCTTATTTAGAAGGAGGTGAAAAAAGTGCTGAAATCTAGAAATGCCTGCAGAAGGTATCCCAATGTGATCCGATTGCTGGAAAAGGAAATCTACAGCAGAAGGAGGGAGATGAAAATTTCTCAAAATGAGCTGTCCGCCCGGACAGGACTGTCCCGCAACTGCATCCAGCAGTTGGAATGCCACGAACACGTACCTCACTTCCCCACATTGTTTGACTTGATGCGCGGATTAGAATTCAGCAAAAGAGAAGTCTGTGTCTTCCTGATAAAATTCTGGAATGCTTACGGCATGGACAAGACGCTGCAACAAAAACAGGATGAAATATGTTAGGTGGGATAGTACATGGATTCCATGACAGACATTTATGATCTGCTTTACCGCCTGGGAGTTACGGCCAACTATACAGGTTTTTTTCACACAGCCTATGCGGTGGCGCTGTGCGTGGAGCAGCCAGACAGGCTGATGCTGGTGACCAAGTGGCTGTATCCGGAGGTGGCAAAGCAATATAAGACAAGCTGGAAAGCAGTGGAACGAAATATCCGTACGGTGGGATGCGTTGCCTGGAGAGAAAACCGCTCTTTGCTGGAGGAATTGGCGCACAGAAAGCTGGTACACAGGCCCTGTACTGTGCAGCTGCTGGCGATTTTGTCCGCCGGCCTGACGCCGCCCGGGCAGGGGCCGCTGGAGAGACGCAGGCCGGAAGCGTATCTGATGGGCGGGGCGGGCGCAGGGTAAGGGACAGGCCCTGAGGACCGCAGCGGAGGCGCCGCGTTAAGAAACCCCTGTGGGAGCGCATGCTGTGCGCCCCCACAGGGGTTTGCGTTTATTCCTGGGAAGACAGGGAATCGTCCTCTCGGATCCAGTCCTCCACGTGGACCACGGAGTAGTCCTTCGCCGTGTTGCGGATGACCACCCGGTCGATACCCGCGTTGATGATGAGACGGCGGCACATGGAGCAGGAAGTGGAGCCGGGGATCAGCTCGCCGGTTTTGGGATCCTTGCATACCATGTAGAGGGTGGCCCCCAGCACCTCGCTGCGGGCTGCGGAGATAATAGCGTTGGCTTCAGCGTGGACGGAGCGGCACAGCTCATACCTCTCCCCGGAGGGGATGTTCAGCGCCTCCCGGGTGCAGTAGCCCAGATCCATGCAGTTTTTGCGGCCTCGGGGGGCGCCGTTGTAGCCGGTAGAAATAATCTCGTCGTGCTTGACAATGATGGCGCCGTAGCATCTGCGCATGCAGGTGGAACGCTCCAGCACCGTTCCGGCGATATCCAGATAGTAATTTTCCTTATCAATGCGTCTCATGGGCTACTCACTCCTGCGATCATGTTGTATCGACAGTATAGCCTATTTTCCGCCGTCCCGCAAGTGTTTCACAAAAAGCGGAGAAAACACCGGCGAAATTTACATTTTGTTTACGAATACCGCCTTGACGGGACTGTAGGACGGCGTTATCATAATAAGGTATATTGGCAGGCGGTCTCGCCTGCCGTCCCTGTTCATCCAAGGAGGCACCCTATGATCCGCAACGCAATCCAGCGATTTATGTATGGCCGCTATGGGAACGACCAGCTCAATCTGTTTCTGATGGGCCTTTATCTGCTACTCTACCTGGTGTTTATGTTCACCAGGCTGGATGTGCTGTACTTTATCAGCTTTGCCCTCCTGGCGCTTACCCTGTTCCGTCTTCTCTCCCGCAACATGGAGAGACGGCGGATGGAAAATATGAGGTTTATGAAGGCCGCCGGCCCGGTGATCAGCTGGTTCCGCCTGCGCCGCAACATGCGCCGGGACAAGGAGCACGTCTATTTTAAATGCCCGAGCTGCGGCCAGCGGCTGCGCGTCCCCCGGGGACGGGGCAAGATCACTGTCACCTGCCGTAGCTGCGGCGCCAGCTTTGAGGAAAAAAGTTGAATTGACCGATTTGCGGCCCGCCGAAAAGAGCGGGTCGTTGTGTTTTGCCCAAAGCTGTGGTATACTCAGGTAAATGAAAGGCGCTGTAAGGGTGGCCTTGGCCGCCCCCATATACGGGTCTATAGCAATTCAATGAAATAATGAGAAGATTCTTTTTGTAGGGGCGGATATCATCCGCCTGCAAGACGCCGGCCAATCTTACCATGGCGGCGGGTGGGGAATACCTGTCCCTACCGAGAGTGGCATCGGCATTTTTGAGGATTGCTCTCAGGAGATTCCACAACAGAAAGGAGAACCACTATGAACGCCAGATACGACGTTGTCATCCTGGGCTGCGGCGAGGCGGGCATCTTTGCCGCCTATGAGCTGGCCCATCTCCACCCCGAGCTGAAGGTGCTGGCCCTGGATCAGGGCGCGGACATCTACCACCGCAGCTGTCCCATTGTGGCGGGACAGGTGCGCGAGTGCATCCACTGCCCCGTGTGCCATACCATGTGCGGCTTCGGCGGCGCCGGGGCCTTTTCCGACGGGAAGTTTAACTTTACCACCCAGTTCGGCGGCTGGCTCACCGATTTTATGGAACCGGCCAAGGTAATGGAGCTTATTGACTATGTGGACTCCATCAATGTTCAACACGGGGCCACAACCCAGGTCTTCTCCACCGAGAGCAACGAGGCCCGACAGCTGGCCCGCCGGGCCCTGGCCTATGACCTGCACCTTCTCCAGGCCCGGTGCAAGCACCTGGGCACCGAGAACAACCTGCGCATCCTCACCAACATCTACGAGGGCCTGCGGGACAAGCTGGAGTTTGCCTTCCACACGGAAGTCGCCGCCATCGAAAAGGCGGAGGACGGCTACCGCCTTTTCCTGGCCAAGGGGGGCGAAGTGGGGTGCAAGTACCTCATTGCCGCGCCGGGCCGGTCCGGGGCGGAGTGGTTCTCCAACCAGTGCAAGGATCTGGGGCTGGAGCTGCTGAACAACCAGGTGGACATCGGCGTGCGGGTAGAGCTGCCCGCCGTCATCTTCGAGCACATCACCGACGTGGTGTATGAGTCCAAGCTGGTCTACCGTACCAAGCAGTACGGCGACAGCGTGCGCACCTTCTGCATGAACCCCTACGGCCACG
>CATONV010000109.1 GCA_951801655.1 uncultured Oscillospiraceae bacterium | reverse complement strand
TCTATTTCCATTCTTTTATTATAGCATATCCCTATTTGTGTGAACAGACCCTAACCATTTGCAAAATCAAAAGGATGTGGAGAAGCCACTCAACCCCAAAACCGTGAAAAACATTCATGGTGTCTTACACAGCGCGCTCCAGCAAGCAGTCCGCATCGGCTATTTGAAAACCAATCCTGCCAGCCTGACCATTTTACCCAAGCGGAGCAATGCGGAGATTACCCCACTGCAGGACAAACAAGTGGCGCAATTCCTTCAAGCCATCAAGGGCCATCCCTTTGAACGGGTGTACTTGGTGGATTTGTTCACCGGCATTCGCCAAAGTGAAATCTTGGGCCTGAAATGGGAGGATATTGATTTCGAACGCGGGCAAATCACGATTCGCCGGCAGCTCCAGTTTTTGGGACATAACCATGGAGGCTATTGTTTTACCACGCCGAAGAATAACAAAAACCGCCAGATCATCCCCGCAAGGTTTGTGATGGATGTCCTCAAACGTCAACGCATTCGGCAGATGGAACAGCGTTTGGCCGCAGGTCCGGCCTGGGACAACTGTGATGATTTGGTATTTACCGATGAACTGGGCCACCATCTCAAGCACGATCTGATCTATCGACATCTTAAACGCATCTTTGCCAACATGGACCTACCGTCCCTGCGTTTCCACGATCTACGTCACAGCTATGCGGTTTTGTCTATCCAGGCGGGCGACGACATCAAAACCGTACAGGAAAACCTGGGGCACTATTCCGCTGCCTTTACGCTGGACGTTTATGGTCATGTCACAGAGGGCATGAAACGGGACAGCGCGGAGCGGATGGAACGCTACATTGAAAAACTGGCCCGGTAAGGGTCAGCATAAGGGTCAAATATTTTTATTTCAAACGATTTTTCCTTGATTCCACGAAAAATAAAACAAACTTCCGCTAATTCGCAATGAATTAGCGGAAGTTTGTGGTACGCCCGAAGGGACTCGAACCCCCAACATTCAGAACCGGAATCTGACGCTCTATCCAATTGAACTACGGGCGCATCTCTAAGCTACCCGTATAGTATAGCAGGGTTTGCCCCATTTGTAAAGTATGAATTTAAATTTTTATGCTGAAACTTTAAGTTTCTCTCACAAACCGCCCCTGCCCTTCACCCGCAGGCGGTTCAGCGCCCGGGCCAGAGACGCCTGGGCCAGCTGGTATTCCTGACGGCTCTTCCTCTGCAAAAGGGCTTCCCGCGCCTGGTCCGCCTCCCGGCGGGCCCGGGCCTCATCAATCTCCTCAGGCCGCTCGGCGGAGTCCACCAGCACCAGCACCTCATTAACCTCCACCTTTACCATTCCCAGGGACACCGCCGCCAGCTGCACCTCCTCTCCCGGCGGCTGGTAGCGCAGCGTACCGGGGACGATGGCCGCCATCATGCTGGCGTGGTGGGCCAGGATGCCCCGCTCGCCGTCGCTGGCGGGGATGGTAAGGCTGACGCAGGGGCCCTCGTACAGCGTCCGGTCGGCGGCCAGAATGTGAACCTGAAAGGTATCCATCACGCGCCGCCCTCCAGCTTCTTTGCCTTAGCCACCACATCCCGCCACGCGCCCACGTTGTAGAAGGCCGCCTCGGGGTACTGGTCCAGCTCGCCGTCCACGATGGCGGCAAAGCTCTCCAGAGTGTCTTTCAGCGGCACGTACACGCCGGGGATGCCGGTGAACTTCTCCGCCACATGGGTGGGCTGGGCCAGGAACCGCTGAAGCCGCCGCGCCCGGGCCACCGTCTTGCGGTCGTCGTCGCTGAGCTCATCCATGCCCAGAATGGCGATGATATCCTGAAGCTCCCGGTACTTCTCCAGGGTCTCCTGCACCTTTCGGGCCACCCGATAGTGCTCCGCGCCCACAATGTCCGCCTCCAGGATGCGGGAAGAGGACTCCAGCGGGTCCACCGCCGGATAAATGCCCTGCTCGGAGATTTTGCGGCTGAGCACGGTGGTGGCGTCCAGATGGGCGAAGGTGGTGGCGGTAGCCGGGTCGGTGAGGTCGTCCGCCGGGACGTACACCGCCTGCACCGACGTCACCGAGCCATTTTTGGTGGAGGTGATGCGCTCCTGAAGCTCCCCCATCTCGTTGGCCAGGGTGGGCTGGTAGCCCACCGCAGAGGGCATGCGTCCCAGCAGGGTGGACACCTCGCTGCCTGCCTGAACGAAGCGGAAGATATTGTCGATGAACAGCAGCACATCCTTGTGCTCCCTGTCCCGGAAGTGCTCCGCCATGGTCAGCCCCGACAGGGCCACCCGCATACGCACGCCGGGGGACTCATTCATCTGGCCGAACACCAGAGCGGTCTTGGCGGACACCCCGCTCTCCCGCATCTCCCGCCACAGGTCATTGCCCTCCCGGGAGCGCTCGCCCACGCCGGTGAAGATGGAATAGCCGCCGTGCTCCATGGCCACGTTGTGGATGAGCTCCTGAATGAGCACCGTCTTGCCCACGCCGGCCCCGCCGAACAGGCCGATCTTCCCCCCCTTGGGGTAGGGCTCCAGCAGGTCGATGACCTTGATGCCCGTCTCCAGAATCTCCACGGAGGGGCTCTGCTCGTCAAAGGCGGGGGGCTTGCGGTAGATGGAGCGCACCGGCGTGCCCTCGGGCACCGGACCCGCCCCGTCGATGGGCTGGCCCAGCACGTTGAACATGCGCCCCAGGGTGGCCTCCCCCACGGGAACCTGGATGGTGTGGCCCGGCACATCCACCGCCAGCCCGCGGGCCAGTCCCTCGCTGGGGGAGAGCATGATGCAGCGCACCGTCTTGTGGTCCAGATGCTGGGCCACCTCCATCACCCGGAGCTCGCCGTCCTTCTCCACGGTGAGCTCCTCCCGCAGGCGGGGCAGCTCGCCGGACTCCATGCGCACATCCACCACGGGGCCGGATATCTGTGTGATGATCCCACGTTCCAAAATCATCAACCTTCTTTCTGATGCTTTTTTCGCTGGGCCCTGGCCCCGGCGGACACCTCGGTAATCTCCTGGGTGATGGCCGACTGCCGCACCCGATTGAATTCCAGAGACAGCTCTCCCAGCAGCTTTTCCGCGTTCTGGTTGGCGCTGTCCATGGCGGTCATACGGGCCTGCTGCTCGCAGCAAAAGCTGTCGATGAGGGCGCTGTAGATAAAGCCGGACACATAGCTGGGCATCATGCTGTCCAGCACCGAGCCCACGTCGGGCAGAAACTCAAAGGAGGTGGTCACCGGCGGCTCCACCAGGGCGGAGTCCGCGAAGTGGGTCCGGTGGAAGGGCAGCACCCGGGTGCACTTGGCCTGGAAGTCCATGCCGCTGCCCATGTCGGTGTAAACCACATAAATTTTGTCCAGCTCGTCCCGCGCAAAGCCGTCCAGCAGCAGGGCGCTGATCTCCCGGGCCCTGGCCATGGTGGGGTTCTGGGCGGTGTAGAGGAAGCTGTGCTCAATGGGGATGCTGTGGGAGGCGAAAAACCGCCGGCCGTACTCCCCTACCACATACAGCTTGGTATCCGGGTGGGTTTCCAGCAGCTTCAGCGCCTCCTTGATGGCGTTCTGGTTGTAGGCCCCCGCCAGGCCCTTGTCCGCGGTGATCACCAGGCAGGCGTTCGGCTTGTCCAGGGGCGCCTCTCCCTCCATGGGGTAGAAATAGGGGCTGTCCACCGCCTCGCTGCCCACGGTGCGCAAGATGCGCTTGATCTCCCGGCGCAGGGCCTCGAAGTAGGGCCGGGTGTTGTCCAGCTCCTGCCGGGCCCGGCGCAGCTTGGTGGAGGCGATGAGGTACATGGCGTTGGTGATCTTGCGGGTCTCCTGAACGCTGTCGATGTGGTCCTTGATCTCCTTGGTCCCGGCCATGTCAGCTGCCCTGCTTTCCGCCGGCCTGGAACCGGGCCAGATACGCCCGGGCCAGATCCAGGATCTCCTCCCGGTCGTCCTCGGACAGCTTGCCGGTCTGGTCGATGCGGGCGCACAAATCGGCGCCCTCGCCCTCCACCGCCTCCAGCAGTCCGGCGCGGAACTCGTTCATCCGGCCCAGTGGCACGTCCTGCATCACATGGTCCATGGCGGCGGTGAGCACAATGACCTGCTGGTGGTGGGACAGGGGGGCGTACTGGGGCTGGCGCAGCAGCCGCATCAGTCCCTGACCATAGGACAGCTGGCGCTTGGTGGCGTCGTCCAGGTCGCTGGAGAACTGGGTGAACACCTCCATCTCCCGGTACTGGGCCAGCTCCAGCCGGATGGCTCCGGCGGCGGACTTTTTGGCCTTGGTCTGGGCGTCGCCGCCCACCCGGGATACGGACAGGCCCACGTTGACGGCGGGCCGCTGGCCGGAGAAGAACAGGTCGCTCTCCAGAAAAATCTGGCCGTCGGTGATGGAGATGATATTGGTGGGAATATAGGCGGACACGTCCCCCGCCTGGGTCTCCACGATGGGCAGGG
>CATONV010000108.1 GCA_951801655.1 uncultured Oscillospiraceae bacterium | reverse complement strand
TCATCGCCGAGGTGGATGACTCCCGCATCGAGACCCGCTACACCCAGGGCTGGGTGAGCCACCGCACCGCCGACCTGGCCGAGGCCGTAAAGATCGCCCAGGAGCATCAGGCCAGCAAGCAGCCCTGCGCCGTGGCCTACCTCGGCAACATCGTGGACTTGCTGGAGTACGTCTATGATAACAACATCCATGTGGACCTGCTGTCCGACCAGACCTCCTGCCACGTGCCCTACGACGGCGGCTACTGCCCCCAGGGCCTGACCTTCGAGGAGCGCACCAAGATGCTGGACGAGGACCCCGAGCAGTTCGCCAAGCTGGTTGACAAGACCCTCCAGCACCACTATGAGCTGGTGTGCAAGCTCCACGACAAGGGCACCTACTTCTTCGACTACGGCAACGCCTTCCTGAAGGCCGTGTACGACACCGGCGTCAAGTCCATCTGCAAGAACGGCGAGAACGACCTGGACGGCTTTGTGTTCCCCTCCTACGTGGAAGATATCCTCGGTCCCTGCCTGTTCGACTTCGGCTACGGCCCCTTCCGCTGGTGCTGCCTGTCCCGGAACCCCGAGGACCTGGACAAGACCGACGCCGCCGCCGCCGAGTACATCAAGGCCCACAACCGCCGCTATCAGGACTATGACAACTATGTCTGGTGCCGGGACGCCAAGAAGAACAAGCTGGTGGTGGGCACCCAGTGCCGCATCCTGTATCAGGACGCCATGGGCCGCATGAACATCGCCCTGAAGTTCAACGAGATGGTCCGCAACGGCGAGATCGGCCCCGTCATGCTGGGCCGCGACCACCACGACACCGGCGGAACCGACTCCCCCTTCCGTGAGACCTCCAACATCAAAGACGGCTCCAACATCATGGCCGAGATGGCCACCCAGTGCTACGCGGGCAATGCCGCCCGGGGCATGAGTCTGATCGCCCTGCACAACGGCGGCGGCACTGGCATCGGCAAGGCCATCAACGGTGGCTTCGGCATGGTGCTGGACGGCTCTGAGAGAGTGGACACCATCCTGCGCATGTCCATGCCCTGGGACACCATGGTGGGCGTCTCCCGCCGCAACTGGGCAGGCAACCCCAACTCCATGTCCACCGTGGCCGAGTACAACGAGATGTACAAGGGTCAGGATCACATCACCATGCCCTACCTCGCTGACGACGCCGTCATCGCCGAGGCCCTTAAGAGCATCCAGGGCTGATAAGCTGGCCGCCTTTCGCGGGGCGGGACGGCCCCGGTCCGCCCCGGTCATCCAACATCCCACCTAACGGCGCGCCGAGTCGTCGCGCCCTACCAAAATAAACCACCAAGAAAAAAGGGGGCGTTCCAAAACGCCCCCTTTTGGGGAAAGGAATGGGCAACATGAGCAACTTAATTGTCACCAACATCGGTATGCTGGCCACCCCGCAGGGCAAAGGCCCCAAAAAAGGACCGGAACAGGGAGACATCAAAATCCTGAAAGACGCCTGGGTCCTGATAAAAGACGGCGTCATCGCCGGAGTTGGGCAGGGGAGTCTCCCCAAACGGTACGATAATTTGGATTTAAGCGCAGTCGAGACCATCGACGCGGAGGGCAAGCTGGTCACCCCCGGCCTGGTGGACGCCCACACCCATCTGATTTTCGGCGGCTGGCGGCAGAACGAGCTGGGCCTGAAGCTCCACGGCAAGACCTATCTGGAGATTCAAAACGCCGGAGGCGGCATTCAGTCCACCACCAACGCCACCCGTGCCGCCTCTGTGGAGGAGCTGACCGTCAAAGCGGAAAACGCCCTGAATGAGATGCTCCGCTTCGGCGTCACCACCTGCGAGGCCAAGAGCGGCTACGGTCTGGCCACCGAGCACGAGCTGAAAGCCCTGCAAGTGATTAAAAACCTCAACGACCGCCACGTGATGGACATTGTGGCCACCTTCATGGGGGCCCACCTGGTCCCCGCCGAATACAAAGAAAATCGCACGGAATACATCCGCCTGGTCTGTGAGGAGATGATACCCAAGGTGAAGGAGCAGGGCATCGCCAAATACTGCGACGTATTCTGCGAGGCGGACACCTTCACAGCGGAGGAGTCCCGCCAGGTGCTGGAAGCCGGCCTGAAGTACGGCCTGCGCCCCAAGATCCACGCCGACGAGATTGAGGCCATCGGCGGCTCCGTGCTGGCCGGCGAGGTGGGGGCCATCTCCGCTGAGCACCTCATCGTCTGTCCCCCCGAGGGCATCGCCAGTATGGCCCGGGGCGGGGTTGTGGCCTGCCTTCTCCCCGCCACCAGCTTCTATCTGAACTCCACCTTCGCCCCCGCCCGGGACATGGTCAGCGCCGGCGTCCCCGTGGCCATGGCCACCGACTTCAACCCCGGCTCCTGCCCCTGCCTGAACCTGCAATTTGTTATCAACCTGGGCTGTCTCAAGTACAGACTCACCCCCGAGGAGGTCCTTACCGCCGTCACCCTCAACGCCGCCGCAGCCATTGACCTGGCGGAGAAGGTTGGCTCTGTGGAGGCGGGCAAACAGGGCGACCTGGTCATCTGGGACGCCCCCGACCTGGACTACATCTGCTACCGCATGGGCAGCAACCTGGCAAAAACCGTCATCAAGAAGGGCACGGTGGTGGTTGGCTGATGGACCGCACCGACTATCAGATTTTAAATCTTCTGCAGCGGGACAGCCGCACCACCCTGAAGTCCATCGGCGACCAGGTGGGTCTCACCGCCCCTGCCGTCTCCGAGCGCATCCGCCGCATGGAGGAAAAGGGTGTGATCAAGCGTTTTTCCGTCAATATTGACCGCACCCTGCTGGACTGCAACCTCACCGGTTTCATTCTGGTAGCCGTCTTCCCGGAAAAGTACAGTCTGTTCTGCAAATTCTGCGAGGACACCTCCTCCATCACCGCCCATCACCATCTGGTGGGCAAGCTCAACGCTTTGCTGCGCTTTGCCGTGAAGGACACCCATGAACTGGACCAGCTTCTGGCCGCCATCAAATACTATGGCGACTCCCAGACCTCCGTGGAGCTGACCTCCTGCTTCGACCAGAAGGACGTGCCCCTGCCCAAATAGTCAAACCGGCTCTGGAGTCCCTCCTCTCCAACAGAAAAACCTCCGTCCTCTACAGGGCGAGTCTCCTTCCAAACGAGTCTTTTGTGCCTGCTGTCGCGCCGGTGCTTTTTTGACAAGCTAAAAAAACTGACCCTCTCCTATTTGAAGAGGGCCAGTTTTTTTCCTGTCTTTAAAACAGTCCGGTGATTCTGCCATTCTCGTTCACGTCGATCTTCTCGGCGGCGGGGACCTTGGGCAGGCCGGGCATGGTCATGATGTCGCCGGTGAGGGCAACGATGAAGCCGGCGCCTGCGCACACCTTCAGGTTGCGGACAGTGACCTCAAAGCCCTTGGGGGCGCCCAGCAGGGCCTGGTTGTCAGAGAAAGAGTACTGCGTCTTGGCCATGCAGATGGGCAGGCCGGCAAAGCCCAGGTCGGTGAGCAGCTGGGCCTGTTTTTTGGCGTTGGCGGTAAGCACCACCTTGTCGCCGTGGTACACCCGGGTGACGATAGCGTTCAGCTTCTCCTCAATGGTGGCCTTCTCGTCGTAGACGAAGGAGAACTGGTTGGGCTCCTCGCACAGCCGGACCACCTCTTCGGCCAGGGCCTTGCCGCCCTCGCCGCCCTTGGCCCACACCTCGCTGAGGGCCACGTTGACGCCCAGCTCATTACACTTTTTCTCCACCAGGTCCAGCTCGGCCTTGGTATCAGTGGGGAAGGCGTTGATAGCCACCACGCAGGGCAGGCCGTAGACATTCTTCACGTTGTCCACGTGCTGCAGCAGGTTGGGCAGTCCCTTCTCCAGGGCCTCCAGGTTCTCGTTGTTCAGCTCGGGCTTGGGCACGCCGCCGTGGTACTTCAGCGCCCGGACGGTAGCCACAATCACCACCGCGGAGGGCTTGAGTCCCGCCTTGCGACACTTGATGTCAATAAACTTCTCCGCGCCCAGGTCGGCGGCGAAGCCGGCCTCAGTCACGGCGTAATCGGCCACCTTCATGGCCATGCGGGTGGCCATCACGGAGTTACAGCCGTGGGCAATGTTGGCAAAGGGCCCGCCGTGGATAAAGGCGGGGGTGCCCTCCAGGGTCTGAACCAGGTTGGGCTTTACGGCGTCCTTCAGCAGGGCGGCCATGGCGCCCTCGGCCTTCAGGTCGTGGGCGGTAACGGGCTTGCCATCAAAGGTGTAGGCCACAATCATCCGGCCAAGCCGCTGCTTCAGGTCGGTGATGGAGGTAGCCAGACACAACACGGCCATAATCTCGCTGGCCACAGTAATCTCAAAGCCGTCCTCCCGGGGCACGCCCTGCATCTTGCCTCCCAGGCCGTTGATAATGTGACGCAGCTGGCGGTCGTTCATGTCTACGGCCCGCTTCCAGGTGATCTGCTTGACGTCGATCCCCAGGGTATTGCCCTGCTGAATGTGGTTGTCCAACAGGGCGGCCATCAGGTTGTTGGCCGCGCCGATGGCGTGGAAGTCGCCGGTAAAGTGAAGGTTAATGTCCTCCATGGGCACCACCTG
>CATONV010000107.1 GCA_951801655.1 uncultured Oscillospiraceae bacterium | reverse complement strand
CCCTGGCGCGCAGAGGGTTGGGAGACTTTTTGGTAGACTTTTGGTAGACCAGAGGGAAAAACGGCGCAAAAAAGGCCGTCCACTTAGACGGCCCTGATTCGGGTGAAATTTATTCAGACGATTCCTTTAAACGGTCCAGTACCATTTTGTATCCTCCGGAACCGTAGCGCAGCTCGGTATTGACTCGGGTGATTGTGGAACTGCTGGTGGCGATTTCAGTGCGGATGGACTCGTACGTTTTTCCGGTGGAGAGCATACGGGCCACCTGAAGTCGCTGGGCAAAGGCGGATAACTCCTGTACGGTGAGGAGATCTCCAAAAAAGCGGTAGCACTCGTCCACATTTTGCAGGGACAAAATTCCGTGGAACAGCTGATCAATGGAGTCATTTCGGTCGTTTCGGATGCGAGGCATAGCGGAACAGCCCTCCTTGATTAAAAAGGATCAGAGGCGGACCACCACGGGGGGGTCTAAGGCGACCGGGCCGCCGATACATGCGGAGACCGCCTCACCGTTTTGGCAGGCAAGGGTGACCTGAATGGAACCGGCGGGCTGGAGGTAAGTCCGGACGAAGGGACCGTCAGGAACGTTTCGGCTTTGGGCGATGGCGGCGGCCAGAGAACCGGAGCCGCAACTACCCTCCCAGACCAGGGTGCCGGCGGAAGGTACCTTGACCAGAGGGATCAGGTTGTCCTGATTCAAAAAGATGACGCCATAGGCCTCCAGGTCAGGGACACTCTGAAGGAGAGGTTCAACCCGCTGAAAAAACTCCAGACTGGGAGGAATGCCCTCCACCACCAGGTGGGCGATGCCGGTCAGATCCACCAGCGTGCCGGGCCGTCCGTCCGCCTGGAGACGGGTGACCTCTCTGGGTAGTGGCATGCCGGCCCGGGCGGCGTGGCCGCTCCAGTCCACGTCTACTGTGACGGGGCTGCTGCAGCCGCTGATCTCCACCCGGACCTGGGGCAGGTCGCCTCTGGATTGAGACACCAGCATGCCGAAGGCGCGGGCGGCGTTGCCACAAAACTCGCCCCCCGCCATCTCCAGGCGACCGTCGCTCCCCAGAAGGGAAGGGCATACAAAGCCGACCTGCTCTATGTCGGACCCGGCCATGAGTCGGGCGGCAAGTCCGGCCCGGTCCCCAGAGGGAACCGGGTCCAGAACAAAAAGAGTGATATTACCTGCCGGATTGGCCCGCAGGACATGGTATTCCATATATTACTGGAAGTCGGGAATGTATTCCTTGACGATGTCCAGCAGCTCGCCGCTGCGGATCATCTTCTCTACCTCTAGGATATCGGGCCAAATCTCCCGGTCGATCTCGTAGAAGTCCACCTTCTCGCGCACGTGCTTCAAAAGGGCCTCGTGGAGGGGGGTGATTCCCTGGCCGTGGGTGTTCAGACGACGGCGGATATCGATGGCCTGGCAGGCAGTAAGCAGCTCGTCAGCCAGTACGGAGAAGGTGTTTTGAACGATCATTCCCGCCTTGCGGCCGGCTGTGGTGCCCATGGACACGATATCTTCCTGGTTGGCGGAGGAGGGGATGGAATCCACGCTGGCCGGATGGGCGAGAACCTTGTTCTCCGACACCATAGAGGCGGCGGCGTACTGCACGATCATAAAGCCGGAGTTGACGCCGGGCTTGGTGGTAAGGAAGGGGGTCAGGCCGTTGGACAAAGCCGCATTGACCATGCGCTCGGTGCGGCGCTCAGAGGCGTTGGCAATTTCAGAGCAGGCAATACCCAGGGTGTCGAAGGGGATGGCCATGGGCTCGCCGTGGAAGTTGCCGCCCGAGATGACCGCCTCGTCCTCCAGGAAGATGAGGGGGTTGTCGGTAACGGCGTTGAGCTCGATCTCTACCTTGTCCCGGACGTAGTCCAGAGCGTCCCGGACGGCGCCGTGGAGCTGGGGAATGCAGCGCAGGGCGTAGGCGTCCTGCACCCGGTCCTTCTGGCAGTTGTCCAGAATTTCAGAGCCATCCAGTAGCTTACGCATGTTTTCGGCCACCAGCATCTGGCCCTTCTGGCCGCGCACCTGATGGATGCGGGGGTCGAAGGCGTTGCGCAGACCGGTGAGACCCTCGAAGTCCATGGAGCCAATGACATCGCCCAGCTGGGCGGCGCAGATGGTGTCGTACAGGGCCAGGGAACCCACGCTGGTCATGGCACAGGTGCCGTTGGTCATGCCCAGGCCCTCTTTGCACACCAGAGTGTCCAGGGTGTCGATGCCCGCTTTGGCCATGGCGTCGGCGCCGGACATGAGACGGTCCTGATAGTAGGCCTGGCCCTTGCCCAGCATGGGCAGTGTCATGTGGGCCAGAGGGGCCAGGTCGCCGGAGGAGCCCAGGGAGCCCTTCTGGGGGACCCAGGGGTGGACGCCCTTGTTGAGCATCTCAATCATCATCTCCACCAGCAGGGGGCGCACGCCGGACACGCCGCCGCACAGGGCGTTGGCCCGCAGCAGCAGCATACCCCGGACCACCTCCTGGCTGTAGGGGTCGCCGGCACCGGTGCAGTGGCTTAAAATCAGGTTGGTGGACAGCTGGTTGCTCATCTCCTCGGGGACGGCCACCTTCTGAAAGTCGCCGAAGCCGGTGGTGATGCCGTAGGCCACTCGGCCCTCCTCGGCGATCTTCTCGGCCAGGGCGCGGGACTTCTTCATGGCCTCCAGGGCGGAACCGGCCAACTCCACGGAGGCGTTGTACCGGGCGACGGCGACAAAGCTCTCCAGGGTGAGGCTGTGGCCGTCCAGTACGACATTCTTGATGGCAGAAGGATTCATGATCATGGAGAATTACCTCACTTTTATATATTTTTCGGCAGGAGCCGATTGTCAACAAATTAGGATACGGCCCCCAAAGGGCAGGGGTCCCTCTGGGGGCCGCAGGTGGTCAAAGCCCCTGACTCTTGCGGGAAAAACCGCCGGAACGGGGGGCGTCAGTGACTTGGCGTACCGGGACGCCGGGGTGTTTCTCCCGGGCCAGGATCAGAATTTCCTGTGTATCCTGCCGGGTGAAGAAAAAGCGTTTGCTGGCGTTGCCGCGCCCAAAGTGAAGGGCAATCAGCTCCGGGTGGTTCCGGTCCTCAATGACAATGGCGTTGATTTCCGCCCAGGGCCAGAAATTGTAATTGGTGGTAATCTTCATCTGATAGAAGATCTCAAGGCCCCTCTCCGTAACCGCCACATCTTTTTGGGTCAACAGGGTCAGGGTGTACAGCACGCCGAAAATCAGGGCAATTTTAAAGCGGGTAAAGATACCTCCCACCAGCAGGAGAACCACCATGGCCCAGCAGGTGTAAGTGACGTAGGGTTTCCGGGGCTTCAGCTCCCGGGGGATGTAGATGGGGCCGGACAGATCGGCCCAGGGGAGAGGTTTCGCTCTCACAGGCAGATTCCTTTCTTCACCCAATACCGTTTAGTGTCCGCCCCCCGTGGGGGCGGATGTGAGACAAAAAGTTACAGCGGGATGATCAGGCGCTGATCTTGGGGGCCTTGCCGGCGGCGCGGCGGGCTTCCAGATTCTTCACGGCCTTCGCGTGGGCCTCGGCGGGGGCGCCGGCGGGTTTGCCGGCCCTGGTCTTGCCAAAGATGTTGGTGTAGGAGCCGTCAGCCCAGAAGATGTTGCGGCCCAGGAAGGCGGTGATGGAGGCATAGATGGGGTTGAGAAGGTTTACAAAGGCGAAGGGGAAGTACACGAAGGGACTCATGCCGAACACGCCCTGCTGATAGGCGCCGCAGCCGGTCCAGGGGAACATGGCGGCCCACAGGGTGCCGCAGTCCTCCAGGGTACGGGACATCATGTTCCGGCCCAGGCCCAGCTCGTCATATTTCTCCACATACAGGGGGGCGGGAACGCCGATACCCAGGAACTGGTCGCACATGGTGGCGTCGCAGAACAGGGAGGTGGCCATGGTGGTGAAGATCAGGCTGCCCACGGAGTTGATCTTGTTCTTCAGCTTGCCGAACAGGGCCTCGGTGCAGCCGCAGCGCTCCAGAGCGCCGCCGTAAGCCACGGCCAGGAGGATCAGGTTGATGGTCCACATGGTGTGGTCCATGCCACCCCGGTTGAGCAGGCTGCACACGGTGGTGTAAGAGTCGGGGCTGACATTCAGGGCGGCGGCGGCCTCAGCCACCAGCTCGGGGACATCGGTGTCGACGCCGAATCCATAGCCGTAGTGGAGCATGTCAAACAGGTCGGCCAGGCTGCCCACGCCCTGGAAGACCACAGCGAAGATAATACCGGTGGCCACCGAAATGGCGATGCCCACCAGGCCGGGCAGCTTCATCACGCAGGCGGCGATAACCACCAGGATGGGGACCAGCAGGAAGGGGTTGATGTTGAAGCCGTCGGCCAGGACGATCTGGATCTCCTTGGCCACAGTGGGATCATAGCTACCGCTGCTGGTGGCCACGCCCAGGATGGCGTAGCCGATGAGGGCGATGACGAAGGTGGGGGCGGTGGTGGACACCATGGCGGTCACATGGTCGAACAGGCCGGTCTCAGACACAGCGGCGGCCAGGTTGGTGGTGTCGGACAAGGGGGAGAACTTGTCGCCCACATAGGCACCGGAGATAGCCATACCGGCGGTGATGGGGGCGGGGATGCCCAGGCCGGCGCCGATGCCCAGCATGGCGATACCCATGGTGGCGGTAGCGGTCCAGGAGGAGCCGCAGGCCAGGCCCAC
>CATONV010000106.1 GCA_951801655.1 uncultured Oscillospiraceae bacterium | reverse complement strand
GCCGCTTTTTGTTCTGAAGGTCCCGCAGGTCGCTGACCAGCTGCCGGTCCAGAAATCCCTGCCGCTCCAAATAAGCGTGAAACAGTTCCCCCGCCGGAGTGAGTCTCAGGGGGGAGTGGGAGCGGTCCAGCAGGACCACCCCCAGGCTGCCCTCCAGCTTGGCCAGATATTGGCTCAAGTAGGGCTGAGACAGATACAGCCTCTCCGCCGCCTTGGAGATACTCCTCTCCTTGACAATGGTCAGAAAATAATCCGGATTTTTGACGAACATAGTTCACTCAGCCCGGAGGCCAGGTCATGTCCCGGCCGGACAGCACGTGGAAGTGGAGATGGGGCACACTCTGCCCCGCCTGTTCCCCGATGTTGGACACCACCCGGTAGCTTTGAAGCCCCAGCTTTTTACACTGTTGGGCGATGACGGTGAAGATGTGGGCCACCACAGCGGCATTGTCCTCCGTGACCTCGGCCACTGAGCCGATGTGTTCCTTGGGGATCACCAGAAAGTGGGTGGGGGCCTGGGGGTCGATGTCGTAGAAGGCCAGACACGTCTCGTCCTCGAAAACCTTGTTGGACGGAATCGCTCCGGCGGCGATTTTGCAGAATAAACAGTCAGACATGGGAAAACCTCCTTTGTTTGTCGGTATCTCCATTGTACCCCATTTCCCAAAGATTGCAAGATTTACTTTTCCCACTGCTGCGCATAGACTGTTTTTGGAGGTGATATTACATGGACCTGCGCAACAAACAGATCACGGTGGCCGAGCTGCTGGACAATCCCAAGTCAAAGGCGGTTTTTCAGCGCCGCTTCGGCAAATTTATGAAGCACCCCATGGTGGGGGCAGCCCGCTCCCTCTCTCTGGCCCAGCTTCAGGAGATGGCGGCCGTCTATCTGCCTCAGAAGACTATCCAGGACACGCTTCGGGAGCTGGAACAGCTCTGACCGGACAAAACCACGGACACGGGGGCGGCCTTTGGGCCGCCCCCGGCAATATGCCCCTCTCCTCGGGGAAAAATATATTCCAATTCTCCCTTGTTGTGGGTTGCCATTGGATTATTTTTAGGATAGAATAAGAAAAAGCCGCTTCTCCCCCTCCAGGGGCGAGAGCACTTTCCATCATACGATATGTGGAGGATTCGCCATGGAAATGATCAGACAGGAGCGCCATGGCGTTCCCTTTTACGCCTCTCCGGATCCCGCTTGGGCGGGGACGGCCCACGGCTTTTCCACCCGGCTGGGCGGCGTCTCTCCCGCGCCCATAGACAGCCTGAACCTGGGGGCCAACCGCGGGGACGCCCCGGACAACGTCCGGGAGAATTTTATCCGTTTCTGCGCGGCCATCGGCGCGGATGTAGACGCCCTGGTCAAAAACCACCAGGTCCACGGCGATTTTATCCGGCCTGTCACCCGCGCCGACATCATGGTCAGACCAGAGGTCCCCGGCGCCTTTGAGGCGGACGGCCTGATCACCGACGAAGCCGGAGTCTGCCTCACCATATTCTCCGGGGACTGTATCCCCATTCTTCTCTATGACCCGATCCGCCGCGTCATCGCCGCCGTTCACGCAGGCTGGCGGGGCACTGCCATCGGCGCAGCGGCCCGGGCGGCGGAGGCTATGGCGCGGGACTACGGCTGCGCCCCTGAACACATCCTGGCCGCCATCGGACCGGGCATCTCTCCCTGCTGTTTCGAAACCCACGCCGACGTGCCGGAGGGACTGCACTCCGGGATGGGACCGGACGCCGCGGCCTTTATCCGCCCCCTGTCCAGAGAGGGAAAGTTCTCCGTGGACCTGAAGGGGGCTAACGCCTGCTGGCTGGAGAAAGCCGGCCTGAACCGGGAGAACATCGCGATCTGCTCCGCCTGTACCGCCTGCCAATTGGATGAGTTCTGGTCCCACAGGGTCCAGGGAGGGCAGCGGGGCAGCATGGCCGCCATGATCCAACTGCTGTAACGAGGAAACACCCATGAAAAAACTGCTCGCGTTCCTGCTGTCCACCGCACTGCTTCTCTGTGTATCCGCCTGCGGGGGAGAGGAGGCCCCCTCCGCGTCAAGCGCCGGCCCCTCTTCGGCGGACGTCAGCCGGGAGGAGGTCCCGGCCCCGGAGCGCCCCTTTACCCTGGCCATTTATCCCGAGTACAGCCTCCACCCGACGCTGGCGGGAAACCGGGCCAACCTGACACTGGCCCCTCTGCTGTATGAGAGTCTGTTCACGGTAGACGCCTCCTTCCAGGCGCAGCCCCTGCTGTGCAGCGGCTACGCCGTCAGCGAGGACAAGCTGGTATGGACCCTGAGCCTGCGCACCGGGATCACCTTCTCTGACGGTACCCCCTTCACCGCGCAGTCGGCGGCCCAGGCGCTGAATCTGGCCCGCAGCGCCGAGAGCCGCTATCAGGAGAGGCTGGCCGACGTGAGTGCGGTCACCGCCTCGGAGGAACTCTCCAACCAGCTTGTGATTACCCTCCGCCGTCCCAACGGCTCCCTGCCGGTGCTGCTGGATATCCCCATCGCCCTGGGGGAGGGAGACCGCCCGGCCGGCACTGGGCCCTACGTGCTTTCAGAGGACGAGCAGTCGTTTACCGCCCGGACAGACTGGTGGCAGAAGGATAAAACCCTGCCGGCGCAGACCATTCCTCTGCGGGCTGTGGCCAAAAGTGACGAGCTGATCTATGCCTTTGACGGCGGCGAGGTCTCACTGGTGGATGTGGACCTGATGGCCACCAACGCCATGGGCTATGGGGGCAATTATCAGGCCTGGGATTACCCTACCACCGACTTCCTTTACCTGGGCTTCAACACCCGGACGGGAATATTTCGTTCCGCCGCCGCCCGGCGGGCCGCAGGGCGGGCGGTAGACCGGGACGCCATCGCCAGCACCGTCTACGCCAATCACGCCATTTCCACTCTCCTCCCCATACACCCGGCCAGCCCGCTGTACCGGCCTGCCGAGGAACCCCTCGCCTATGATCCCGAGACCCTGGCCGCCCAAATGGAGCCGCTCCGGCTGACGGGCGCACAGCTGGTATTCCTGGTGAACAGCGAAAATGTGGCCAAGACCTCCGCCGCCCAGCGCATCGCCTATCAGCTGGAGGCTGCCGGCTTTGCCGTGGAGCTGCGGCAGCTCCCCTTTGAGGACTACACCGCCGCTTTGGGCAGAGGGGAGTTTGACCTCTACCTGGGGGAAACAGTGTTTACAGCCGACTTTGATCTGTCCCCGCTGCTCTCCTCGTCCGGCCCTCTCAACTACGGCGGCTGGCAGGCGGAGAATACCGACTCTCTCCTTCTGGCTATGCACGGGGCCGCTGAGGACAAGGCCGCCTATGCGGCGGAGCTGTTTGCGCTGCTGAACGAGCAGGCCCCCATCATCCCCATTGCCTTTAAAAACGGCTCTGTTCTCACCCAGTGGGGCCGGGTGTCGGGACTGTCCCCGGTGCGGGGAAATGTGTTTTACGGGCTGGAGCATTGGACTGTGAAATAATACCTGCAGGGCGAGACGACTTCGGCCCGCCGTCCTGTCAGGCTGCCCAATTGGAGGAAACGGCGCGCCGAGTCATGGCGCCCTACACAGAATATTTTACCAAATACAGAGGAGAGAAGAATATGAGTGTTTACCGCTGCTTTTCCAAGAAAAAAGAGGGCTTCGACGTGGAGGCCCAGGGTCTGTGCAGGCAGCTGCGGGAGCAGCTTGGCATCGACTGCCTTCACGCTGTGACCATCCTCAACCGCTACGACGTGGAGCAGATCGACCGGGAAGTCTACGAGAGGGCCAAGGGCATTGTGTTCTCCGAGCCCCAGGTGGACGTGGTATACGACGAGGACTTCCCCATGCCCAGGATCGCTGGGGCGTGGTTTGCGGTGGAGGCCCTGCCGGGGCAGTTCGACCAGCGGGCAGACTCGGCGGCCCAGTGCATTCAGCTGATGGCCGGGGTGGAACGGCCTTTGGTGGCCTACGCCAAGGTCTACTTCCTGGAGGGAGGCTTTTCCCAGGCCGAACTGGACAAGATCAAGGGCTTTCTGATCAACCCGGTGGAGAGTCGGGAGGCCTCTCTGGAGAAGCCCGAGACCCTGGTGCGCTCTCACGCCATCCCCGACCACGTGGACACGGTAACCGGCTTCACCGCCATGGACGAGGCCGGTCTGGCCGCCCTGCTGGACAAACTGGGGCTGGCAATGGACATCGACGATTTGAAATTCTTGCAGGCCTACTTCCGGGACGAGGAAAAGCGGGACCCCACCATCACCGAGGTGCGGGTGGTGGACACCTACTGGTCCGACCACTGCCGCCACACCACCTTCTCTACCCACTTGGATCAGATCGAAATTCAGGACCCGGAGGTCAAGGCCGCCTATGAGAGGTATCTGGCCGCCCGGGTGGAGGTCTACGGCGAAGAGAAGGCGGCGGCCCGCCCCCAGACCCTGATGGACATCGCTACCATCGGCACCAAGGTGCTGAAAAAGCGGGGGCTTCTCCCCGAGCTGGACGAGAGCGAGGAGATTAACGCCTGTTCCATCCACGTCCCCGCTGAGGTGGACGGTCAGGAACAGGACTGGCTGCTCATGTTCAAGAACGAGACTCACAACCACCCCACCGAGATCGAGCCCTTCGGCGGCGCGGCCACCTGCATCGGCGGCTGCATCCGGGACCCTCTGTCCGGCCGGGTGTATGTCCACCAGGCCATGCGCTTTACCGGCGCGGGGGACCCACGAGTCCCCTTCGACCAGACCCTGGAGGGCAAGCTGCCCCAGCGGAAGCTGTGCCAGACGGCGGCGG
>CATONV010000105.1 GCA_951801655.1 uncultured Oscillospiraceae bacterium | reverse complement strand
GCAGGGCGTATTTTTTAAAATTCCGGGTGTGCCGGTAGCCGTTGGCGATGGAGAATAGAAAGATGGGGGCGGCGATGTGCCCCAGGTAGTCGGTGATTCGCTGAATCGCCAGCAGCGCCGGGATGGTCTCGGCAGCGTCGGGGAAGAAAAGAACTTCTACCGTTAGGGCCAACGGCCAGACGTAGGTAAGGTGGTCCCACAGCATGGACAGCAGGGCAATGATTTTCAATGCGAAAAAACTCAAGATAAGTCCCTCCTCGGTGATGATTGAGGAGAGAATACCA
Organism: uncultured Oscillospiraceae bacterium; assembly: GCA_951801655.1. Taxonomy (GTDB): domain Bacteria; phylum Bacillota; class Clostridia; order Oscillospirales; family Oscillospiraceae; genus Lawsonibacter. The sequence goes on along the minus strand of CATONV010000105.1, from coordinate 4,515 downwards.
GATATTTCTTACAAAAAAGCGGAGATATTTCTTACAAATCTCTGAATTTTCAGGAGGTCGTATATGAACATCCAATGGTATCCCGGCCACATGACCAAGACCCGGCGGCAGATCGAGGCCGACCTGAAAATGGTGGACATCGTGGTGGAGATCATCGATGCCCGCATCCCCGTCTCCAGCCGCAACCCGGACATCGACGCCATCTGCGCCGGCAAGCCCCGGCTCATCGTCCTCAACCGGGCGGATCAGGCTGACACCGCCCAGAACAAGGCATGGGGAGACTACTTCCGTGGCCAGGGCCACTCTGTTCTGGAGACAGACGCCAAAACGGGCCGGGGGATTAATCAGTTCTCCGCCGTCATCCAGGGTGTTCTCAAGGACCAGATCGCTAAGTGGCGGGAGAAGGGCCAGGTGGGCCGTCCCGTCCGGGCCATGGTAGTGGGGGTGCCCAACGTGGGCAAGTCCACCTTTATCAATAAGGTCGCCAAGAAAAAATCCGCCAAGGCCGGCGATCGCCCCGGCGTCACCCGGGGAAAGCAGTGGGTCCACGTGGACCAGGGGCTGGACCTGCTGGACACCCCGGGTATCCTGTGGCCCAAGTTTGAGGACGAGACCACCGGTATGCACCTGGCCTTCACCGGCGCGGTGAAGGACGAGATCATGGACCTGGAGACCTTGGGCTGCCACTTTATGGCCCTGCTGGGGGAACGCTACCCCCAGGCGCTGATGGACGGCTACAAGCTGGCCGAACTCCCCGTCCGGGAGGAGGGGGAGAACGATGTGGCCTGGGGCTACCGGCTGCTCCAGGCTGCCGCAGCCAAGCGGGGTATGCGTATCTCAGGCAACGAGCTGGACACCGAACGCATGGCCCGTGTCCTGCTGGACGAGTACCGGGGGAGTAAGCTGGGGCGGTTTACTCTGGAGACGCCATAGAAGCGCAAAAAGCCCCTTTTGAAAGGAGGCTTTTCCCCTGATGGGGAGGAAGGGAGTGGGAAACGATGAATCTTTGGCAGCATGAAAAAGAAGCGAGGGCAGAGGGGTATACCGCCGTCTGCGGCTGTGACGAGGCGGGGGCGGGGCCGCTGGCCGGGCCGGTATACGCGGCGGCGGTGATCCTGCCCCTTGGGGAGGACATCCCCGGCCTGGACGACTCCAAAAAGCTGACCGAGAAAAAGCGGGAGGAGCTGTTTCCACTGATCCAGGAAAAAGCCTTGGCCTGGTCGGTGGCCTTTGTGGATGCCAAGGAGATCGACAGGACGGACATTCTCAGTGCCCGGATGCGCGCTATGCAGCTGGCTATCGACGGGCTGGATCGGAAGCCGGACTTCGCCCTCATCGACGGCAACCGGGACCATGGGCGGACTGCCGCCATCGTTACACCCCACCGCTGCCTGGTGAAGGGGGACAGCCTGTCCGCTTCCATTGCGGCGGCCTCCGTCCTGGCCAAGGTGAGCCGGGACCGATTTATGGCGGAGATGGCGGCACGGTACCCGGAATACCGCTTTGACAAGCACAAGGGCTACGGCACCAAGCTGCACTATGAGCTGCTGCGCACCTACGGCCCCAGCCCCATCCACCGCAAAACCTTTCTGAAAGCGACCGACCTGCCGCCGGAAGAAAAAAATTCCCGCCCCCCGGAGGGGAGAGGGCACGAAGGGCAAAGCGCGGGGAGGGAAATCCCGTGAGAGGTCAGGACAACCGCCTCAAAGGCCGCTGGGGGGAGGAACGGGCAGCGGAATATCTGCGGAGAAAGGGCTTTCGTATCACGGCGGCCAACTGGAGATGCCGGTTCGGGGAGATCGACCTGATTGCCGAGGACGGAAGGTATCTTTGTTTTGTGGAGGTCAAGGAGCGCAAAAATGACTCCTTTGGCAGCGCGGCCGAATTTGTGGACCGGCGCAAGCAGAACCGGCTGCGCACCGCTGCGGAACTCTATTTGGCCGGGCATCCCACACAGCTTCAGCCTCGGTTTGACGTGGTCGAAGTTTATGCCCCGCAGGGAGAACGTACCTCTCTGCCCAAGATCGTCCATTTGGAAAATGTATTTTAAGCGATGTGGGGATGGCTGACGGATTTCTGCTGCAAGGCAATACGTATGACAGACGATTTCAAGCACGACCTTTGTTGAACTGGAACGTGGCGTATAACATATAAAACGGGCGGCCCCATGGGGCCGCCCGTTTTATATGTTATCTTGCCAGACTCTGGAAGTGGGTCAGCACAGGGTTGACTCCAGCCTTCTGGCCGTTCTCGTAGGTATAGAAGCCGGCGCCGCTCTTCCGCCCCAGGAAGCCGGACACCACCAGCTTACGCAGGAGAAGGGAGGGAGCGTACTTGGAGCCGATCTCCTTCTCCATTACGGTCATCACGTTGAGCAGTACGTCCAGGCCGATCATATCGGCCAGCTCCAGGGGACCCATGGGGTGGTTGCAGCCCAGCTTCATGCCGTTGTCCATCTCCTCCACGGAGCCGATGTAGGAGCCAACGATGACGCAGGCCTCGTTGAGCATAGGCAGCAGGGCGCGGTTGACAATGAAGCCCGGCTTGTCGTCGGCCTGAATGATGGTCTTGCCCATCTGTTCCGCCACACCCTTAACGGCCTCCAGCACGTCCTGGGTGGTGAGAAGACCGAAGATAACCTCGCACAGCCGCATGCGGGGCACGGGGGAGAAGAAGTGCATGCCCACCACCTGAGAGGGGCGCTTGGTGGCGGCAGCCAGGGCGGTGAGGGAGATGGAGGAGGTATTGGAGGCGAAGATAGTGTGTGCTGGGCAGATGTCTTCCAGGGAGGCAAAGACGGCCTGCTTTGCCTTCAGGTCCTCGATAATGGCCTCGATGACCAGATCGGCGTTTTTCGCGCTGTCCAAGGTAGCGTCAAAAGTCAGACGGGCCAGCGCGGCGTCGCGGTTTTCCACTGTCATACGGCCCTTGTCTACGTCGCGGGCCAGTGCTTTCTCGATGTTGGCTTTGGCCCGGTCCAGAGCCTCCTGCCGCTGGTCGTTGATGGTGACAGAGTAGCCGCTGGTAATGGCGTTTTGGGCGATGCCGCTGCCCATCAGGCCGGCGCCAACCACGAAAATATTCTGGATAGCCATAGTTTTGACCCCTTTTCTTTCCTTTTTCTATTGTGGATTCCCGCCCTTCCATGTGCGGTTTCCATCTATGCCTATCTTAGCATATCAATTGCCGCAAGTCCCAGCATAAATGGGCTTAAAACTGGCAGATGTTGCCCTGATTATTCATGCTGCAAAGGCTTGCGCTGTCTGTGGGGCAAAAGCGGGCGATTTCGGGTTATTTGGCATGGAGCATGCGGCTGGCGTTGAGAATTGCCAGCACAGAGACTCCCACGTCGGCAAAGACAGCGGCCCACATGTTGGCCAGGCCCGCGGCAGACAGCACCAGCACCAGCAGTTTCACCCCCAGAGCGAAGACCACATTCTGCCGTACGATGGACAAAGTTTGACTGGCGATGCGCACCGCTGCGGGAAGCTTCATCAGGTCGTCGTCCATGAGGACGATATCCGCCGCCTCAATGGCCGCGTCAGAGCCCAGGGCCCCCATGGCCACCCCAATGTCCGCCCGGGACAGGACAGGGGCATCGTTGATGCCGTCCCCCACAAAGACCAGCCTCTCCTTGGGCCCCTTGTCCCGGAGGAGATCTTCCACCTTCTCCACTTTGTCTGCCGGGAGGAGCTGGGCGTAGAACTGGTCCAGCCCCAGCTCTCGGGCCACCGCCTGGGCGGCTCCCTGGGCGTCGCCGGTGAGCATGACGATCTGCCGCACTCCGGCGGCCTTCAGTTCCCGCAGTGCCTGGGCGGAGGTGGCCTTGGGCTGGTCGGAGATGACCAGATGGCCGGCGTACCTGCCGTCCACCGCTACGTAGATGACGGTGCCGGGATGATTGTGGTCCGAGACGGCAGAGATTTCTTCCCGGTCCATCAGCTTTTGGTTGCCCGCCAGAACGTGCCGTCCGTCAATCACCGCCCGGACGCCGTGGCCGGCGATCTCTTCCACATCCGCAGCCCGCCCCTGGTCGGGCACGCCGCCCCAGGCGGACACGATAGACCGGGAGATGGGGTGGGTGGAAAACTGCTCTGCCAGGGCAGCCAGCTCCAGCAGCTCTTTCTCCTCCATCCCCTCCGGGTGGACGGCGGTGACCGAGAATTTGCCCTGAGTGAGGGTGCCCGTCTTATCAAAAACGACGATCCGCGCCTGAGCCAGGGCCTCCAGATAGTTGCTGCCCTTGACCAGGATGCCCTGCTTGGAGGCCCCGCCCAGCCCGCCGAAGAAGGACAGGGGGATGGAAATCACCAGGGCGCAGGGACAGGACACCACCAGGAAATTCAGCGCCCTGGGGACCCATGTCCCCCACTGGCCGGTGGCCAGGGAGGGGATCACCGCCAGAGACAGGGCGGAAAAGACCACGATAGGCGTGTAATACCGGGCAAATTTGGTAATAAAGTGCTCCGCCTGGGCCTTTTTCTCGCTGGAGTTCTCCACCAGATCCAGAATGCG
>CATONV010000104.1 GCA_951801655.1 uncultured Oscillospiraceae bacterium | reverse complement strand
GCCCCCGCCGCCGGCGCGCCCGCCGCCGCGGCGGGACAGCAGCAGCACGCCAAGGAGAGCCTGATCAGCGTCAACCTGGCCAAGCTGGACCAGCTCATGGCGGTGGTCAGCGAGATCGTCATCAGCGAGTCGATGGTCACCTCCTCCCCCGACCTGAAGGGGCTGCGGCTGGACAACTTTACCAAATCCGCCCGGGAGCTGCGCAAGCTCACCGACGACCTGCAGGACGTGTCCATGTCCCTGCGCATGGTGCCCGTGTCCGGCACCTTCCAGAAGATGAACCGCATTGTCCGGGATATGAGCAAGAAGCTGGGCCGGCGGTGCAAGCTCACCCTGGTGGGTGAGAACACCGAGGTGGATAAGACCATCGTGGACGGCATCGGCGACCCCCTGATGCACATCGTCCGCAACTCCATGGACCACGGCATTGAGGAGCGGGAGGAGGAGCGTGTCGCCGCCGGCAAGGACCCGGTGGGCGAGATCACCCTGTCCGCCCGGCACACCGGCAGCGAGGTCATCATTGAGATCAAGGATGACGGCCGGGGCGTGGATCTGGACGCCGTCCTGAACAAGGCCATCCGCCAGGGCCTGGCCTACCCCGACCACGAGTACAGCCAGAAGGAGATCCTCAATTTCCTGATGATGCCCGGCTTCTCCACCAATACCGAGGTCACGGAGTACTCCGGCCGTGGCGTGGGCATGGACGTGGTGAAAAAAAACGTGGCCGACGTGGGCGGAAGCGTCACCATCACCAGCGAGTGGGGCAAGGGCATGACGACCACCCTGAAAATCCCCCTGACCATGGCCATTATGGACGGCATGGAGGTGACGGTGGGCGATTCCCGCTTTACCATCCCCATCAACAGCGTCCTGTCCTCCATGAAAGTCTCGGCCGAGGACGTGATCCACGATCCGGCCCGGGGCGAGATGGTCAAGCTGCGGGAGAATTTCTACCCCATCATCCGGGCCAAGGACATCTTCCAGATGGACCAGGGCAAGGACAGGATCGAGGAGGGTATCCTGATGTGGGTGGAGTCCGGCGAGCACTCCTACTGCCTGTTTGTGGATGAGCTCATCGGCGAGCAGCAGATTGTGGTCAAGCCTCTGCCCAACTATGTGAACAGCTTCAATATCAAGAACTACGGCATCACCGGGTGCAGCATCCTGGGGGATGGCAGCATCAGTATCATCCTGGACATCGCGAATATCTACAACGCCATGCAAAACGTGTTTTAACGATAGGCATAAGAAGGGAGAACATTTTATGGCTGACGAGAATATGCTGTTCGCCACTGAGGACCAGCTGGAAAACCCTGAAGAGCAGCTGGTAGAAGTACAGACTGACAAATATCTCATCTTCGCCTCCGACGACCTGCTGTACGGCATTGACGCCGACCAGGTGGTGGAGATTATCACCAACCACACCATCACCTATCTGCCCAGGGTGCCCCACTACGTGCGGGGGATCATCAACCTGCGTGGCCAGCTGATCCCCATCCTGGATATCCGCATGCGCCTGGGGAAAATGCCAGGGGATAAATACTGCGTCGTTGTGGTGAATGTAGGCGGGGACCAGATCGGGATCCTGGTGGATGGGGTGGAGAAGATGGTGGATGTCCCCAAGGAGGACATCCTGCCCATGCCCACCCAGAATTCTGAGAAGATGATTTCCGGCATGTGTTCCCTGGCGGACGGCGGCACGATGCTGGTACTGGACTGTGAGCTGCTGATCCACGACTGATTTACAGCCGCGATACGCTGAAAGGAGTGACGGGATGCTTAAAACCATCTCAGATGGTGATTTCCAACGCTTAGCGAAATTTATCCAGAGTCAGTATGGGATCAACCTGACCCAGAAGCGGCAGCTGGTTACCAGCCGGCTTTCAGGCATGGTGACCGAATGGGGGTACGATGGTTTTGAGCCCTTTGTCAAGCAGCTGCTACAGGAGCGGGATCCCAACAAGCTGGAGCTGGTTCTGAATAAGCTTACCACCAACTATACATTCTTTATGCGGGAGACAGAGCATTTCCAATTTTTTGAAAAGACTGTCCTGCCCGAGCTGATCCGCAAGCACCAGCGGGACAAGGTGCTGGCCATCTGGAGCGCCGGCTGCTCCAGCGGGGAGGAGCCCTACAACATCTCCATGTACATCAAGGACTTTTTGGGCCCCCAGGCCGACAAGTGGGATACCCGCGTCCTGGCCACTGACATCTCCCAGCGGGTGCTGGCTACCGCCAAAAAGGGCGTCTATGACCTGCCCGACACGGTGCCCGACTCCTGGAAGAAGAAATATTTTACCCCGGCCGGGGGCAGCCGGTACGCCGTGGCCCCCGTCATCCGCAACAATGTCATTTTCCAGACCTTCAACCTGATGGACCCCATCAAATTCAGGCTGAAGTTCGACGTGATTTTCTGCCGCAACGTGATGATCTATTTTGACCAGCCCACCAAGGACGCCCTGGTGCGCCGGTTCTATGACGCCAGCCAGCCCGGGGGCTATCTGATGATCGGCCACTCGGAGAACCTGAGCAAAGACACCCCCTACCGGACGGTGGCGCCCTCCACCTTCCAGAAGCGGTAGCGGACTGCCGGCCTGTCCGGTGGGACTGACCAAAAAAGGAGAGTATGGACCTATGTGGCCAGCCAATAAAAAAATCCGTGTCATGGTGGTGGACGACTCTATCCTTGCCCGAACCATGATCACAAAGGGGCTGTCCGCCAGCCCCCAGATTGAGGTGGTTGGAGCATGCTTCAACGCCCAGGACGCCCGGGCCAAAATTGACCAGCTCCGGCCCGACGTGATGACCCTGGATGTGGAGATGCCCGGCATGAACGGCATTGACTTTTTGAAGCGGCTGCTGCCCGAGCGTCCCCTGCCCGTCATTCTGGTGTCCTCCCTGAACCTGCGGGTGTTTGACGCGCTGTCCGCCGGAGCGGTGGACTTTGTCCGCAAGCCCGAGCCGGGCAGGAACGAGGCCTTTGTGGCCGCCTTGACCCAAAAGGTGATCTCCGCCGCCGGCGCCAAGGTGCGTACCAGGGCGGCGGGCCTCCCCGTGGCCCCGATGGCCGCCGGGGGCGTCCTCCCCCAGCTGGGGAACAAACCTGTACTGGATCAGATGATCATCGGCCTGGGGGCCTCCACCGGCGGCACTGAGGCCACCCTGGAGGTCATGAAGCGCCTGCCCGCCGATATCCCCGGGATGCTCATCGTCCAGCATATGCCCACTGGCTTTACCCAGATGTATGCGGAACGGCTCAACCGCCTGTGCCCCATGGAGGTGCGGGAGGCCAAAAACGGTGATGAGATCCACCGGGGCCTGGCCCTTCTCGCCCCCGCCGATTTCCAGATGCGGGTGGTGCGCGTGGGTAATAAATACACGGTCGCCTGCCAGCCCGGGGAGAAGGTCAGCGGCCACCGCCCGTCGGTAGACGCCCTGTTTTTCTCCATGGCGGAGCATGTGAAGTGCCCGATGACGGGGATTATCCTCACCGGCATGGGCCGGGACGGGGCTGACGGCCTGCTCCAGATGCGCAAGAACGGGGCCTATACCATCGGCCAGGACAAGGAGACCTCTGTGGTCTATGGTATGCCTATGGTGGCCTATAACATCGGCGCCGTCCAGACCCAGGGTGCCATTGAGGACATCGCTGGGATTCTCATGCGCCACCTCCAGAGGCTGTAAGTGGACTGAATAAAAAACGCTGAGGGGAACCGCGCGGACGGCGGTTCCCCTCAGCGTTTTAAAGCTTACTTAGGTCATATGGCGTGGTCTGATAGACGTAGTAGTTGAGCCAGTTGGTGTAAAACAGCTGGGCGGCGGAGCGCCACCGGACGACGGGCTCCCGGCTGGGATCGTCCCCGGGGAAGTAGTGGCGGGGCACATCAATGGGCAGGCCCCTGCCCAGATCCCGGAAATACTCCCGGGCCAAGGTGTCCGGATCATATTCGGGGTGGCCGGTGATGAAGAACTGGCGGTTGTCCCCGCTCTTGACAGCGAAGACACCGGCCTCCTCAGACACCGCCAGCAGCTCCAGCCCGGGAATTTTCAGGATGTCCTCCGCGCGGTTTTCCGTGTGCCGGGAGTGGGGGACATAGAACTGGTCGTCAAAGCCCCGGAACAGGGGGGACTGCCGCTTCAATACCGTATGCGGGAAGACGCCAAACAGCTTTTTAGGCAGGGAGTGCTTGGGGATTCCATAGTGGTAGTAGAGCCCCGCCTGGGCCCCCCAGCACACGTGGAGGGTGGAATGGACGTGGGAGCGGCTCCAGGCCATGATCTCACACAGCTCCGGCCAGTAGTCCACATGGGTGAAGTCCAGGTTTTCCACCGGGGCGCCTGTGATAATCATGCCGTCGTACCGCTTCCCCTTAATCTGATCAAAGGTGGTATAGAAGGAGGAGAGGTGGCCAGCGTCGGTGTTCTGGGAGGTGTGGCTGGCCATCTGGAGCAGCTCCACCTGGATCTGGAGAGGGGTGTTGGACAGCTTGCGCAGCAGCTGGGTCTCGGTGACGATCTTGGTGGGCATCAGGTTGAGGATCAGCAGATTCAGCGGCCGCATGTCCTGGTGGATGGCCCGGTACTCAGTCATGACGAAGATATTCTCGCCCTCCAGCGTCGCTCTGGCGGGCAGGGAATCGGGGATTTTGATGGGCATATCGCTCCCTCCCTGTGGGTTGATTTCCGATATTATAAAGGTTAACATACGCGCTGTCGTTCCGCAAGGGGGAATCCAGTGGAAAAATGTCCGTGAGCCGGGGATTTTGGAGGGGGGAAAAGGGGTGAGATCCGGGGAAAAAGAGGTTTTTTAAAAAAACGGAAAAAAACTTGAAAAAAAGGATTGACAAGAGAGGAAAGGTGTGGTAATCTATCGAA
>CATONV010000103.1 GCA_951801655.1 uncultured Oscillospiraceae bacterium | reverse complement strand
GGCCACTCCGAGCGCCGCCAGTACTACAACGAGACCGACTTCACCGTGAACAAGAAGGTCCACGCCGCCATTGAGGCCGGCCTGATCCCCATCATCTGTGTGGGCGAAAGTCTGGAGCAGCGGGAGCTGGGCGTGACCATGGAGCTCATTGCCTACCAGGTGAAGTGCGCCCTGGCCGATGTGGCTCCTGAGAAGGTACGCCATGTGGTCATCGCCTACGAGCCACTGTGGGCCATCGGCACCGGCAAAACCGCCACTGCCGAGCAGGCCGGCGAGGTCTGCCAGGCCATCCGCACCGTCATCCGCAAGCAGTACGGCGCTCACGTGGCCCGCTCCGTTACCATCCAGTACGGCGGTTCCATGAACGCCAAGAACGCCCAGGAGCTGCTGGCCCAGCCCGACGTGGACGGCGGCCTCATTGGCGGCGCCGCCCTGAAGCCTGCGGACTTTGTGAAGATTATTGAGGCTGCCAATCAGGAGTAATTTGTTTGATCTGCGCTGGTATTCTCCTTGACGGAACGGGCCGCCGAGGGCGGTTTAGGAACGGGTTGCCGAGGGCGGCGGCCCCTACGGTAGGGGCCGGCCCCCTGGCCGGCCCGCCGGAAGGAAAATATCTCAGCGGCGGGTCAACAAGATAAAGGAAAGGTTTGTTTTATGAAAACACCTACTACTTTGATTATTATGGACGGGTTCGGCATGGAAGGGCCCGGCCCGGGCAACGCGGTGGCGAACGCCCCCACCCCCAATTTGGACCGGTTTTTCTCCCAGTGCCCCCACAGCAGGCTGTCAGCCTCCGGGCTGGACGTGGGCCTGCCTGACGGTCAGATGGGCAACAGTGAGGTGGGCCACACCAATATCGGCGCAGGCCGGGTGGTCTTTCAGGACCTGCCCCACATCAGCCGGGATATTGAGACCGGGGCCTTTTTCGAAAATCCAGCCTATCTGGAGGCCATGGAAAACTGTCGAGAGTGGGACTCCTCTCTGCATTTGATGGGCCTGCTGTCTGACGGCGGAGTCCACAGCCATATCACCCACCTGTACGCTTTGCTGAAGATGGCCAAGGACCAGGGCCTGAAGAAGGTCTATGTCCACTGCTTCCTGGACGGGCGCGACGTGCCTCCGTCCTCCGGAAAAAGTTATGTGGAGAAGCTCCAGGCCAAAATGCAGCAGCTGGGCGTCGGCCAGATCGCCTCGGTAATGGGCCGGTACTACGCCATGGACCGTGACAAACGTTGGGATCGGCTTCAGAAGGCCTACGACGCCATTGTCTGCGGCCAGGCTCCCTGGGCGGCGGATGCGGCTGACGCCGTTCAGGCCTCCTACGACGCGGGGGTGACCGATGAGTTTATGGTGCCCGTGGTGTGCGTCAAAGACGCCCGACTCCGGGACAACGACTCGGTGATTTTCTTCAATTTCCGCCCCGACCGGGCCCGGGAGATCACCCGCTGCCTGGTGGACGAGGACTTTACCGACATCGAGCGCAAGACCGGTTTCATTTCCCTGGACTTCATCTGCACCACCGAGTACGACGCCACCATGCCCAACGTGACGGTGGCCTATCCCCGGCAGAAGCTGCAAAACATCTTTGGAGAGTATATCTCCAAACTGGGACTCACCCAGCTGCGCATTGCCGAGACAGAGAAGTACGCCCATGTGACCTTCTTCTTCAACGGCGGTGTGGAGCAGGTGTTCCCGGGGGAGGACCGGTGTCTCATCAACTCTCCCAAGGTGGCCACTTATGACCTCCAGCCTGAGATGTCTGCCTATGAGGTTACGGAGGAGGCGGTCAAGCGCATCCTCAGCGGAAGTTACGATGTTATCATCCTCAACTTTGCCAACTGCGACATGGTGGGCCACACCGGCGTGTACCCGGCCGCCTGCAAGGCGGTGTCCACGGTGGACGAGTGTGTGGGGAAGGTGGTGGAGGCCACCTCCAAAATGGGCGGCGTGTCTCTGATTACCGCCGATCACGGCAACGCGGAGAGAATGGCGGATACCGACGGGTCTCCCTTTACCGCCCACACTACCAACCTGGTGCCTTTCTGTATCGTAGGGGCCAACGTTACCCTGCGGGACGGCCGCCTGTGCGACATTGCCCCCACTATGCTGGACCTGATGGGCCTTGAAAAACCGGCCGAGATGGACGGCCAGACCCTTATCGCGCAATGATTTGTTGTCCCGGCGGGGGAGCCCGCCTTTCTTATGATAATCCTGCGACAATTTGAAAGGAGATCAAACACTATGAAGCAGATGATCGAAATCGTAGACGTAATCGGCCGTGAGATTCTGGACTCCCGCGGCAACCCCACCGTAGAGGTTGAGGTATATTTGGAGGACGGCACCATGGGCCGCGCCGCTGTGCCCTCCGGCGCTTCCACCGGTATCTATGAGGCCTGCGAGCTCCGTGACGGCGACAAGGACCGCTATATGGGCAAGGGCGTGCTGAAGGCGGTTGAGAGTGTGAACACCGAGATCGCCGAGGCCCTGATCGGCACCAACGTGCTGGATCAGACCGCCATTGACAAAATGCTCATCGATCTGGACGGCACTGCCAACAAGGACCGTCTGGGTGCCAACGCCATCCTCGGCGCCTCCCTGGCCTGCGCCAAGGCCGCCGCCAACGCCCTGGGCACCAGCCTGTATAACTATATCGGCGGCGTTAACGCCAAGCAGCTGCCCGTTCCCATGATGAACATCCTCAACGGCGGCGCCCACGCCACCAACAACGTGGAGATTCAAGAGTTCATGATCATGCCTGTCTCCGCTCCCTCCTTCCGTGAGGCCCTGCGCCGCTGCGCCGAGGTCTTCCACACCCTGAAGACCGTTCTCAAGGAGAATGGCACCCCCGCCGCCGGTGTGGGCGATGAGGGCGGCTACGCCCCCAACCTGAAGAAGGACGAGGACGCTCTGAAGGTTATCGTGGAGGCTATTGAGAAGGCTGGCTACAAGCCCGGCGAGGACTTCAGAATCGCCATCGACGCCGCCTCCTCCGAGTGGTGGAACGAGGAGCAGAAGTGCTATATCCAGCCTAAGAGCAACAAGAAGCTGACCCAGCAGCAGCTGGTGAACATGTGGAAGAAGTTCGCCGACACCTACCCCATCATCTCCCTGGAGGACGGCATGGCCGAGACCGACTGGGAGGGCTGGGCCATGCTGACCCGCGCCATCGGCGACAAGGTGCAGCTGGTGGGCGACGACCTGTTCGTCACCAACGTGTCCCGCCTGGCTACCGGCATTGAGAAGAAGGTGGGCAACGCCATCCTCATCAAGGTCAACCAGATCGGCACCCTCACCGAGACCCTGGACGCCATCCAGATGGCCAACCGGGCCGGCTACACCGCCATCGTGTCCCACCGCTCCGGCGAGACCGAGGACGCCACCATCGCCGACATCGCCGTGGCCCTCAACGCCGGCCAGATCAAGACCGGCGCTCCCAGCCGTACCGACCGTGTGGCCAAGTACAATCAGCTGCTCCGCATCGAGGAGGAGTTGGGCGATATTGCCGAATACCCCGGCATGAAGGCTTTCTTTAACCTGCGCTGAGTTAAAAAGACGCAGCAGGGCCGCCCTTTCGGGCGGCCCTGTTTTTGTTCTCGGCCGGAGCATAGCGCAGCGGGTTCGGTCAGGAGGAGAGGAGAAAGAGACTTCGGCGTGAGTCAAGAGGGAGGAAGGGGAGAGTTGTTCAGTGCTCCAGTTTTGCCTTGCCGGTAATCTCTTCCATGTGGATTTTCCACACAGCCGTGACAGCCAGGCTTTTTTCCATGGCCGCCGCGAAGCCCTCCATGTGCTCTGGGGTAACCTTCTGGCACAGGGCGCGGAGAGCTTCGGTCTTCTCTGTGGGATCGGTGACCTCGCAGGCCCTTCCGGTGACAATGGCGGACTGGAAATAAGTGGTATACTCAGCCGGGGCGACGAAGGCGGGCCGGTCCTCCCCCACAAAGGTGACGCACACTTGGGGGAAGCGGCGCAGCAGATCCACTTTGCGCCCTTCACGGGCGCAGTGGAAGTAGAGTTCGTCTCCCACCCGAACGAAGGACAGGGGCAGACAGTAGGGGACGGACTCTCCGGTGGATAGGGCCATGACCCCGTGGGTGCAGCGGTCAATAAGAGACAGGGAGAAATCCCGGTCCTGGGCGCGGTCATTTCGTCTCATGGTGTTCCTCCTGATTTAGCATGTTGATTATGTTCAGGTAAAGGGCGGAAGGAGATGACTGAAAGGAGGAAGCCCACTGCTCCGCCTGCGCCCGGCTGGGGGAGAGCAAGGCCAGGTGAAGCAGAGGGGAGGTGCCGTCTTCCAAAGTCAGACACAGGGTAACGGTGCCGTCTTCACGGTCTATGATCTGGGTGCGTACCTGGGACTCCCGCCGCAGCGCGTCGTTCACCCGCAGCAGGTTTTCGTCACAGCGCCGCCGAACCGACCGGGGCAGACTGCTTTCACAGATCTGACTGTTGCGCCGGCCCTTGTCCGTAATGGTGTAGCGGTCCCCATCCTGGGTCAGCTGCCCGGTGGCCACCATGTGGTCCACTGCCTGGGTGAGGGAGAAGTAATCTACTCCGGCGTCGCAAAGAGCCAGCTCAAACAGCTGCAAAAAGGTGATCGGACCGGCGGTGCGATCCATAATATAGAGTACCAGGAGCTTCAGGTCCAGGTCATCCTGGATAAATCCGATGGGCATAATGGGCCTTCTTTCCAGTGTATGATAAATTATTATAGCCGCAAAGGGCAAAAAGGGCAAGAGAAAAACTGCGCGGTCCGCACCAAAACCCGTTTGGCACATAAGATGTGTTGTAAGCAAAACCCCTAATGGGCGCTTAGCCGCCCATGACCATCCAAATCTAGGAGGGAATTCTATGCCAGAAAAGGTCGTGCCCGGCCC
>CATONV010000102.1 GCA_951801655.1 uncultured Oscillospiraceae bacterium | reverse complement strand
TTTGTCCCGGTAATATTCATACTGCTTTTGCCGCGCCTCGATCTCGGCGGGCAGGCCGGAGGCCAGGTCGTTGCAGAGGTTATGAAAATAGTCCAGAATAGTAACAATTCGGTTTTGTTCTGTAAGCGGAGGCATCTGTATTTTAATATCTTTTAAAACCGCAACAGAAGCCACGTTTTTAATTGCGCCGCCCCTCGCTTCGGAGTTCATTTGTGCTGCTATTGTATCTTCAAAATAATACTTTAAGTATTTATTGCTTACTTCAGCTTTAGGTGTCAATTTTAACAACGCCTGGTTAATGATTCCGTTTGGAGCATCATCTGGAATAATCGCAATTCTACCCATAGTACCAGAGCAACTCATTATCAAATCGCCAGGTTTTACAGAAAATCTCCGCATCTCATCATATTTTGTTTTACTCACAAAATATCTGAATTTGAAATCACCATAAATTGCGTGCTGTTGCTCATAAACCGCATATCCTTCTTTCGTAAAGTTCTCCTTTTTCAGGCTTCCCCCAAAAGGCCCTCGTACAAAATCACAAATTTCTCCCAGTGTTTTTTCGATCGCTGTGCTGCTTGAGCGTAATATCACACTTCTGTAATATTCGTATTGCTTTTTTCTCGCTGTAAGCTCCGCTGTAAGCTCTGCTGTGAGCTCCGTGAAATTGTCAAGAATCCTGACAATTTCACGCTGCACGGGCAGAGGGGGGACGGGGATTTTATACGGAGATAAAATTTTAAGACTTAATCCGCCTCTTGTTCCGTCTCCATTCGAAATAGTGCGCAATTCCTCATACTTTCCGTCCAAATAGTAGTATAGAAATTTATAATCCAATGCTGGCCCACAAATAATTGAGCACAGGGATTGATTTGTACATAATTCGATTTCTGTAATTGCAACTTTCCCTCTTGTTTTTCCCTGTCCGGCAAGAGCAATTACCACTGTATGTATAGGAACAATAGTAGCGCTTGTTTTGTCATATCCAAGTTTTGTAATTTTAGATTCAGTATCAAATATTTGTTTATTGTTTACTTCTCCTGAACTCATCCATGGAATCGTTCCATCTATCCAAAATGCAGGATTTGTCTTACTTGGTGTTGCTCCAGTAACAAGTCTACAAACTTTTCCCATTTCATGAAATTCTACTCCATCCGGGCAGAACTCTTGTATCAAGCCCTCCGGCCGGCTCATCCATCCACCTCAATTTCTGAGATGATCTTTGCGATCTCATCCCGCAAAATCTGCTCCCGCGCTACGATCTCCTCAATCTCGGCGTTGAGTTTTTTAATATCGATCACTTCTCTGGTGTCCTCTGGCTGCACATAGGTGCTGACCGAAAGATTGTAGTCGTTTCCTGAAACCTCCTCGTAAGGCACACAGCGGGCGAAATGATCAATATCACCCCGGGAAACAAAGGCGTCTACAATTTTTTTGATATGATGCTCCCTCAACCTATTGTTATTGGTCACTTTCTCATATTCAGCGGACGCGTCAATAAACAGCATCCTGTTGTCCGCCTTGCCCCGCTTCAGGACCATGATACAAGTGGCGATGCTTGTCCCAAAAAACAGATTGGCCGGGAGCTGGATCACACAGTCAATAAAGTTATTGTCAATCAGATATTGCCGGATCTTCTTTTCCGCGCCGCCACGGTACATAATCCCGGGAAAACAGACAATCGCCGCCCTGCCATTACTCGCGAGCCACGCCAGCGAATGCATGATAAACGCAAGGTCCGCTTTGGACTTTGGGGCCAGGACACCGGCAGGGGAAAAGCGGGGGTCGTTGATCAAAACCGGGTTGTCATCCCCCTCCCATTTGATGGAGTAGGGAGGATTTGAAACAATTACCTCAAAGGGTTCATCATCTAAGTGCTGCGGATGTGTCAGGGTATCCTCATGGGCAATATCAAACTTATCATAATCTATATCGTGCAGGAACATATTGATCCGGCATAGGTTGTAGGTAGTTAGATTGATCTCCTGTCCAAAGAAGCCCAGACGGACATTCTCTTTTCCCAGGATTTTCGCCGCCTGCAAAAGGAGCGAACCGGAACCGCAGGCGGGGTCATAGACTTTGTTGACCTCCGTCTTGCCAGTTACCGCGATGCGGGTCAGCAGTTCGGAAACATCCTGCGGAGTAAAAAACTCGCCCCCGCTTTTCCCCGCGTGAGACGCGTACATGCTCATCAAATATTCATAGGCGTCACCAAAGGCGTCAATGGAATTCTCCTTATAATTCCCAAGCCGCATGTCCGCAACGCCATCCATGAGTTTTACCAGATTGGCATTGCGCTTCGCGACAGTGGCGCCCAGCTTGTTGCTGTTTACATCAATATCATCAAACAGCCCGGAAAAATTATCTTCGCTTTCGCTGCCTTTCGCGGAGTCCTCAATGTGCTTAAACACCCTTTCCAGGGTCATGTTCAAATTTTCATCGGCAGCGGCCCCTTTCCTCACGTTACAGAAAAGTTCAGTGGGAAAAATAAAGAACCCCTTGGTCTGGACTAAGTCCTCACGGGCCTGTTCCGCCACGTCATCCGTCAGCCCGGCATAATCAAAGCCTTCATTTCCGGCTTCGATTTCCCCCTCGTTGACATAGTTCGTCAGGTTTTCAGAGATGTAGCGGTAAAACATCATGCCAAGCACGTAGGATTTAAAATCCCAACCATCAACACTTCCACGCAGCTCGTCCGCGATCGCCCAAATCGCTTTGTGCAGCTCATCACGCTCTTGATCCTTTTTGATATCAGCCATTCTGATTACTCCTTCTCTCCAGATATAAACGCTAAACTGTCTTCTTTATATTTGGACAGGCAAACCACCGTCTCCACATGGGCAGTCCTGGGGAACAAGTCCACCCCTCGGGCCTCTACCGCCCGATAGCCCAGCTCCCCGAAGCTCCTCACGTCCCGGGCCAGGGTGGCCGGGTCACAGGACACATAAACAATCCGCTCCGGCCCCATCCCGGCCAGGATGGCGGGGGCCTCCGGGCCCAGCCCCTTCCGGGGCGGGTCCACGCAGATCACCTGGGGCCGGATCCCCTCCTCCGCCAGCTTGGCGGCCACCGCCCCGGCGTCACCACAAAAGAACTCCACGTTGCTCACCCCGTTCCGGGCGGCGTTCTCCCGGGCGTCCTCCACCGCCTGGGGGACGATCTCCGCCCCGATCACCCGCCCCGCCCTCCGGGCCAGGGCCAGGGAAATGGTGCCAATGCCGCAGTACAGGTCCAGCACCGTCTCAGTCCCGGTGAGCTGGGCGAAGTCCAGGGCGATCTGGTAAAGCCGCTGGGTCTGGGCCCGGTTAATCTGGAAGAAAGAGGGGACGGACAGCCGGAACCCCAGGCCGCACAGCTCCTCCTCCAGCCAGTCCCGGCCCCAGAGGACCCGGTACCGCTCCCCCAGGATCACGTTGGTGTCCCGGGTGTTGGTGTTGAGCACCACCCCGGCCAGGGCGGGCTCCGCCCCCCGGAGGGCCTCCACCAGCTCCCCCTCCCCGGGGAGCCTGTCCCCGTTGGACACCACGCAGGCCAGGGCCTCCCCCCGGCTGTTGGTCCGCAGGTACAGGTGGCGGACTAGTCCGGCCCCTGTCCCCTCCTCGTAGGCGGGGACACCCTGCCTCTCCATCCAGCCCCGGAAGGCCGCCCGCAGCCGGGTGACGGATTCCGGCTGGAGCAGGCAATCCGCAGCGTCCAGCACCTGGTGGCTCCGGGGGCGGTAGTACCCGATGGCCAGGCCCTCTTTCCCCTGGGACACGGGAAACTGCACCTTATTTCGATAACGTAATGTATTTTCTGCCCCTAATATATCTGACAGGATTGGCTCTGTCCCCCCCAGCCGGGTGAGGGCGTCCTGGACCCGCTGGGCCTTGGCCCGCAGCTCCTCCTCATAGGCCATGTGCCGGAACTGGCAGCCGCCGCATCTCCCAAACAGGGGGCAGTCGGGCTCCAGCCGCTCCGGAGAGGGGGACAGCAGCTCCATCCCCCGGCCCCAGGCCACGTTTTTGTTCACCTTCTCCAGGCGGACCCGCCAGCGCTCCCCCTGGATGACCCGGGGCACAAAGACCACCCGGCCCTCCAGCCGGGCCGCCCCCATCCCCTCAGCGGTGTAGCCGGTGATCTCCAGGGTGTGGACCGTATTTTTCCGCCAGCCCTCCACAGGCAAAGCCCCCTCTCTCATTCTCATCCCCGGGGCCTGGCCCCTTCCAATGGACTATCTCAAGCCCTTTGATTATATCACATCTCCCTCCAGCGGTAAAGGCGAGAAAAAGGGCCGCCCCTACGGGCGGCCCTCAGAAAATCGATCTGCTTACTCCTTGCGGATGCCCTTGGTGGTCTTGAGGACCATACTGGTCAGGGCAAACAGTGCAATGGCGTTGGGGATGACCATCAGGTTGTTGAACATGTCAGACATCTCCCAGACCAGGTCGTTGCTCATCATGGTGCCCAGGAAGATGAACACCAGGGCAACGATGGAGTACACCATAGCGGCCTTCTTGCCAAACAGGTAGATGACATTGATCTTGCCGAACAGGTTCCAGCTCAGGATGGTGGAGAACGCGAAGAAGAACAGGCAGACAGCCACAAACATAGCGCCGGCGCTCTCACCGAAGGCCACGCCGAAAGCGGTCTGGGCCAGGTTGGTCTTGGTCAGAACAGTCTGAGCGGCGGCGGCACCGTTGGCGGCCAGAGGGCCGTCGGCGGTGTACAGGGTGGAGATAACCACCAGAGCGTTCAGGGTCAGCACCACGAAGGTGTCGATAAACACGCCGATCATAGCCACAACACCCTGCTCGTGGGGGTCGGTGACGTTGGCCTGAGCGTGGGCGTGGGGGGTGGAGCCCATGCCGGCCTCGTTGGAGAACAGGCCCCGCTTGGCGCCCTGGCTCAGGGCG
>CATONV010000101.1 GCA_951801655.1 uncultured Oscillospiraceae bacterium | reverse complement strand
CCTTTTTAGAACCACGGGCATAGCCCGTGGTTTTCATATTCACAAAAAATAGGCCCGCCCCCGACATAAAGGGGCGGGCCGCTGTTGTTTCTTATCCTCTCTCCTGATTTTTGGTGTGCTGGCGGCGGAAAATATTATCCAGTGAGGACTTGCCGCCCTTGGCAGGCGTGGCCTTGGGGGACGGTCTGGCCGTAAGGGCGTCCTTCACCCGCAACTCCTCCTCCACGTTCTCTGTCCGCCGCTGGAGGCGCATGGTGCGGAAAATTTTCTCCAGCGGTTTTTGGGATGCTTCCACCGCCTTGAGCATATTGGGTGACAGAATACTCCCCGACCGCAGGGAGAGGGCCCGGTAGACCATCTTAAATATATTGTGTTCCTTCTCGTAGCGGTCGGCCAAATCGCTGCACATCATAGCAGTATGTACCAGCTGGGCCGAGAGAGGAATCTCCTCCCGGGCTGGTGCGGTTGGGTAGCCGGAACCGTCATAGTCCTTGTGGTGGTACAAGGCCACCTCGGAGCAGTAGGTGAGCAGCGGTTCCCACTCCTTGGGTCCGTCTTTAAAAAAATCACTGCCCAGCTTAGTGTGCTGGAAGAACTGGGTGCGGCCAGGCTCGGCCTGGTTGGGACCGGCCCAAATAATCTCGTCAGGCAGACCCAGCTGGCCGATCTCCGCGAAACCGGAGGCCATACTGATCAGTTTGGCGTCGTAGGGAGTCAGCCCGGACTCGGGGAACAGCTCACAATAGGCGTCGGCCAAGGCGCTGGTTATGATGCGCAGCCGCTGCACATAGCTGGAAAAGGTGATATCGTGGTTCTGGCAGAAGGCCAAAAATTTCTTCTGCCACCGCTGACTCAGCAGTTCAGCCAACGCAAGGGAGACTTTCCCTGGCGGGGAATCTGCGTCCGGCTCCTCCTCGCCGCTCCACATCTCCTCAATGATGGTTTTGATGCGCTCCTGAGTGGCAACAGGGGCCAGAGGCTTGACCAAAAAGTCCACCGCTCCCAGCTCCACACTCCGCAGCACCCACTGAGGCTCAGCCTCGGCGGTGAGCAGAACAACCGGGATGCTCGCGCCTCCCTCCAGCTTGTGGATGCGTTCCAGCACAGAAAAGCCGCTCGGTCCCCGCTGAAGGCAGATATCCAGCACCACCACAGCGATACTCAAAATATTTTTACGTACCAGGTCAATGCCCTCGTAAGCGGTGGCGGCACGCAGGACACGGTAGTCCTTTTTGAAAATTTCGTTGAAAATCGCGCGATCCAGTTCAGAATCGTCGATAATCAGTAGGGTATTGCGCATGACTTCCGTCCCCTTTACTCATATTCTTTGTTTTCCTCACCAGCTTGCTCAATCTCCTCAATTTCTCCCAGGGCGGAAGCGAATTTTTCACCGGAGGCCTCAATTTCCTCCAGCAGGCCCTCCAGCTTGGTAACGTTGCGGAATTGAGAGGCGCGGAACTCGATCAGCCCTGCTTGGGCGGCATCGGCGATCTCGGTAATACCCAGATTCCCGGCAAATCCTTTCAGCGCATGGAGATAAAAGTGGAAATTTTCCGCGTCCTTCTGGGTCAGGGCCTCGCGGATCGCGGCCAGATTCAGCTGGTCGGGCAGACGCTTGATAAACTCCAGATAGAGGTCGTCGTTACCCATAAGCCGATCTACTGCGGAATCTACATCCACATCGTTGTTCCTTAGAACATCCAAACAGCTCTGCATCTCATCCATAGTTTTGGTCGTTCCTTTCTTTACCAGTCTTTCCATGAAATCAGGCCAACGGCCATAAGCGCCCGCAGCTTCAATCGCAGGCATAGCGATGTCATTATAGCACAGTTTTTCAGCCTGCACCAGAGGGAATCATCATTTTTAATTATTTTTTATTGTGGTCGAACATCCCCCCATTTGCCCGATGGCGGCGGATAATTATACGTCATCCACTGAGATAATATACATTTTTGTGGAATATATACGGAAAGAAGCGAAGGCGGATTGTATAATCATGCGAAAAACCACTTGTAATCCCGAGGAAAGCGTGATAGACTGTCTCCACAAGACACAGGAAAGGGCAAATAGATGCCCAAACAAGAAAATCTGGAGGTTTGAACACCATGGCTTCTATTAAAAGAGTAGTGCTGGCATATTCCGGCGGTCTGGATACATCCATCATCATCCCTTGGCTGAAAGAGAACTATAACAACCCTGAGATCATTGCCGTCTCCGGCGACGTGGGCCAGGGCACCGAGCTGGACGGCCTGGAGGAGAAGGCCATCAAGACAGGGGCCTCCAAACTGTACATTGAGGATCTCACCGACCAGATGGTGGACGAGGTGATTATTCCCTCCATGATGATGGGGGCCAAATATGAGGACTATCTGCTGGGCACCGCCTTTGCCCGGCCCATCATCGCCCGGCGGCTGGTGGAGATCGCCAAGCAGGAGGGGGCCGACGCCATCTGCCACGGCTGCACCGGCAAGGGCAACGACCAGGTACGCTTTGAGCTGGCCATCAAGCGTTTTGCCCCGGAGATGAAGATCATCGCCCCCTGGCGGGAGTGGGAGATCAAGGGCAGGGACGAGGAGATCGACTACGCCGAGGCCCACAACATCCCCCTGAAAATTTCCCGGGAAACCAACTACTCCAAGGACAAGAACTTGTGGCACCTCAGCCATGAGGGACTGGACCTGGAGGACCCGGCCAACGAACCCCAGTACGACAAACCCGGATTTTTGGAGATGAGTGTCTCCCCCGCCATGGCCCCCGACGAGTCCACCTATGTCACTCTGGACTTTGAAAAAGGCTTGCCCGTGGCCATCGACGGGGAGAAGATGAAGGCCAGCGACATCATCCGCAAACTCAACGACCTGGGCGGCAAAAACGGCATCGGTCTGCTGGACATTGTGGAGAACCGGCTGGTGGGCATGAAGGACCGGGGACTCTATGAGACACCCGGCGGCACCATCCTCTACCGGGCCCACGAGGTGCTGGAGATGATCACCCTGGACAAGGACACCAAGCACATGAAGAGCAAGCTGGCGGTGGACTTCGCCGATCTTGTCTACAACGGCAAGTGGTTCACCCCCCTGCGGGAGGCCCTCACCGCCTTCGCCGTGGACACCCAGAAGCATGTTACCGGCACCGTGAAACTCAGACTCTACAAGGGCAACATCATCACCTCCTCCGTCACCTCCCCTGAAAGTCTGTACTCCGAGAATCTGGTCACCTTTGAGGAGAGCGACTACAACCAGAACGACGCCACCGGCTTTATCAACCTGTGGGGCCTGCCCGACACCGTCCAGGCGCTGCGGGAGCAGGGAAAGCTGTAAGCCGTAGGGGGCGGCCTCTGTGCCGCCTCGCTGTAAACAGATGTGCGATTAGAATCGGGGCGGCGTGGAGGCCGCCCCCTACAGACGCAAAATGCAGGGGCCGGCCCCCTGGCCGGCCCGCCGTTACCAGAATGGTTCCACGGGCCGCCGAGGGCGGCGTCCCCTACATGGAATGCTGAACGAAAAGAGGAACGTACTATGAAACTCTGGGCCGGACGGTTTCAGAAGGAAACCGACACCCTTGTCAACGACTTTAACTCCTCTATCGGCTTTGATGCCCGGCTGTACAGGCAGGACATCGCCGGTTCCATTGCCCACGCCGAGATGCTGGGCAAGACGGGCATTATCGAGACCCACGAGGCCGAAACGATTGTCGCCGGTCTGAAGGCGATTCTGGCCGATATCGAGGCGGACAAGGCGGAGTTCTCCCTGGAGAACGAGGACATCCACATGAATATTGAGGCCATTCTCACCCGGCGGGTGGGAGAGGCCGGCAAGCGGCTGCACACCGCCCGGTCCCGAAACGACCAGGTGGCGGTGGACACCCGGCTGTATGTGAAGGAGGAGATTCCCGTCCTCATTGGCCAGGTGCTGGCGCTGGAGGAGGTGCTGGTGAAGAAGGCCAGGGCCAACCTGGACACCGTCATGCCCGGCTACACCCACCTCCAGCGGGCCCAGCCCACCACCTTCGCCCACTACATGATGGCCTACGCCAATATGTTCAAGCGGGACGTCACCCGCCTGGAGGACTGCCGGGCGCGGCTGGACGAGTGCCCCCTGGGGGCGGGCGCCCTGGCCACCTCCACCTACCCGGTGGACCGGTTTGCCACCGCCGCCGCCTTGGGCTTTCAAAAGCCCACCGACAACTCCATGGACTCGGTGTCCGACCGGGACTACGCCATCGAGCTTCTCTCCGCCCTGTCCATCCTGATGATGCACCTGTCCCGGTTCTCCGAGGAGATCGTGCTGTGGTGTTCCTGGGAGTTTAAGTACGTGGACCTGGACGACGCCTACTCCACCGGCTCGTCCATCATGCCCCAAAAGAAGAATCCCGACGTGGCCGAGCTGGTCCGGGGCAAGACGGGCCGGGTGTACGGCTCCCTGGTCACCCTGCTCACCGTGATGAAGGCCCTCCCTCTGGCCTACAACAAGGACATGCAGGAGGACAAGGAGGCCCTCTTCGACGCCATCGACACCGTGGAGCTGTGCCTGCCCGTCTTCGCCGCTATGGTGGACACCCTCACCGTAAGGCCCCGGGATATGGCCAAGGCGGCCGCCGGCGGCTTCATCAATGCCACCGACTGCGCCGACTACCTGGTGAAGAAGGGCCTGCCCTTCCGGGAGGCCTACATGATCGTGGGCCGGCTGGTCAACCTGTGCATCAAGACCGGGGACACCCTGGACACCCTCACCCTTCGGGACTTCCGGGCTATCTCCGGATTGTTCGACGCCGACGTGTATCAGGCCCTGGCCCTGAAGACCTGCGTCAACGGCAGAAAGGTCTACGGCGGCCCTGCCAGGGAGAGTGTAGAGAAGCAGATCGCCCTCATTGAGGAGTTTGTGGTCTCTCGCCGGTAATTGCAGGGGGCGGCCTCTGTGCCGCCCCGCAGGAACAGGGTGCAATATGGGGCGGTGCAGAGGCCGCCCCTACGACAAGAATGACAGGAGGAAAAAATATGTCCTTCCATGAGATCACCGGCGGCGTGTGCGCCGCCCAGGGCTTCAGGGCCGGCGGTATCCACTGCGGCGTGAAGGCCAGCAGCAGCCCGGACAAGAACGACCTGGCCATGATCCTCTC
>CATONV010000100.1 GCA_951801655.1 uncultured Oscillospiraceae bacterium | reverse complement strand
TGGTCCACGGCGTACTTACGGGCCAGCTTGATCTGGCCCTCGTTGGCCTCGGCGCCGGAGTTGGCGAACAGCACCTTCTCAAAGCAGCTGTTCTCCACGATCATCTTGCACACCTGGATGGCGGGGGCGTTGTAGTAGTAGTTGGAGCAGTGGAGAATGGTGTGGGCTCTCTCCTCCATGGCCTTCACGATGGCGGGGTGGCAGTGGCCCAGGCCATTGACGGCGATGCCGCCCACAAAGTCCAGGAACTTCCGGCCGTCCAGGTCCCAGACGTAGCAGCCCTCACCTCGGTCCATGACGATGGGCATACGGGCATGGTTGCCGTACAGATACTTGTCGGCATCGGCGATGGCGGCGGCATTGCTGGTATAATTCTGAAGCATAGGGATGACCTCCTAAATATAATTTATTGTGCGCTTGCGCGCGTTTTTATTGGTTCCACTTGATGCCCACGCTGGGCTGGGCGGTACCCACGGTGGTGCCGGTGCCCTCGTTGGAGAAGGCCTCATACAGCATGCTGTGGGGCTGACGCCCGTCGATGATATGGACGCTGGTGACACCCTCCTCGATGGCCTGCACACAGCAGTCCACCTTGGGGATCATGCCTCCGGCGATGGTGCCCTGGTCCTTCAGTCCGGGAACATCGGCCACGTTCAGGTAGGAGATGACATCCCGCACCTTGATGTCGTTGCACAGGCCCTCAATGTCGGTGAGGATCATCAGCTTTTCCGCCTTCAGCGCCCCGGCCAGCTTGCTGGCGGCGGTGTCGCCGTTGATGTTGAAGCTGTTCCCCTTCCCGTCGGTGCCCACGGGGGCCACCACGGGGATGAACCCGGCGTCCAGCATAGCCAGCACCGGCTCGGCGTTTACCTGCACCACGTCGCCCACATAGCCCAGCTCCTCGCTGCGCTGGACGCACTGGAACAGGTTGCCGCTGATGCCGGACAGCCCCACGGCCTTGCCTCCCTGCGCATTGATGCGGCCCACCAGCTCGCTGTTCACCTGGCCGATGAGAACCATCTCCACCACCCGGATGATCTCGGCGGAGGTGTAGCGAAGGCCGTTGATGAATTTCACAGGGATGTCCAGCTGCTCCAGCATCTTGTTAATGCCGGGGCCGCCGCCGTGGCACAGCACAGGCTTGAGGCCCATCGCCTTAAGGAGGACCACGTCCTTGATGACATTAGCCTTCAGCTCTTCGTTAATCATGGCGTTTCCGCCGTATTTGATCACCACAATCTTTCCGGCGTATCTGCTCAGGTAGGGCAGGGCCTCCAGCATGGTTTCGACTTTATTGGCAATTTCCTTCATGGGGTTTCCTCCCGATCAAGAGCGGTAGTCGCCGTTGATCTTCACGTAGTCGTAAGTCAGGTCGCAGCCGAAGGCGGTGGCCTGGCCGTCGCCGCTGTGGAAATCCACAATCACGGTGATGTCGTGCTCGGTGAGGACGGCCTTGGCCAGCTCCTCGCTGAAATTGGTGCCGAAGCCGCCCTCCATCACCACCACCTCGCCGGCGGCACTCTTCAGGATGCAGTCAGCCTTGGTGGGGTCCACGTCGGCGCCCGAGTAACCGGCGGCGGCCATAATGCGGCCCCAGTTGGCGTCCCGGCCGAAGACGGCGGCCTTGAACAGCGTGGAACCGGCAATGGACCGGGCCACAAGCCGGGCGTCCTGCTCAGTGGGCAGGCCCCTGGACTCCACAATCATCAGATGGGTGGCGCCTTCGCCGTCAGAGGCGATGCGGCGGGCCATGTCGATGCAGATATCGTCCAGCAGGGCGGCAAAGGCCTCCTTGTCCGCCTCGGTCTCAATGGCCACGCCGGAGGCGCCATTGGCGAAGAGGAAGAGGGAGTCGTTGGTGGAGGTATCGCCGTCTACGGTGGTCATATTAAAGCTCTTGTCGGCAGCCCGCTTCAGCAGGGGCTGAAGGACGCTGGCCTCCACCTTGGCGTCGGTGGTGACATAGCTGAGGGTGGTGGCCATGTTGGGATGGATCATGCCCGAGCCCTTGGCCATGGCGGCAATGCGGATGGTGCCTCCGGACAGCTCCAGCTCACAGGCCACTTCCTTCTTGGCCAGGTCGGTGGTCATAATGGCCCAAGCGGCATCGGTGCCCTGCTCCACGGACAGGGTGGGCACGATGCGGCGCACGCCGTCCAGCACCTTGTCCACAGGCAGCTGCTGACCGATCACGCCGGTGGAGCTGACGAAGACCTCATCCTCTCCCAGGCCCAGCAGCTCCTCGGCGAGCAGCTCCACCTTCTTGGCGTTGGCCAGGCCCTGCTCGCCGGTGGCGGCGTTGGCGTTGCCGCTGTTAATGACCACGGCCCGGGCCTTGCCCTTCTTCAGCACTTCCCGGCCCAGCAGCACGGGAGCGGCGCAGAACTTATTGGTGGTAAACAGGGCCGCGCAGGTGGCGGGCTCCTGGGAGTAGAGGATGGCCACGTCAGGCTTCTCGCTCTTGCGGCTCTTTACCCCCACATAGCACGCACCGGCCAAAAAGCCCTTGGGACTGGTGATGCTGCCGCCTTCGATAACTTTATACGCCATGTAATATTGCTCCTTTCCAAATCACTTCTATGTACGTCCGGCCGCTGACCGGCCTTGGCGGACCAAATCAGGGATACATCGGGGGGATCATCAGGCCGGTGGTCTCGGGCAGGCCAAAGATAATATTCATGTTCTGGATGGCCTGGCCGGCGGCTCCCTTGCCGATGTTGTCGATCACGGAGCTGATGACGGCGCGCTTGGTGCGCTTGTCGAAGGTGGGGGTGATGCAGCACAGATTGGTGCCGGCGGTCCACTTGGTCTGCACAGGCTTGCTCGCGGGGAACACATGGACGAAGGGCTCGTCTTTATAGTAACGATTGTAGAGCTCAAACAGCTCCTCATCGCTGGTGTCCTTGTTCAAGGTTGCGTAGAGAGTGACCTCAATGCCCCGGATCTGGGGGGTGAGGTGGGGCTGGAAGTTGATAAACTGCCAGGTCTCAGGCTTCATCAGGTCCTTGCCGGTGATGTAGGCGATGTTCTGCTCGATCTCGGGGGTGTGGCGGTGGCTGCCGCCCAGAGCGTAGGCGCAGAAGCTGTTGCTGGCCTCAGACAGCAGCTTGTTGGGGGCGGGCCGGCGGCCGGCTCCGGTGAAGCCGCTCTTGGCGTCCACAATAATGGTGTTCTCCACCACCATGCCCTCCTTCAGAATGGGCATCAGACCCAGAGTGGAGGCGGTAGGATAGCAGCCGGGGTTGGAAATCAAACTCTTGCCTTTGGCCAGGTCCCGCATGACCTCGGGGATGCAGTAGACGGCGTCCTTGGTCATCTGAGGATCGGGATGCTCCAGGTGATACCACTTCTCCCAGGTCTTGGCGTCCCGGAAGCGGATGTCGGCACCGAAGTCGACAAACTTCTTGCCGCCGGCCAGTACCTTGGCGGCGATGCCAGGCACGGTGCCCGCGTCCACGGCGGTGAAAACCACGTCGCTGTCCCGGACGATCATGTCGATGGTGGCGTCGTCCATGGGGAGGATCTCCTGGTCATAGAAGCCCACCAGAGCGGGGTGCTCGTCCTGAATCTTGCGGCCAGCGGCGAAGCTGTCGGCCAGGTAGGCCACCTGGGTCTCCGGATGGTTCACCATCAGGCGGAGGAGCTCACCCAGAGCATAGCTGGCAGCACCGCAAACAGAAAAACGGATCATGATACATTACCTCCTTGAATATTCCGCCCGCATTTTTCACGGGCTTTTGGGAACTTTTTCACGGGCCAAAGCCCTAGTCCTGCAATCTTTACCGGCTTTTTCCCCCTTTCTTTTTGGGCGCCGATATAGATTGTGTTGAATTTTTCCGACTCTTATTATATAATCATTAGGCAGAATATACAAGCCAAGATTTTTTCTGTCAAGCATTCCATTTTTGAATGAAATGACGAACTGAAAACCACGCTTCGGAGGTATTGATCGTTATGAGCATCCAAAAATACATTGCCTATCTAAAGACCATCGAAACCGGCAGCATCACCAAGGCTGCCGCCCAGCTGGGCTACACCCAGTCCGCCGTCAGTCGCATGATCGCCGACCTGGAAAAGGGCTGGGGCGTCACTCTCCTCACCCGCAACCGTTCCGGTATTGAGATCAGTTCCGAGGGGCTGATGCTGCTGCCCAAGCTCCAGGCCATCTGCTCCGGCTACGAGTCCCTCAACCGCACGGTAGCCGAAATCCACAGCTTCACTTCTGGCTCCATCCGGGTGGGCACCTTCTCCAGCTTCGCCTGCGGCCTTCTCCCCGCCATCACAAAATCCTTTCATGAGACTTACCCTCACATCAGTTTTAACCTGATGAACGGCGAATACAGCGAGATCGCGGGCTGGCTGCGCAAGGGGCTGGTGGACTGCGGCTTTGTTGCCCTGCCCGCCGCCGACGACCTGGACGCCACCTTCCTGGTCCAGGACAGCCTTGTGGCCGTCCTCCCCCTGGGGCACCCAATGGCCAACGCCCCCTACTACCCTACCGACCTTCTTGCCGGCGAGGAATTTATCAACGTGCGCGAGGAACAGGACTACGAGATCGGAAAATTTCTGGACGGTCTCCAGCAACGGCCGGAATTCCGCTATGAGAGCAGCGACGACTACTCCATCCTGTCCATGGTGGAGGCCGGACTTGGAGTCAGCGTGATCCATGAATTGATGCTCACGCCCAACCGCTACCACGTGGTGGCCAAGCCCCTGGACATTCCCATCACCCGTGACATCGCCGTGGCTGTCAAAAAAGACGCCGCCCTGTCCACCATCACGCAGCTGTTTGTGGACCACACCAAGCAGTGGGCCCGGCGGCAGCTCCTCTCTTCCCTTCAGGGATAACAGAACCGCCCCCCTTCAGGCCCCGCCGCAGTTGAGCGAAATCTTGCATATTGAACAAAAACGGCTGATTCTTTTTGTGGAAACGGCCGTTTTTTTGTGTCTGATTTTGGGGGCTACAGCCATTTGGTTGTGGCAACCCCCACAAAACATTTGCTTTACTTGGCCAATTTTTATGATATAATACACATATCAGAGCAAAAGCGGGGCTTGCTCTCCCCAAATGAAGGAGTCCCGTCAAAACCAATCGTCATATACGTCATATAATTTTATAGGAGGAATGCCGCTATGAACCAGTACATCGAGAGAGTCCTGAACGCAACCAAGGCCAAGAACGCCAAC
>CATONV010000099.1 GCA_951801655.1 uncultured Oscillospiraceae bacterium | reverse complement strand
GCGGCGCCAGCGACGGCACCGTGAAGAAGCAGCCGGTAAAAAAGGTGGTCAAAATCGGCCGCAACGACCCCTGCCCCTGCGGCTCCGGCCTGAAGTGGAAAAAGTGTACCTGTAAGGAGTATCATCCGGAAGGATAATCAGGTCGTTGCGGCCGATGCGAGCGAGAGCGAGCCGCGCCTTTTGGCGCGTAAATTCGGAGCGAAGCGGAGAATTGCGCAGGCGGAATTCATTTCCGCCGAGCATTGAAATCCGAGGGGCCCCCGGCAAACGCACGGCGTTTGCCGGGGGGGCAACGACCCCTGCCCCTGCGGCAGCGGTCTGAAATGGAAGAAGTGTACCTGTAAGGAGTATCATCCGGAAGGATAATCAGGTCGTTGCGGCCGATGCGAGCGAGAGCGAGCCGCGCCTTTTGGCGCGTAAATTCGGAGCGAAGCGGAGAATTGCGCAGGCGGAATTCATTTCCGCCGAGCATTGAAATCCGAGGGGCCCCCGGCAAACGCACGGCGTTTGCCGGGGAGGCAACGACCCCTGCCCCTGCGGCAGCGGTCTGAAATGGAAAAAGTGCACCTGTAAGGAGTACCACCCGGAGCAGCAGTAAAAATCCTTGCTTTGGACTATCCTCCGAACTGCCTCAAGATAGGGAAACGCCTCCCCCGCTTTACAGCGGGGGAGGCGTTTTTGATCCGTCATCCTGTTCCCCGTGGTCCGGAGGGAGCAACACCAGGCTGAAGTCAGGCGAGGACATATAGAGTTCCTCACACGCTCTCTGCCCCTCGATCAAGATATTGATCGCCTCTTCCGACGCACGGAGCATTCTGTAATACATCTCTTTATATTGCATTTTATCACCCCGATACATTTTAGGACAAATAGTCCAAAAAATCAATAGGACAAATCGTCCTGAGATATAGTATATTCGGTGATAAAAGATGAGGCTGCGTATCCGGGATATGAGAGAAGATGCGGATTTGACTCAGCGGGAAGTTGCGGAATATCTGATGTGTGACCAGTCCCTTTACTCCAAGTATGAGCGGGGAGAGCGGGATCTGCCCTTGGCGGCGGCGGTGCAACTGGCACGGTTTTATCACACCAGTGTGGATTATCTGGTGGGACTGACAGATCAGAAGGAGCCATCATAACATGGCCCGTATCCGTCCTTTGATATTCTAATCTTTACCAATCGGGAATCAAACGGAAGGCCCGGAGCGTCACGCTCCGGGCCTCTCCAATTTCTTCTTCACACGCCGGTAAATCACCCAGCCGGTACGGGCCAGCAGGGCCAGCAGAAGCAGCGCCTCCGACCAGGCGAGCACAGCGTACACGTTGGTGGGGTAGCCCAGCCCCATGTACATCGCCGGGCTGATCACCCAATGCGGTTTCACGCCGGTGGCATGGCTCAGGAACATGGTGCATCCGCCCCACAGTATCCAGCCGCACGCCAGGGCGGGGTGGCCTTTAAAGACCAAACAGGCCGCCCCGCAGAGCAGGAAGGGCGAGGCCAAAATCAATCCCGCCGGCGCCTCGCCCAAATACAGCAGGCCCAGCACAAACACCAGCGCCCCCAGGAAGATCAGCCCCAGGCCTACGGCCACCCGCACGGTCAGCGGGTTTCTCACCGGCCGGGTCTCCGACGCCGCCGGAGGCGGGGTTTCCTCCGGGGGCGGGGCTTCCTCCGCCGGCTCCTCTCCCCGGACCAGCTCATCCATGGAGATCTCAAACAGCTCGCACAGCCCCACCAGCTTGTCCAGGTCTGGCACCGAGGCGTCTGTCTCCCACTTGCTCACGCTCTGGCGGGAGACCCCCAGCGCCTCGGCCAGGGCGGCCTGGGGCAGGTTGCGGGCGGCACGCTGGGCGTAGATCCGCTCCCCCAAGGTCATAACAACGCTCCTCTCCTTTTGATGTCCCCAGTATACCAATTTTCCCCAAAAAAGTCTACCAAGAGGACTTGGAACATTGTCAACTGCCGGTTGCGCCGCCGGAAACAGGCGCTGTTTCCATGGCTCTCCCTATTTCCGGGCCAACATCACTTTCGCTCCGGAACGATCTCCAGCCAATAGCCGTCGGGGTCCATGATGAAGTAGATGCCCATGGCGGGGTTCTCGAAGCAGATACAGCCCATCTCCTGGTGCCTGGCGTGGAGGGCCTCATACTGGTCCGTGACAAAGGCCAGGTGGTACTCCCGCTCCCCCAGGTCATAGGGCTCGGTCCGGTCCCGGAGCCAGGTGAGCTCCAGGGTGAAGCCGCTCCCCCCCTCGTCCCCCAAGTAGACCAGCTTGAAGGAGCCGTCCTCCGCCGTCTTCTCCCGGACCGGGGCCAGGTCCAGGGCCCGGCGGTAGAAGTCGAGGCTGCGCTCCAGGTCCAGCACATTGAAATTGAAGTGGTTAAACAAAGTCATGTCAGTTTCCTCCTTTAAAATAGGCGGCCGCCCCGCCCGGGGCGTGGCAGGCTGGATCATTATATCATAGAAATCCCGTTTTCGGGCCAAAAGTTCTCCCAATCGGGAAACAAATCTTCCCGGCGGGCACTCCCCGGCGCAATTCCTCCTTGCCATCGCCGGGCTTTTGTGCTATGATAGCAATTAATACCGGTATGCGAATACCATGATTAAGGAGGAATTTTCCGTGCCTGAGGGCCAAATATGGCTGATTTTACTGGCGGCCAGCCTGTGCGTCAACATCGTCCAGCTGCTGTGGCGCCCCATCCTGCGCTTCCTGCGCCGGGGCGACCAGGTCTCTGAGGACAACATCCGCGCCATGGTGGAGGAGGGCGAGGAGTCCGGCGCCATCCAGGGCAGCGAGAAGGAGTTCATTGAGAATGTCTTTGACTTCAACAACCTCACCGCCAAGGACGTGATGGTCCACCGCACCGACATGGTGACCATCGCCCTGGACGACAGCGAGGAGGAGATCCTGGAGGCCATCCGCCAGTCCGGCCTGTCCCGTTTCCCGGTGTACGAGGACGACGTGGACGACATCATCGGCATCCTGTCCACCCGGGAGTACCTGTTGAATTTCCGGGTCCCCGACCCCAAGCCCATGAAGGAGCTGCTCCGCCCGGCCTACTTTATCCCCGAGTCCGTGGCCGCCGACGTGCTGTTCAAGGACATGCAGAGCCGCAAAACCCACATGGCCCTGGTGGTGGACGAGTACGGCGGCACCAGCGGCCTGGTCACCCTGGAGGACCTGCTGGAGGAGCTGGTGGGCAACATCTACGACGAGTTTGACCCCCAGGAGGAGCAGGAGATCATCCAGCTGGACAGCGGCCGGTGGCGGGTGTCCGGCTCCGCCGACCTGGAGGAGCTGGCCGAGGCCATGGGCTTCGACCTGCCCGAGGACGAGGATCGGGACTATGACACCTTGGGCGGGCTGGTCTTCTCCCAGCTGTCCGTCATCCCGGAAAACGGCAGCCGGCCGGTGGTGGACGCCCTGGGCCTGCATATCCAGGTGGAGGAGCTGGCCGACCGGCGGGTGGAGTGGGCCCTGGTGGAGCCGCTGAAGCCCGACCCCCAGGACGGGGAAGTGTAATACGTATCAAAAACCAGGGCCGCCCATATGGGCGGCCCTGGTTCGCTGTCTATTCGCTCTGGACGCCCATCCACTCCAGGCAGCGGTTGAAATTTACCTGGGTCTGGGCCACCCGGTCGTGGAGGCAGCCCCAGATGACGGACAAACCATCGCCGTACGCCCCGTCCTCTGACCGCACCGCCTGGGCCACCGCCCCTACCGCGTCCGCCAGGCCCGTCAGCTCCAGCACGTCCTCTTCCAGCGCCATCCAGGGTGGCCTATGTTCCAAATTTTTTTCCAAATCAAAAACCTCCTTGCTTTTTACCCGGAGGTTGTGGTATCATAGATTTACCTCCACCTCCGGGTGTTGGGATTTCAGGGTGTTGGGTTGCTTGCCGCTGGCCAACACCCTACTTTTTGTCCAGTTCCGCCTGGAGTAAATCAATCCCAGTCATAATCGCATCCGTTCTGCTTACATTGAGCTTATCGGCACAGTCCTGGATCTTCTGCGACTCCTGCTCAGAAACACGGATTGTGATTTTCCCAGTCCGGGACTGCTCCCCCTTTGGCGGACGACCTGTCCTTGGGGACATTAGATTCACCTCTCTTTTGGTCGTGCTTATATTCTAACTTATGCACCGCCATAAGTCAAGTGTTTTTGGGAAAAAATTCAAAAAAAAGAGTGCCCCAATCGAGGCGTTTGATCTGAGTTTCCCCGCCTGCGGGGGAAACTGCTTCAAAAAATCTCCTTTGCGGACACTCCCGGCACAAGCCGCTTGACAAGGCGGCGAAAACTGCTATAATAAATACAGGAAGACGCCGCCACGGACGGCAGCGCTCTCCAGATTACTTTCTAAAGAAGTAACCGTCCAACATTGGGGTGCTGGGACGGTTACTTCTTTTTATTGATGATCTGGATGACCAGACTAATGACGCCCAGGATTACCAGACAAAACTGAAACAGTTCCGAGTAAGTAGGCAATCAAATCACCCCCCTCCCACAGGGAGGGGCAAGGAAGCACCCTCCCTGTCGGAGAGCCCCGCTCGCCCGCATGTGGCGGCGCCTTATCTCAAATATAACACAGTTTGACTGTTTCCGCAAGAACAAAACCAGGGCCGCCCGTATGGGCGGCCCTGGACTATTTGTCCCAGGTTTAGCGCAGGTTGAAGAAGGCCTTCTTGCCGGGGTACTGGGCGATATCACCCAGCTCCTCCTCGATGCGGAGCAGCTGGTTGTACTTGGCCACCCGGTCGGTGCGGCTGGGGGCGCCGGTCTTGATCTGGCCGGCGTTGAGGGCCACAGCGATGTCGGCGATGGTGGCGTCCTCGGTCTCGCCGGAGCGGTGGGAGACGATGGCGGTGTAGCCGGCCCGGTTGGCCATCTGGATGGCGTCCAGGGTCTCGGTGAGGGTGCCGATCTGGTTGACCTTGATGAGGATGGCGTTGGCCACGCCCTTCTCGATGCCGGTGGACAGCCGCTCCACGTTGGTGACGAACAGGTCGTCGCCCACCAGCTGGACCTTATTGCCGATGGCCTTGGTGAGCATGGCCCAGCCCTCCCAGTCGGTCTCGGCCATGCCGTCCTCCAGGGAGATGATGGGGTAGGTGTCGGCGAACTTCTTCCACATGTTCACCAGCTGCTGCTGGGTCAGCTTCCGGCCGGACTTGGGCTGGACGTAGCACTTCTCGTCCTCGTTCCACCACTCGGAGGAGGCGGCGTCAATGGCGATCATGAAGTCCTCGCCGGGCTTGTAGCCGGCCTTCTCGATGGCGGCCACGATGACCTTCAGGGCGTCCTCGTCCTTCTTCAGGTTGGGGGCGTAGCCGCC
>CATONV010000098.1 GCA_951801655.1 uncultured Oscillospiraceae bacterium | reverse complement strand
TTCTCCATCGCCAACGGCTACCGGCACACCCGGAATTTTAAAAAATACGCCCTGCGGCTGCTGATTTTCGCCTGTCTGGCCGAGTATCCCTATTATCTCCTGTTCGGCTTCCACGGCAACATCATATTCACCCTGCTGCTGGGCCTGCTCACCCTGCGGCTGATGGACTGGGGCAACGAAAAGCGGACCGGGCTGGGGTATCTGCTGGCTGGCGGGGTGGTGATCGCCGCTCAGTACCTGAGCCTGACTGAGGGAAACGGGGCCTATATCCTGTTCATTCTGGTCTTTTACCGGACAGAAAGCTGGTCCATTCCCAAGAAGGCCCTGCTATGGCTGTTTCTTATGCCTCTATCCCGATATCGGCTGATCTGGATGTTTTTCTCGGAACAGCTGTTCACCTGGCGTTGGTTCCACATGCTGTGTATCAACGCTGCGGGGCCCCTGCTGGGGGTGGCGTTCACCTTCTGCTACAACGGCAAAAAGGGCCTCACATTCCCAGGGGACAAGTATCTGTGGTATGTCTTTTACCCCGCCCACTTACTGCTGCTGGGACTGGCACAAAAGGCGCTGCTGTGGGCGTACTGAACATCGCATTACAGTCTTGCTAAATTCGTAATATTACGCTATAATAATGGTATAAACAATATTCCTTGAAACAACACAAGGAGGAAAGGATATGACAGCTATGACAGACAAGCAGATGCAGTTTATCGCCTGGCTGGTCACGACTGTTACAGACCAGTGTAATAGCATAGATGAGGTCCATAAGCTAAATGAAGAAATGCGCAAGCAATGTATCTGATTTAAGAAAAAGGAGCGGCAAAGCCGCTCCTTTTTTGATTACAGCGCTTCCTTGACCTTGGCGGCCTTGCCCACGCGGTCGCGCAGGTAGTACAGCTTGGCGCGGCGCACCTTGCCCTTGCGGACAACCTCCACCTTCTCCACGGAGGGAGCATGGAGGGGGAACACCTTCTCCACACCGATGCCGTAGGAGATACGGCGGACGGTAAAGCTCTCCTCGATGCCGCCGTGCTTCTTGGCGATAACGGTGCCCTCGAAGACCTGGATACGCTCACGGTTGCCCTCTTTTACCCGCAGGTGAACGCGGACGGTGTCGCCGATGTTGACCTTGGGGGGCTCAGCCTTTTTGTACTTTTCGGTAAATGCTTTCATCAGATCCATGGAAATTTTCCTCCTGTTGTATAGGCGTTCATTCCGGCCTTCTGTCTCTCCATTTTGGGACGCCGCAGAGGACCGCCCGTTATTCAGACCAAGATAGTTTACCACAAGAGTCTCCGGATTGCAAGGATTTTTTCAACTTTCATTCTTTTTTTCGCAGGGGGCGGCTAACAGCCGCCCCCTGGCGTATCCTGCGCACCCCTGCACAGCGTCACACCGCTTTGTAAACCTCTGTGTGAACCTGGGACAGGAGGACCTCCACGTCTGGGAGGGCCTTGGCCAGGCGGGCGGCCAAGGGGGCGCACACCACGTTCTCCGTAGGGAAGTGGCCGGCATCCAGCAGGTTGAGGCCCAGGGCCCTGGCGTCCAGGAACTGGTTGTACTTCAGGTCGGCGGTGACGAAGGTGTCGCAGCCCTGAGTCAGGGCGTCCTCCACCATGGAACCGCAGGCGCCGCCCCCTACCGCCACCTTTTGGACGGGCTTTCCCCCGTCCGCAAAGCGAACGCAGGCGGAGCCCAGCTTTTCCTTCACAAAGGCGGCATACTCCGCCACGGACAGCCCCGGCCGGTGAACCGTGCCCGTGCGGCCGATGCCGTAGGGGCGGCCCTGTTCATCCACCCCCGCCTGGCACAGCTGGCCGATGTCCGACAGCTCCAGCACCCGGGCCAGGCAGCCGTTGACGCCGCCATGGGCGGCATCCAGATTGGTGTGGGCGCAGATGGCGGCGATTTTGTTCTCCGTCAACTTCAGCAGGACCTGCCCCACCAAACTCTCGTCGGTCACCGACTTCACCGGGTTGAAAATCACCGGGTGGTGGGCCACAATCAGTTCCGCCCCCAGCCGGACTGCCTCCTCCGCCACCTCTCCGGTGATGTCCAGGGCCACCAGCACTTTTTTTACCTCCCGGTCCTTCCGGCCCACCAGAAAACCGGCGTTGTCAAAGTCCTCCTGGGTGTCAAAGGGGGCGATTTTGTCCAAAAACGCATAAATTTCTCTCACTGCTGCCACTGTTCCCACTCCTTTTTCATGTCCATGAGGCCGTTTAGGACCTCCTCCAGCTCCCGCTTCCGGGGAATAATCTCTCCTCCCTGCGCCTTGGCCATACCTTCCAGCGCCCGGCTGGTCCGGGCGATCCACATGTTCAGCCAGTCACCCCGGAGAGGATCGGCCGTGTTTCTGCCCGCCCGCAGCTCCGCCGGAGACAGGGTGGGCATCTCCCCCGCCCGGACCAACAGGGCCGTGTAGAGAACGTCTCCCTCTCGGGCCAGCCTCTCCTCCCCGATGGAAAAGCCGTTCCTTCCAAGCCACTCCCGCAGATCCGGGAACGAGGACATGGGCTGAAGAATCAGGGGCATGTTCTTCTCCCGCACCCAGGGGGCGGCGGACAGAATGGCGGCAATGGTCTCCCCGCCCATGCCGGCAATGACCACCGCATCCGCCTCGTCAGGCCCGATGCCGGCCAGGCCGTCACACAGACGGAAGGCGATTTTTCCCGTCAGTCCGTACTCCCGCACGGTGGCCCGGGCCCGGTCCAGCGGCCCCCGCCGCAGGTCGGCGGCGATGGCCCAGGGAATCTTTCCCTCTAAAATCAGGGCCGCTGGGAGATAGGCGTGGTCGGTGCCCACGTCGGCCAGCTGGGCCCCCTCGGGCACCATCTCCCCCACCATCCTCAGCCGTGGGGACAGTTCAGGCCGCCTCATAGCGCCGCCTCCCGAATGGACATCCGGATGGCCTGGGCGAAGTCCCGGACAGCCCGGTCCCTCTCCTCGTTCATAAAAGGTTCCCGTCTGCCCCAGTCCCGGCGACAGAAGATGCCCATATACTCCAGGCCGCCGTGGCGGCAGAACCGCTTCAGGCCCTCTTCCCACAGGTCGGCCCCCTTTTCCGGGGGGTAGCCGCAGGTGGCGACGGAGGCCAGCCGCTTCCCCTCCAACAGTTTGGGCCCCTTTTCTGCCCCGTAGTTCTTCACCCCAGCGTAAATGGCCCGATCCAGCAGGGCCTTCATGGGGGCGGTGCAAAAAAAGGAGTAGACGGGGGTGGCCAATATAATGACATCGCTGCCGGCCATGGTCCGGAAAACCTCCTCAAAGTCGTCGTCCTGAACGCAGCCCGGCCCGTCCAGACAGTCCTGGCAGGCCATGCAGCCCAGGCAGGGGTTCACCGCCTGGTCGTACAGCCAGACCGTCTCAGTCTCCACCCCCATCCCCCCGCACTCCTCCAGAAAGGGGCGCAGCAGGGCGGCGGTGTTGCCCTCCCGCCGGGGACTGCCCATCAGCACACAAAATTTCATTCCGGTCACCTCGTATCGTAGAACATTTGTACTTATATTATCACAAAAGCCCCGTCCTGTAAAGGACAAAAATAATCGCCCTCCCCGGGAGGGCGATTATTTTTCTCACTTGCCGATCAGCTTGTTTACCTTGGCCAGCAGCTCGTTTACGTCCACGCCGTGGACCATGCAGGCCTCCTCCACGGTCTCGCCCTGAGAGGCGGGGCAGCCTAGGCAGTGCATACCGATGCCCATAAAAATGGGGGCAGCCTGCGGGGCAACCTTCAGGATGTCGCCGATGATGGTGTCTTTGGTAATGGTCATAATCAATTCCTCCGTTTATCTCTGGTATGGGGATAGTATAACCGATGCGCGGCGTTTTTGCAATGAATTTTTTTCTATCCTTTTGGAAAAAACAGCGTTATAATCAGAGTAGTTTCAAATAGGGACTTGATAATATGGATCAGCAAACTCATCCCGCCGCCGAGAGGCTATTTCCCGTCGCCCTTCTCACCCTCTCCGGCGGACTTCAGGACGCCTACACCTACCTCCGCCGAGGCAAGGTCTTTGCCAACGCCCAGACCGGCAACATCGTGCTCCTGGGCCAGAGTCTATTCGACGGAGACTGGAGCCGGGCCGGGCGCTATCTCCTCCCCGTGCTGGCCTTCGCTCTGGGGGTGGCGGCGGCAGAGGCCATCCGGGTCCGCCGGCCCCGCTGGCAGCGGCGGGTACTGCTGTGGGAGATTCTCCTGCTGTTCCTGGTCGGCTTCATCCCCCACTCCCTGGATCAGCTGGCCAATGCCCTGGTCTCCTTCTCCTGTGCCATGCAGGTACAGGCCTTCCGGCGGATGGAGGGCTCCGCCTTCGCCAGCACCATGTGCATCGGCAATCTGCGCAGCGGCGTGGAGGCCCTGTGCGCTTTCCTGCGCACCGGAGACCGCCTGGAGAGGAGAAAGTCCCGGCTGTACTTCTGCACCATCCTCCTGTTCGCCCTGGGCGCTGAGATTGGCAGCCTGGCCGCAGAGATGCTGGACCTGCCCGCCATCTGGCTGTCCTGCGCCCTGCTCAGCGTGGGGCTTGTACTGCTTCTCAACGAAACACCTTCCCCGTCTCCAGATAACAGCCCTCCAGGCCGCTGGCTTTGAGCACGTTCTGCAAGGTTCTCCTTTTGGCTGTGCCACATCAGCCTCTTCCGTTTATTTTATCTGCTGTTGAATATGAAATCACCTCTCATCCAAAAAAGAAAAAGTCCGCCTTTGGGAGGAACTTCGTAAGGAAGTTCCTCCCAAAACTTTTGTTTAGTCAGCCGAGAGTGATCGAATTGCATGGAATTTTGGCATATCGGAGGATTATATCATGGAAAAATCATTATTTGAGCAGATGGGCGGAACCTATCACCAAGAGGACGATTACTTTCTCCCCGACCTGTCTATACCCGAACTCCCCGCCATCGGTATATGGGGACAGCGGCGGAGGCGGTATCTGAAAGAACATCGCCAGGCCCTTTATACGGCCTTGCTGCTGGCTGACAAGTTGAACGACCGCCTGTCTGAAATTGACAAACAGGCAGAAAGTATGTTTTTTCAGTTGGTCAAGCAGATGGCAAAACAGGAGGGTGCCACCGAACAGCTTAAAGCGGATAGCCAAATGGAATGGGTGGGTATGATGAACAATATCCGCTCTGTGGTAATGGCTATTATTGACAGGGAAGTCATATATTCTTGAAAGCGGCAAAGGCGAGGGTACATTCCCTCGCCTTTGCTTGTTCTATGAAATTAGCAAATCATTCCTCCGCCCACAACTGTATCACCGTCATAAAGGACAACTGCCTGACCTGCTGTGATGGCCCGTTGGGGCTTGTCAAATAAGAGGCGAATTTTCCCGCTTTCATCAGGATACACTGTGGACGGCTGCTCAGTTTGCTGATACCGAATTTTTGCATAAACCCGCATTGGCGCAGACAGATGGTCGATTGCAATCCAGTTCACGTCATCTGCCCATAATTCCTGGCTGTACAGTGATTGCTC
>CATONV010000097.1 GCA_951801655.1 uncultured Oscillospiraceae bacterium | reverse complement strand
GGCATAGCCTTTTTAGAACCACGGGCATAGCCCGTGGTTTTCATATTCACAAAAAGTCCCCGGCGTCTGCGGCCGCCTGGCATATGCCAGGAAGCTGCGGGCGCCGGGGGACGCGTTTTTATATGCGGGCGGGAGAGAAGGTCGGGCAGGGAGCCGCTGTCACAGCTCGTTTTCCGCAAAAAAGGTTTTTGCAGTTTCAAGACAGCGCCGGGCGTGTCCGAGTTTTCCCCGGGACTCCATCTCAAGACTGTTGGGCAGTTCAATGGAGTAGTAGGGGACCTCTCCGACGCCCCTGAGCAATCCGGCGATGTCGATGCCTCCCTGACCTGTATAGAGCCGCCCGGAGCGGGCTACGCCGGTCATATCCGGGTGATCGACAGGGGGGATCCGCGCGGGGCCGTCGCAAAGGTGGACAAAGCCGAACAATTCTCTGGGTACGGTCTGCAGCATGGCTTGGGTGACGCCGGCCCGGTGGGCGTGGAGGCAATCGATCATGAGGCGCAGGTTGGACCGTCGGGCATTTTGTATCATTCTTCTGGCCGTGGCCAGTGTGCGGACGCTGGAAAAGGACATGAATTCCAGATTGACCAGAAGGTGGTATTTTTCGGCCAGGTCACACAGCTTTTTCAGCTCATTCAGGGCAAAGGCGCGGTCCTCCGTCCACACGCTGGTAATGATGTAACCCGCGCCCAGTTCCGCTGCCCGGGCAATATTCTTTTCATAGGACGCCACACTGATTCCGTCCGCGATTCTTGCCAGCTCAATGTCCATCAGCGAGAGACTTGTACACTCCAGAACATTCCGTACGCTGTGATAGACCGCGTCGTTTTCCAGACTGAAATCGGGCTCTCCAGGCAGGCGCATGGAGATAAAACGAGGACTGACCCCGTCGTAGCCGCAGAGGGCGGCCAGCTCCACCAGGTCAGCGGGATGGGTTCCGGGAACGGTCAGATAGGCCAGCGAAAATTTATGTTCCATATAAAAGCTCCTTTACAGAAAGAACGCCGCACAAATGATATGAGCGGCGTTCTGAATTTATTTTTCCGCGGCGATTTCGTTAAGACTGTCGGCAATGGCGCCGTAGCCGGAGAAGAAACTGCACAGGAGGGGAGTTTTCACGTCCTTCAGGTCGGGGAGCAGCGCGCGCATGGACACCTGGGCCATAACGATGGCGTCGTAGCCCTGCTTGTCCAGTTCCCGGATGCTCTCCATCAGGATACGGTTATGTTCCTCCGGGCGGCCGGCCTGGAGGGCGTCCCAGGCGGGATTCTGTAAGAACTGGGTACACTCCATTTTTTTGCCCTGCTCCGCGCCCACCTTCTCAATGAGACGCTGGCTGGGGCCCAGAGTGGTCTCCAGGGTGGCGATCAGGGCGATTTTGGTGCCCAGAGACACCGCCTCTTTGGCCATGGGCAGGTCGATCTTCATAACAGGGATGTTGACCTCTTTCTCATAGATGTCCGCCACCTCGCCCACGGTGGAGCAGGAGTTGACAATCAGGTCCGCGCCGGAGATTTCCGCCGCCTTGGCGTAGAGGGTCATCCGGTCGATCACCGCCTGAGTGGGGCCACTGTTGGCGCGGACGTCGCTAAGAAGGGTGCTGTCGGTGATAAACTCCACCCGGACGCCGGGCACCTTCTCCTTCAAAAAGGCGATGGTGTCCTCCCGCTTGGCGAAGCTGGTCTGGAGAATACATACATGAGGAGCTGACATAGCGTTCATTCCTTTCAAACGTTCAGATTTCACTTTCTTTCACGGCCCTGCACCGCAGGCGCACATAGTCGCAGTACCACACGCCGTTTTGGAGAAGGGCTTCCCGGAGAGACTGGACGGTCTCCCAGAGAATGTCCTCCCGCGTGGCCGGATCGATCCCCTCAAAGGGGGATTTGATGAACATGCACAGCCAGTCGTACAGGCCGTCTTGGCCGTTCAGCGGGGTGGGTCGGTCAAACAGGTGGGCATCAGTCACCTTGAACCCCGCCGCCTCCAGCCGAGCGGCGTACTGACCCACGGTGGGGAAGTAAAAGGGCATCCGGTAGGTAAGTCCCCGCCGGGCGAAAGCTCTCTCCAGTGCGCCGTGGATGAGGGCGTTATTGCCATGGCCCCCCAGCTCAAAGACGAACTGACCGCTCGGCTTCAGGGCCCGGCTGACACAGCGGAGCATGGCATCCTGCTTTTCCCTGTCGATCCAGTGCAGCACCGCGTTGGAAAATACCACGTCGAAGGGGACGGAGACCTGAAAGTCCACGGCGTCCCCCTGACGGAAGGCGAGTTCGGGGTAATTCCGCCTGGCCGTCTCCAGCAGTTCCGGGGAGGCGTCCAGCCCCTGGACCTGAAACCCAGCCTGGGCCAGCCTGGCGGTCAGCGCCCCGTTTCCGCAGCCCAGATCCAGCACGGACAGGCCCCGACCGTCTATGAGGGAGAGCAGTTGGCTGCCGTACT
Organism: uncultured Oscillospiraceae bacterium; assembly: GCA_951801655.1. Lineage (GTDB taxonomy): Bacteria > Bacillota > Clostridia > Oscillospirales > Oscillospiraceae > Lawsonibacter. Next base: position 3,153 of record CATONV010000097.1, on the reverse strand, counting down.
CATGGACGAAAGAGAAATTTTGTGTATAGCCCTCGGCGTTCCACTGAATGTTCATTGCTGCATACCCCTTTTCCGGTTTATGAGGGGAATTGTACCACAAAGTCGGTCAAACAAATGTAAACTCTGACACAGTTTAATGTTTATTTGCGGGCGATCAGGGCCTTGGCCTTGGCAATGATGGACTGGGTGTCCATGCCGTGATCCCGATAGAGAAGCTCTGGATCGCCGGACTCGCCGAACCGGTCCTGAATGCCCACGATCTCCATGGGAACGGGACAGTTCTGGACCACTACCTCAGATACTGCGCTGCCCAGACCGCCGAAGATGGTGTGGTCCTCGATGGTCATGATGGCGCCGGTCTCCTTGGCGGCCTTGAGGACGGCCTCGCTGTCCAGGGGCTTGATGGTGGCCATGTCCAGCACCCGGACGTTAATCCCCTGTTCCTTCAGGGCGGCGGCGGCGTCCACCGCCTTTTTCAGCAGAATGCCGGAGACGATCATGGTCATGTCCGTGCCGTTGTCCACCACGGTGTTGGCCTTGCCCCACTCAAACTTGTAGGTGTCGGGGTCGTAGAGGTCGGCCACCGGGTTGCGGTGGAGCCGGACGTACAGGGGACCAGTAAAGTCTACGGCCGCGTGAGCCAGGGCCTTGGCGGCCACGGCGTCGGCGGGCTGCACCACCGTCATGTTGGGGAAGGAGCGCATGATGGCCACGTCTTCGATGGCGGCGTGGGTGGCGCCGTCGCCCCCCACCTGAAGGCCAGCGTGAGTGCCGATGACCGTGACGTTCAGGTTGGGGTAGCACACGAAGGTGCGCACCTGCTCACAGGCCCGCATGGAGGCGAACACGGCGAAGGTGGCCAGAAACACCTTGTTGCCGCAGGAGGCCAGGCCGGCGGAGGCCCCCACCAGGTTCTGCTCGGCAATGCCGAAGGAGAACTCCCGGTTGGGGAACAGCTTGCCGAACTTCTCCAGGCCGCAGGTCTTGGTGTCGGCGTTGCAAACCACAAAATTCTCGTTTGTTTTGGCAATTTCGATCAGCTCATGACCGAAGGCCATTCTTGTCGCGATCGTTCCCATTATACCACACCGCCTTCTTGAATTTCACTGATGGCTTTGACCAGCTCCTCGTCGCTGGGGGCAGCGCCGTGCCACTTGCTCTCGTCCTCCATGAAGGAGACGCCCTTGCCCTTGACCGTGCGCATGAGGATGGCTGTGGGGTGGCGCATGGTCTTGGCCGTGTGAAGGGCGGTGAGAACGTCTTTCATGTTGTGGCCGTTGACCTCTACTACCTTCCAGCCGAAGGAGCGCCACTTGTCGGCGATGGGTTCCACCGTCATGATCTCGTTGGTCCAGCCATTGATTTGCACGCCGTTGCAGTCTACAATGGCCACAAGATTTTTCAGGTCGTGGTGACTGGCAGCCATGGCGGCCTCCCATACCATGCCCTCCTGAATCTCGCCGTCGCCCAGCATGACGTAGGTCATGTAATCCTGGTGGTGGAGTTTGCCCGACAGGGCCATGCCCACGCCAACCGACAGGCCGTTGCCCAGAGAGCCGGCGGACATGTCCACGCCGGGGACCTTGTTCATGTCCGGGTGGCCCTGGAGGATGGAGTGATACTGACGCAGGGTGTTCAGCAGAGCCGGGTCGAAGTAGCCCCGCCGGGCCAGGGCGGCATACATCACCGGGCAGGAGTGGCCCTTGGAGAGGACGAACCGGTCCCGGTCGGCCCATTTGGGATTTTTGGGATCAATGTTCATCACGTGGAAATACAGGGCGGTGACCATCTCCACGGCGGACAGAGAACCGCCGGGGTGGCCGGCTTTGGCGGCGTGGATCATGGAGACAATGTCCTGTCTGATCTGGACAGCCTGTTTCTCCAATCGCTCCACATCTTTTTCGGTGAAATAGAAAGAAGTCATGTCGGATATCAGTCCTTTCTGCAAAATGATGCGGGTTTTGCCTTCCGTTTGGTGAGATTACCATACCTCTGATGGGGGAAAATGTCCAATTCTTCTTTGTGAAGCCAGCTATCAGAAAAAATGATAGAGAGGTCCAAAAAGGCTTGACAGCCCCAAGCCAGGCGGTATAGTATAAAAAAACGGATTCATTTTGCACAAAGAACCGCAGGCTTTTTGGAAAGTATGACAAGAAAAAATGGGAGGATACCGGAATGGAGCTGTATACAATGCGCTATGTGCTCGCCGTGGCGGAGCACGAAAACTTCTCCCTGGCCGCGCAGGACTGCCACGTGGGGCAGCCCGCCCTGTCCCAACAGGTATCCCGGCTGGAAAAGGAACTGGGCGTCGCCCTGTTCACCCGCAGCTCCCGGGGCACCGTGCTGACTGAGGCCGGACGGGAATTTGTCCACATGGCCCAGGAAATTGTGCAGCGGGCCGACGCGCTTCAGGCGAAGATGTCTCTGTACGCCGGGATGCGCCGGGGTACGCTGAATATCGGGATCATTACCAGTCTGCAATGTATCGATTTCGGCGGCCTGCTGTCCGCTTTTTGCGGCAGTTATCCGGAGGTATCGGTCAACATTGTGCAGGACGGCACCTATCGTCTGTTCGAGAAGCTGCTGGAGAGGAAGATTGATGCAGCCTTTCTCAACCGCCCCATATCAGGAATACCGGCTGGTCTGGAGTTTATCAAGTTGGGCGAGGACGCCTACTCGCTGGCGGTCCCAACCCTGCATCCGCTGGCGGGCCGGGAGCACGTCAGCCTGCGGGAGCTGAAGGATGAGAGATTTATCTTCCACCAGACCGGCCAGGTGGCCTCAGAGCTGTGTCTTGCCGCCTGTCGGGCAGCGGGGTTTGAGCCGCGGATTGTGTGCCGTTCTGCCAACCCGACGACAGGGCTGTACATGGTCCGGGGCGGTCTGGGGGTGGCCCTGCTCCCATCGGAAGAGTTCGGTGTTCGGATGCTGAACGGTGTTGCGGAACTGAAGTTGCAGGAGAGGATCGTGAAAGAGGTGGGCATAGCCTGGAGAAAGGATACCGTTTCGCCCCTGGTGGATATGGTTGTACAATTTGCCAGGGAGTGGGCCAGATAGAAGATAAGCCGGGGAAGCGCGGAACCTGCCGCTGCTTCCCCGGCCTATTTTTTGTGAATATGAAAACCACGGGCTATGCCCGTGGTTCTAAAAAGG
>CATONV010000096.1 GCA_951801655.1 uncultured Oscillospiraceae bacterium | reverse complement strand
CGACTCCTGGGGCGGCAGACGCCACCGCACCGCCCGGCTGAATTTTTTCAGGTACTTCTCCTTCGTCAGGGGCTTTTTCTGTTTCATCATACGTTCCTCCGTTCTTCTATTGATAAAAATATAGTACTGTTAAAAATATAATACTAGCCCCTGCGAAGCTTGTCAAGAGAAATTTTTGACGGCAGGACCATTTTGTGGTATGCTGGAATAAATCTGTGACGACTCGGCCCGCCGTATTTCTGTTTTATTCCGACGGCACGCCGGGGTCGTCGCGCCCTACACACCGCACCAATTCGGGAGGATATTCTTATGGACATCCAAGCCCTTGTGGCGGCCCAGCGGGCCTATTTCAATACCGGGGCCACTCTCCCCCTGGCCGCCCGCAAAGCGGCCTTAAAACGGCTGAGAGGGACTATCAAGGCCAACGAGGCGGATATCAGCGCCGTCCTCCGGGCTGACCTGAACAAGTCCCCCACAGAGAGCTACATGTGCGAGGTGGGCCTCACCCTGTCGGAGCTGTCCTTTGTGGAGAAGCGGCTGGCCCGCTGGATGGCGGACCGGCCCCACCTCACCCCTCTGGCCCAGTTCCCCGCCAGAAGCTTCACCGCAGTCAGCCCCTACGGGGTGGTACTCATTATGTCCCCCTGGAACTACCCCTTTCTTCTCACCATGGAGCCCCTCATCGGGGCCATCGCCGCCGGCAACTGCGCCGTGGTGAAGCCCTCCGCTTACTCCCCCGCCGCCTCGGCGGTCATCCGGGACATTCTGGCGGAGTGTTTCCCGGCGGAATTTGTATCCGTGGTAGAGGGGGGCCGGGAGGCAAACCAGGCCCTGCTGGACCAGAAATTCGACTACATCTTCTTCACCGGCGGGGTGGAGGTGGGAAAAGAGGTCATGTCCAAGGCGGCGGTTCACCTCACCCCTGTCACACTGGAGCTGGGCGGAAAAAGCCCTTGCATTGTGGACAGCACCGCTCGGCTGGACCTGGCCGCCAAACGCCTTGTCTTCGGCAAGCTGCTCAACTGCGGCCAGACCTGCGTAGCCCCCGACTACCTTCTCATCGACCGGCGGGTGAAAGACCGCTTTCTGGCCTGTGTCACACGGTGGATCACCGTGATGTACGGCCAAAATCCCTTGGACAACGCGGGCTATGTCCGTATGGTCAACCAGAAGCACTTTGACCGGGTGATGGGCCTGATTGACCAGTCCAAGGTGCTCTTTGGTGGCAGGGGCGATCGGTCCACCCTGAAAATTCAGCCCACCATTCTGGACAATGTCTCCCCGGAGGACCCTGTGATGCAGGAAGAGATTTTCGGGCCGGTTCTCCCTGTTCTCACGTTTGATCGGGTGGAGGAGGCCGCCGCCTTTGTCAACGCCCGTCCCCACCCTCTGGCTGTATACCTCTTTTCCCGGGAAAAGAGGACCCAGGAGCTGTTCCTTCGCCGGGTCCCCTTCGGCGGCGGGTGCGTAAACGACACCATCATCCACTTGGCCACCAGCCGTATGGGCTTTGGCGGCGTGGGAAACAGCGGCATGGGTAGCTACCACGGCAGGAACAGCTTTAACACCTTTTCCCACCGGAAAAGCATTGTCAAAAAATCCAACCTTCTGGATCTGCCCGTCCGGTATCCCCCCTATTCCCCCACCAAGGACCGGCTGCTGCGGCTGTTTCTGCGATAAAAAATCTCCCCGCTTTCTGCGGGGAGATTCCGTTTTATTCTCGCCCGTGGCGAGGATTCTTGGCCACCGCGACTGCCGCCTCGCTGAGAGCGGCCACCACGTCGGCCCGGGACTGCAGTTCATAGCTCTGCAGCTTGACCATCAGCCGCCCCTGACGGGTCGCCACATAGTGGGCAGGCAGGTTGTTCAGCGCAAACGCCGCTACGTCTGACTTACAAGCGTCGCAGGTGCAGCCCCCCTCCGCCGCCATTACCGTGTCCAAATTTTGCAGTACGATTTCTTCCATAAGGTTTCTGTATTCCATCGCCATCTCCATTTCCTCCTTCTTCCGGCCATGTGTCTCTATTATATTTCTTCTTCGTCCAAATTACAATCCTTTTTTCATATGTTAAATAAACCGAGCATATATTAAGATTCCGTTAAGGCCCTATGAAGGGAGTCCTGTCTCCGTTATAATGTAACTATCCTATGGAAAGGGGTGGAGGCCGTTGCGTCTCAACAAACAGCTGACAGAAAAAATACAGGAGTCCATGGCCTGCGTGCTTCCCATCACCGCCATTGTCTTCCTGCTCTCCATCACCGTTGCCCCCCTGGACCCGGGCACTCTGGTGCTGTTTCTTTTCGGCGCCATTTTGCTGGTGGGCGGCATGGGGCTGTTCACTCTGGGGGTGGACATGTCCATGATTCCCATGGGGGAGGGCGTGGGTTCCACCCTCAGCAAAAACAAACGGCTGATTGTCCCCATTCTGGTCTACTTTCTGCTGGGTGTACTCACCACCATGGCGGAACCTGACCTGCAGGTCCTCTCCAAACAGGTGCCCGCCATTGACGGCATTGTTCTCATCGTCACAGTAGCAGTGGGTGTGGGCCTCTTCCTGGTGGCCGCCACCATGCGCATCCGAAGGGGTATTCCGCTGCGCCGACTGCTGCTGCTTCTCTATTTTCTCGTCTTTGCCCTGGCCGCCGTAGCCCCCGGGAACTTCATCCCCGTCTCCTTTGACTCCGGCGGCGTCACCACCGGCCCCATCACCGTCCCCTTTATCATGTCTCTGGGCCTGGGCATCGCCTCCACCCGCAGCGACAAAAACTCGGCCAGCGACAGCTTCGGTCTCATCTCCCTGTGTTCCATCGGGCCCATCCTGTGTGTTCTCCTGCTGGGCATTATCTACAAGCCCCAGGAGGCCGCCTCCCACCTGAGTATCATCCCTACCATCCCCACCACTGCCCAGGCCGCTCAGTACTTTATCCAGTCCTTCCCCACCTACCTGCGGGAGGTGGCCACTGCGCTTCTGCCGGTGGCCGGACTGTTTCTGGTCTTTCAGCTTCTCACCCACCGGTTTAAACGGGGCCAGCTGATGCGCATCGGCGCCGGCCTGCTGTATACATATCTGGGACTGGTCCTGTTCCTGTGCGGTGTCAACGTGGGTTTCATGCCTGCCGGTCAGTTCATCGGCGCCACCATCGCCGAGGGTACCCGGCAGTGGCTGCTCATCCCCATCGGCATGCTCATTGGCTATTACATCGTCAAGGCGGAACCCGCCGTCGCCGTCCTCACCAAGCAAGTGGAGGAGGTCTCCAATGGCTCTATCTCCCAGCGGGCCATGGGTCTGGCCATGTCCATCGGCGTGTGCGTCTCGGTAGGGCTGTCCATGGTGCGGATACTCACCGGACTGAACATCTTTTGGCTGCTCATCCCCGGCTACGCCATCTCGTTGGGCCTCACCTTTCTGGTACCCGATATCTTCACCGGCATCGCTTTCGACTCCGGCGGCGTGGCCAGCGGCCCCATGACCGCCACCTTCCTTCTCCCCTTCGCCCAGGGCGCCTGCCACTCTCTGGGGGGCAATATGATGACCGACGCCTTCGGCATTGTGGCTATGGTCGCCATGACACCCCTGGTCACCATTCAGGTGATGGGCTTGTCCAGTGTGGTGCGTCACAAGCTGGCCCGCCGCCGTCTGCGTTTCCGTATGGAGAGAGTGGAGGACGTGGTCCTCTACTTCGACTGAGAGGAGTAAAAGTATGGAACATATGAAAGTGATCCTCTCCATTGTAGAGCGCGGACAGGGCGCGTCGATGCTGAAGTTGTACCGCAAGCGATATGTGCCCATCCATCTCCAGTGTGCCGGAAAGGGAACCGCCACCTCCGAAATCATGGACATTCTGGGCCTGGGCTCCAGCGAAAAGGATGTACTCATCAGCTTTGCCGCCGCCTCAGCAGCCAAGCAGCTTCTCCACGACCTGGACAACGAACTCCGGGGCCACACCGGCGGCGCCGGGATCGTGGTCTCCATCCCGGTGTCCGGGCTGAACAGTCTGGTGGCCAATCTGGCCGCCTATCACGCCGAAACTCTGAAGGAGAAAGAGGGAGAGAATATGGAACGCACTGAAAACAGTCTGATTCTGGTGGTATGCGCCCGGGGCTGCACAGACGATGTCATGTCCACTGCCAAGGCCCACGGGGCCCGGGGCGGTACCGTCATCAAGGGCCGGCTGTCCGGCCTGGAGGAGCTGGAGCAGACCTACGAGGTAGACCTGAAGCCAGAAAGAGAAATTGTGGCCATTGTGGTACCTACCAAGCTGCGGGCCCCCATTATGGAGGCTGTAAACACTGCCCATGGCCTGCGCAGTGAGGCCCAGGCTGTGCTGTGCTCCCTGCCTATCGAACAGATCGTTCGGTTAGGATAAACTTATGTAGGGGCACATAATATGTGCCCGCGGGCGGCTGATAGCCGCCCCTACATTTTTTCTCAGGGGGTACTTTTTATGAAATTGCAGCTTATTGATGCTTGTACAGAGAAACATTTCCGGGACATGTCCCTCCTTCATGCCTTGGGCTGGCGGGCCGCCTACCGTAACAGCATCCCGGCCGATTTTATGGCCCGGGAGATCACCGACAGCCGCTGGGTCCCGGTCTTCCGCCAAGATTATCAGGAGGGCGTCTACCACGGCCTGCTGCTGTATGACGGCGATCGGGCGCTGTGCTGCGCCACCTATGGCCCCGCCCGGGTGGACCAGTCCGCCGGGAACACCATCTGCTCCTTCAGTTCCCCCGACCTGGCCTCCTGGGGAGAGCTGGTCTCCCTCTACGCCCACCCGGACCACTGGGGACAGGGGTACGGTTCACTGGTAACGGAGGAGGTTCTCCGCCGCCTGCGCACAGCAGGATACCCCGGCTGTTTTCTCTATGTCCTCCGGGAGAACGACCGCGCCCGGCGGTTCTATGAAAAACACGGTTTTGTCTGGGATGGGCACAGCTTGGAGGTGGCGCTGACACCAAACACAGTACTTACCGACCTGCGCTATTGCAAAACCTTCTAAACTGCGCTATAATATGTTCTGTTGTGGCCGGCACAACAAAATTTTTAGAGAGAGGAACAACTTATGAAATACTACTTTGATTCGGAGTCTGTGGGTTAAACCGGGAGGTTTGCACCCAAAGGCCAACCTCCCAAGAGTATGAAAACTTTTAGGAGGAACTCCCCATGAATCGGGAAAATAAACGCAAAACATTTGAAAAAGGTTATTACAAAACACATCCCTGCCGCGACAGCTTCACCTGTAAGGTCTGTGGACGTCCCGTTATACCGGACACGGCGGGCAGCGACCACCGCAACCATTGCCCCAACTGCTTAAGCAGTCTGCACGTGGACGAAGAGCCCGGCGATCGGGCCGCTGACTGCGGCGGCCTTATGGATGCCATCGGCGTGTGGGTCCGGAAAGGCGGCGAGTGGGCTGTCATCCACCGCTGCCGCCGGTGCGGCAAGCTGGATTCTAACCGGATTGCCGCCGATGACAACCCCATGAAGCTAATGTCTATCGCCCTGAAACCCCTCACCCTGCCCCCATTCCCGCTGGAGCACATCGAAAAGCTCACAGCCCTAATGGGCGGGTCAGGCAGCCTATCGGAATAACCTGTAGCATCCATCCGATCTTCGGATGGATGCTTTTAATATCCAGAATAAATACAAAAAAGCGGAACAGTTAAAACAACTGCTCCGCTTTGTGTAGGCACTACCTATCTTCCCGGTCCGTCTCCAGACAAGTATTTT
>CATONV010000095.1 GCA_951801655.1 uncultured Oscillospiraceae bacterium | reverse complement strand
TACTGCTTGCCGCCGGTTACGATGATTGCCTGCATAGTATTCAACTCCTTTATTACGGACTCGCTCTTGCAGGCGAGGATTCCCCTCTTGTCAGCCTGTTTCGACGCGGCCTTGATATTTTATCAACAGAGAGTCCTCTTGTCAAGGGCTTTTTCATATTTCTCATCCGAATTTTTGTGAAAACATGGTCTCATGTCCTCCGGGACGCTTCAGATACGCAGCCGGCGGCGCAGCTCCTTCACCCGGTCACGACCGATGGGCAGCGGGCTGGAGGACCCCCGCACCCGCAGGGCAAAGCTGCTGTTGTTCCAGGGAAAAATATCCTGGATGTATTTCAGCCGTACCAGGCAGGTCTTGTGAATGCGGTAGAAGCCCTGCCCATCCAGGCGGCTTTCATACTCTGACATGGGGGAGTTGTCGGTGTACTCCTCCCCGGACAGGGTGTGCAGCACACAGCCCCGTCCGGAGCCGTCGGTTTCAATATAGGTAATCTCATCCACGTCCAGCAGGATGGTGTGCCGGTTGCTGCTGATGGCCAGCCGGTTCACCGCCCCGGCGGCCGGCGGCTGGGCCTGGCGGCACTGCTCCAGCACCTGTCGGATTCGGGCGGGGTCGAAGGGTTTGAGGATGTAGTTGTCCACTCCCAGCTCGAAGGCGGTCACCGCGTACTCGGAGTACGCGGTGGCGAAGATGATCTTCGCTTTTGGCATCAGGCGCCTGGCCAGAGAGGCGACAGTGGTGCCCTCCATGTCTCCCAGGTGGATGTCGATAAACAGGATATCAAAGCTCTCCTTCTCCAACAGCGCCATAGCCTGCACCCCATTGCCGGCCTCCAGAATTTCCGCCTGGGGCAGCTGCTGGCAGATCTGATGGATCAGCTCCACCCGGGAGTATTTCTCATCGTCAATCACCGCGATACGCATGGGATATCTCTCCTTTTTTGTGCTTCAGGTATTGGCTGGACGGGTGGGATCAGGGGGATGGAGAAGGAGACCGTGGAGCCGGAGGGACTGCTGTCGATGGCAAAGGGGCACTGGTCCCCGTAGATGGTCCGCAGCCGTTTTCGGACGTTGAACAGACCGGTGTAGGTGGGATCGTCCGGGTCCTGAAGCCTGTGTAGCACCTCCGGCGGGAAGCCCCGCCCCTGATCGGACACCTGGATGTAGGCCCGGGCGTTGTCCTGCCGGATGGAGATGTGGACCCGCCGGTCGTCCACCGCCACAAAACCGTGGCGCACCGCGTTCTCCACAATGGGCTGGAGAATCAGCGGAGGCAGGCGCAGACGCCGCAGGTCGTCGGGCAGCTCCCGGGTGACGTGGATGGCGTCCTCAAAGCGGGCCTCAGTGAGGAAGAGGTAGTTGTCCACATTAGACAGCTCCTGCTCCAGGGTGACGAAGGGCTCGTTGATGGACAGGGTCTGTCGAAAGTAATTGGCCAGAACCAGAATGGTCTCCCGGGCCCGGTTGGGGTCGGTGAGGCACAAAGCGGAGATGGTGTTCAGGGCGTTAAAGAGGAAGTGGGGGTTGATCTGGGACTGAAGAGCCCGAAGCTCGGCCTGCTGGTACAGCTCCACCTGATGCTGGGCCTCCAGCTGCTCCAGCATCAGGCTGCGGTTCATCCTCTCCATCACGGCGCTGAATACCACCAGCCCCAGGGAGTTCACGGCAATCTTCGGAATCAGGATGGCCTTTTCCAGGGCTACCGCCTCGGAAAAGGGCCGGGCCACGGCCAGAATAATCACGCACTGAACCAGCTCCGCCGTTATAGTCAGCCCCACCAGGGCCAGATTCCGCCGGGCGGTGAGGGTGGCAAACCGCCGGTGGCACAGTGCGCCCAGTACGCCGAAGGAGGCGGTACCCAGTCCGCAGGCCAGAGAAGTAAAGCCCCGGGGATCATAGAAAAATCGATGCAGGCCGCTGATCACCCCGGCGGATATCCCGGTGAGGGGCCCGCCCACCAGTCCAGCGGCCAGGGTACTGATGGTCCGGGTGTTGACAATGGCCCCCTGAAAGCTCAGCCCCGTGTAAGTGCTGGCAATGGACAGCAATCCGAACACCAGCCCCAGCAGCAGCTGATTGGAGACGGAGCGGTCCTGCTGCTTCAAAATGGCCCGCAGGGGCCGCAGCTCCGTCAGGACGGTGGCGGCCACCAGAAGCAGGCCGGCATTGGTCAGCAGGTAGATGGGCAGATTGTCTTGGATCACGGCAAACACCTCCCGGCGAATCTCTTCTTTGCAAAACAGTGTAACACGACTTTCCCTCCAATGCAAGACGGCCCCGCCGTTGACACCGTATTTTTCACCGTTCTCCCCCGGATTTCTACCGTAGTCCCCGATTTGATTGACGTATGCCTCCAAACGGGATAAAATGTCAGCCGCAGGGGAGCAGTATGCCCCCTCCACTTGCAGTTTCCCCATAGTGACAGGAAACGGCAGTTTTTCATGAATTTTTTTGGAAAGAAAGGAAGAACGAGAATGAAGAAGATCCTTGCATTTGCCCTCGCCCTTGCCATGTCCGTGTCCCTGGTCTCCTGCGGCGGAGGCGGAGGCGACGCTGCCGGCAGCAAGCCCGCCGCCAGCAATCCTGCCACCTCTCAGCCCGCCGGCTCCGGAAGCCAGACCGGCGGCGAGGTGAAGGGCCTCACCGAGGCCGAGCGCGCCAAGGAGTTCATCACCGTGGGCACCGGCCCCACCTCCGGCATTTACTTCCCCATCGGCGGCGCCTTTGCCGAGGCCCTGAAGGCCTACGGCTATCAGACCTCCGCCGAGGCTACCAACGCCACCGGCGCCAACATCCAGCTGATGCTGGACGGCGATGCTGAGATCGCCGTGGCTATGCAGGACGCCGTGATGCAGGCATACACCGCCACCGGCGCCTACGAGGGCCAGGAGGCCGCCACCGGCCTGCGCGCCCTGATGCGTTTGTGGCCCAACTACGTCCAGCTGGTCACCACCGCCGATACCGGCATCCAGTCCGTGGAGGACCTGAAGGGCAAGCGCGTGGGCGTGGGCGCCCCCAACTCCGGCGTGGAGATCAACGCCCGCATGGTGCTCAACGCCTACGGCATCACCTATGAGGACATTACCCCCGACTACCTGGCTTACGGCGAGGCCATCGACAACATGAAGAACGGCCAGTGCGACGCTGTGTTCGTCACCTCCGGCCTGCCCAACGCCACCGTGATGGAGCTGGGTACCCAGTACGACATGGTGGTGGTGCCCATCGACGGCGACGGTCGCGACAAGCTGGTGAACGACTACCCCTACTACGCCAAGTCCGTTATTCCCGCCAACACCTACAACAACACCGAGGATGTTGAAGGCGTCTTCGTCTACAACATCATGCTGGTTCGGGAGGACCTGTCCGACGCCATGGTCTATGATATGCTGGAGGGCATCTTCGCCAACATCAGCACCATCAAGGCCTCTCACAATGCGGCCGACAAGAACATCGACATCACCTTCGGCGTGGACGATATCCAGCTGCCCCTGCACCCCGGCGCCGAGGCCTTCTGGAAGGACAACGGCTACATCAAGTAAACAGCTTTCCACTGTATCCGCAAAGGCGGCGCGGCGGCGGATGACCGCCGCCGCGCCGCCGTGTGTGTTTTGGAGAGAGACATGAAGCGTAAAACCACCCGCCTGCTGCTGGGGGCCGCAGCTCTGGCAGTCCTTGGCATTTTTCTGTGGTGGGGGCTCTGGGCCCCCGCCGGAACGGTTTTCCAGCTCTACGACCGCCGGAACGACGCCGTCGTTCTGGAGGTCCCCGCCGGTCCCGGCGACCACTTTAAGCTGGAGATCGAACATTCCTTTGAGCACATCCCCTGGCTTGAGTTCTACACGGTCCTGCCCGACGGCAGCTTCAACCTGGACAAGATCGCGGTGGCCGGGTACGGCGCGGGCATTCCCGCCGAGATGGACGTACCTACCCGCATCGAGGACGGCATGGTGTGGATGGAGGAGATTAACAGCGTGTTCCCCGAGCTGAAGTGGCTCACCTCCGACACCTATATGAAGGGCCTAGAACTCAACGGGGAGGAGATATTCGACTTCCGGACCCTGCCAAACGCCAGCCTGATCCGGGGGTCCATCATTGAGAGAAGGGGGCATTTCATCTATGGCTGATACCCAACGCGACCTCACCGCCAAGACCGCCGGCGACGCGCCCATCGATCCGTCTAAGGGCGCGGAGATCATGGAAAAATATGAAAAAGAATCCCGAACCCGCAATTTTGCCGCAAAACCGCTGGTGAAGGCCGGATACTTCCTGTGTCTGTTCTTCACCCTGTACCACCTGGCCTTCGCCTCCGGGGTCCGTCTGTTCCAGATGGTCAACCTGAAGCACCACGCCATCCACGTGGGTCTGGTGCTGGTGCTGGGCTTTCTGTTTTACCCTGCCTTCAAGAAGTCCAGCCGTAAGAAGGTGGCATGGTACGACTGGGTCCTGATTGCCCTGTCGGCCGCCATGCCCGTCTACGTGTTCTGCCGCTATCTGGACTGGATTGCCACCGGCTTCCGCCCCACCACGCTGGACATTGTGATGGGTACCATTCTCATCCTGCTGGTGATGGAGTGCTCCCGGCGCATCAGCGGCCCGGCCCTTACCATCCTGTCCGCCATTTTCCTGATCTATGGCATGTACGGCCGGTATTTCCCCGGCATCTTCCAGCACCGGGGATACACCTGGACCAGAATAGTCCAGTACCTCACCTGTGATATCTCCGGCATCTACGGCAGCTCCGTCAAGGTGTCAGCCACCTTTATTGTGTTGTTCATCATCTTTGGAGAGGTGATGAACAAGTGCGGCATGGGCCAGTTCTTCAATGACATTGCCAACGCTTTGGCCGGCCACACCAAGGGCGGTCCCGCCAAGGTGGCGGTGCTGGCCTCCGGCTTTCTTGGGTCCATCAACGGCTCTGCCGTGGCCAACGTGGTCACCACCGGCACCTTTACCATCCCCCTGATGAAGAAGACGGGCTACAGCAAGGAGTTTGCAGGCGCGGTGGAGGCCACCGCCTCGGTGGGCGGCCAGCTGCTGCCCCCCATCATGGGCGCCGCCGCCTTCGTCATGGCGGAGACCCTGGGCGTACAGTACCCGGTGATCATCAAGGCCGCCGTCCTGCCCGCCCTGATCTACTACCTGGGCATTATCCTCCAGGTGCAGATGCGGGCCACCAAGGACCACCTTTTGGGCATCCCCAAGGACCAGCTGCCCAGAATCGGCACCGTAATGCGGGAGAGAGGCCATCTTCTCATCCCCATCGTCTTCCTGCTGGTTATGCTCATCTGGAGCGGCAAGACCGTAATCATGGTGGCCTTCTGGACCATCATTGTCACCATCGTGGTGGCTCAGCTGCGGCCTATCAGCCGCATGTCCCTGAAGGATCTGTGCGACGCCTTCGTCACCGGCGCCAAGTCTACCGTCTCGGTGGCCATCGCCTGCGCCTGCGTGGGCATCATCGTGGGCGTGTGCGCCCAGACCGGCTTCGCTCTCAGCGTGGCCTCCGCCATCGTCAGCATCGGCCGCAACGCCGTGCCTGACAGCCCGGCCATCAGCCTGTTCCTCACCCTGCTGTTCACCATGGTCACCTGCATGATCCTGGGCATGGGCCTGCCCTCCATCCCCTCCTACCTGATCACCGCCACCATCGCGGCCCCCGCACTGGTGGAGCTGGAGGTGCCCGCCATCGCCGCCCACATGTTCTGCTTCTATTTCGCCATGTTCGCCAACCTGACGCCCCCCGTGGCCCTGGCCTCCTTCGCGGCGGCCGGCCTGTCCGGAGGCAACCCCATGAAGACGGGCGTGGCCTCGGTGAAACTGGCCCTGGCCGGGTTCATCATCCCCTATATGTTCGTCTACAACCAGAAGCTGATGCTGGAGAA
>CATONV010000094.1 GCA_951801655.1 uncultured Oscillospiraceae bacterium | reverse complement strand
CGGCGGACTCCATCTCGGAGGCCAGCACCCCCAGCCGCTTCCAGGCCTCCCACTTGTTCTCCAGCTCGAAACTCACCGGCATTCGGCCCGGGGAGTGCTGGCCATAAAAGGAATCCTTGCACTGCACCACTCCGGCGTGCCATGCGTAGCCCAAGGCCTTGCATGCCTCCACCAGCGCGGAGGTGACGGTAAAGTCAGGAACGGCGGGCCACTCAATGGGGGCGTACTCCCGGCTGGTCCCCTCCATGCGCACCGCTCCGGTGGCTACCACCACATCGCCGCTTTGTACACTCAGGTCAATCCCCCCGCAGGTGCCCACCCGGACGAAGGTATGGGCGCCGATGTTGACCAGCTCCTCCATGGCGATGGCTGCGGAGGGCCCGCCGATGCCGGTGGACACCACACTCACCTTTTCCCCCAGCAGGGAGCCGGTATAAGTGACATATTCCCGGTTGGTCCGGACATGGACGGGGCTGTCGAAGTGCCGGGCGATGGCCTCACACCGGCCCGGGTCGCCAGGCAGGATACAGTATCCCCCCACTTCCCCCTGGGCGCATTGAATATGGAATTGCCTCAGTCTTGTCTGCTCATTCATAAAAGACACCCTCCCCCATGTTATTTCTGTGCTATTTTACCATAAGAGAGGCCCGTTTTCAAGATCTCATGTGTATTATGTCTTGACCTTTTCCCGATTCCGTCCTATAATAGTAAAGTACTTAATTTGTCCCAGACTCGTCGAACCTCAGAAGGAGGCCTCGTTCTTGAAACGCTTTTTGATTTTTCCCTGTGTTCTTTGCCTGGTAATCGGTCTGCTGGCGGGTATCCTGCTGCCCATCGACCTGAGCGGCCAGGACACCCCCCCCGCCCTGAACAATACCCTCACTCCCCCCACGCCGCCGTCCGGCGTCTCCCAGCCCGAGGACAGCGTCTCTGCCTCCTCCGCCGACGCCTCCCCTCTCAATCCGGAGGACAACTTCCCTCTGCTGGGCTCCGCCTGCGCGGTCAACCGCTGCCTTCAGCAGCAGGACTGGACAACGCTGGCCGCCTACGTCCACCCTCAGCGGGGCGTTACCTTCACCCCCTACTCCACCGTGGACCCGACCGGAGATTTAAATTTTACCGCCGACCAGATTAAAAACCTGGCCCAGGACCAGACCGTATACACCTGGGGTTTTGAGGATGGCCGCGGCGACCCCATCAAAATGACCATCAGCCAGTACTTTCAGCGGTACGTCTACGACCGGGACTACACGCAGGTTCCGGAAATCGGCGTGGACCGGATCATGACCGGGGGCAACGCCCTGGAGAACCTGTCGGAGGAGTACCCCGGCTGCCGCTTTGTGGACTTCAGCTTTCCCAGCGCCGACCCGGTGAATGACGGCTTGGACTGGTCCTCCCTCAAGCTGGTATTCCATCCCGAGGGGGAGCACTGGTATCTGGTGGGCGTGGTCCACGGGGAGTGGACAATCTGACCCCTCTATTTACTCTGCAGGGGCCGCCGAGAGCGGCGGCCCCTGCCTGTTCATTTCATGGAAAGGACCCTTCAACTATGGATATTGTCATTGTAGGCAGCGGCAAGGTGGGCTTCTCCCTGGCGGAACAGCTGGCAAAGGAGGAGCACAACGTCACCGTGGTGGACAGCGACGAGGAGGCCCTGCACCGGGCCGGAGACCAGCTGGACGTTATGACTGTTCGGGGCAACGGCGTGTCCGCCGCCACCCTGCGCGAGGCGGGGGTGGACCGGGCCGACCTGCTGGTGGCCGCTACCAACGCCGACGAGGTGAACATGGTATGCTGTCTCACCGCCAAGGATCTGGGAGCCAAATATACTATCGCCCGCATCCGCAATCCGGAGTACACAGCCAGCGTGGCCGAGCTGCGCCGCAACCTGAAGATCGACATGGCCATCAACCCGGAAAATTCTACCGCAGTGGAGATCTCCCGGCTGCTGCGCTTTCCCTCCGCCGCCAATATTGAAACCTTCTGCCGGGGCCGGGTGGAACTGATGGGCTTCCGCCTTCAGGAGGGGGACTTTCTGGTGGGCTCCCCCCTCTACGCCCTGCCCGACAAGGTGAAAAAGCTGTCTTTGCTGTTCTGCGCCGTGGAGAGGGGGGGCGAGGTGTCCATCCCCAACGGCTCCTTTGTCCCCAAGGCGGAGGACAAGCTGTACATGGTGGGCCGACCGGACAGTCTGGACCAGTTTTTCCGTCAGCTGGGCCGCTACGCCCCCAAGGTGAAGCAGGTCTTCCTGGTTGGGGGCGGCAAGGTGTCCATGTATCTGGCCACCATTTTGGATCGGATGGGCATCCGCCTGAAGATCGTGGAGCGCAGCGAGGCGCGCTGCCGCCTCATCAGCGAGAGATTTCCCCGGGTCACCGTCATCTGCGGGGACGGCACCGACTCCGAACTGCTGGAGTCGGAAAACCTGACTGCCAGCGACGCCTTTGTGGCCCTCACCGACCGGGACGAGGACAATCTGATCATCTCCCTGTACGCCATGCAGCAGGGAATCAAAAAGGTTATCACCAAGTGCAACCGGCAAAATTACGCCGGCATTGTCCGTTCCCTGGGCCTGGACAGTGTCATCTCCCCCAAATTTGTCACCGCCTCCAACATTGTCCACGTGGTCCGTGGCCTGCAAAACTCCCAGGGCAGCGTGATGAACTCCCTCCACCGCATCGCCGGCGGGGGCGCGGAGGCCATGGAGTTTACCGTGGGCCCGGGCACCAAGCATCTGGGCGTCCCCCTGAAGGACCTGCGGCTGCGCCCCGGGGTTCTGCTGGCCGTCATCGTCCGAAAAAACGACATTATCATCCCCGAGGGCTCTTCCTTCCTTCAAAAGGACGACCGGGTCATCATTATCGCCCGCGGAGGCGGTGTGCTGGACCTGAATGATATCTACGGCTCTGAACCCGCCGGGGGGGCCGGGGCATGAACATCAAGCTGGTTTTAAAGCTGGTGGGCCGAGTGCTGCTGCTGGAGGCGGCCGCCCTGTCTCTCCCCCTCCTGGTTGCGTTGATCTACGGCGAAACGCCCTATCCCTTCCTGCTGTCCATCGCCATTGTGGCCGTCGTGGGCTTGGGGCTGTCCACCCTGCCCGCCCGGCAGCAGTTTTTTACCCGGGAGGGCTTTGTAGCCGTGGGCCTGATCTGGATTTTTACCGGACTGGTGGGGGCCCTCCCCTTCCTCTTCTGCGGGTATTTCGCCACCCCCATGGACGCCATTTTTGAGTCCTGCTCCGGCTTCACCACCACCGGCTCCACCATCCTCACCGACATCGAGGCCCTGCCCAAGGGAATCCTGTTCTGGCGGGCCTTTACCCACTGGCTGGGAGGTATGGGCGTGCTGGTGCTGACCACCGCTATCGTGCCCAAGCTGGGTATCCGCTCCCACTATCTGACCCAGGCGGAGACGCCGGGACCAGTGTTTTCCAAACTGGTGCCCAAGCAGTCCCAGACCTCCAAAATCCTGTATGCCATGTACTTCGCCCTCACCGCACTGGAGACCCTCTGTCTGAAGATCGCCGGCATGCCCCTATACGACGCCTTCATCCACGCCTTTTCCACCGCCGGCACCGGGGGCTTCTCCAACCGGAACGCCAGCGTGGGTGCCTACAACAGCGTGCCCATTGATATCATCATCACCGTGTTTATGCTGTTGTTCTCCATCAACTTTGCGGTCTACTTTTTGATTCTCACCCAAAAGTGGCGCGAGGCCCTGGCCAGCGACGAGCTGCGCTTCTTCCTCGCTGTGGTCGCCCTGGCCACCGCCGTTCTCACCCTGTCCAATCTGGGCGTGTATTCCGATCTGTGGGAAAGCCTGCGGTACACCGTCTTCCAGGTGGCCTCCATTATCTCCACCACCGGCTTTGGCACCACAGACTTCGTCCTGTGGCCCCAGTTCTCCCAAGTCATTATCATCCTTATCATGTTCTGCGGGGCCAGCGCCGGGTCCACCGGCGGCGGCATGAAGTGTTCCCGGGTCCTCCTTCTCCTCCGGGCCATTCGGCGGGAGATTCACCGCATCACCCATCCCCGAAGTGTGGAGGTGGTCAAGCTGGACGGCAAGCTGGTCAGCGAGGCCACCCTCCACACCCTGCTTGTCTTCCTGGGGGCCTACGTGATCACCGTGTTTACCGCCGCCCTCATCATTTCTCTGGACGGGGAGTCCTTCGCCGTCTCCTTCAGCGCCGCTCTCACCTGCGTCAGCAACGTGGGCCCCGGCCTGGAGGCCATCGGCCCCAGCGGCAACTTTGCCGCCTTTTCCGGGCTGTCCAAGGGGGTCATGTCCCTGTGCATGATCGCCGGCCGCCTGGAAATCTTCCCCATTCTGGTACTGTTCAGCCCCTCCACCTGGCGCAGACTATAGGACAAGGCCCCCTTTTCAGGGGGCCTTGCGTTATGTTCCGGACCGCTGTCTATGCCGCTTCCGGTACTCCATGGGACTGATTCCCTCCACCCGGCGAAAGCACTGGGAGAAATAGCTGGGGGAGGAAAAGCCCAGCATCTGGGCGATCAGGGAAAGGGTGTGATCGGTCTCCCGCAGAAGAAAACGGCTTTCGTCCACCCTCCGGGAGATGAGATAACTGATGGGGGACGCCCCAAACTCCCGGCGGAAGGCGTGGGCCAGGTAGTACTTGTTCACATGGGCCAGCCGGGCCAGCTGATCCAAACTCAGATCCTCTTTAAAGTGGTTGTCGATGTACCTGCGGACCAGGGCGCACTCCCGGCTGGCCCGGGGGTCGGAGGACTCCTCTGTCAAGGGCAGGTTTCCCTGTCTCTCCAGGCGGACCAGCACCACCTCCAGCAGGTGACGGCACACCTCCTCATGTCCGGGCTGCTTCTCCCGCGCCTCCTGGAGCATCAGGTCCAGACAGGCCATCAGCTCCCGCCAGCCACTGTGGAGGTGAAGCATGATATACCCGTCCGCGCCCCCCATCGCCTCAAGGCCCTCCACCCCCAGAACAATGTACTCCAGCGGGCTGTCCAGCTGGCTCAGCTCCGTGTGGAGAACATTGGCATTGACCACAATCAGGTCATGAATGGCCACGGGGAACTCCTCGTACTGGGTGCGGAAACGGCCATGACCGTCGGTGATAAAAAACAGCTCGGCGCAGCCGTGGGCGTGGAGGTTGGAGTTCCACTCCTCCGAGTACTGGGTTTTGGAGAGATAGCTCAGCCGCAGGGCCCCGCGGCCAGGCGGCGCAGATTGGGAGAAGCTGTATTGGCTGCTGCTCATAGGCCTTCCCTCCTGAAGCAATTTTACGAAACAAGACCCTTTCATCCTGTTTTTCTCATTATAATCCCTCCTGTAAAATTGTGCAACTTCTAAATTTTTCTCTGTGATCCCGCTCCGATTTTGTCGATTACTCCAGGCACAGCCGGGAGAGCCGCCGGCAAAAATTATTGATTATTCCGAAAGCCGGGGGAATCTCCCCTCAAAAATGCACAAAAACGGAAAAGAGCAATATTTCTAAAGACATGCGCAAGAACATGGCTGTTCCAGCCGCCGGGACCCATATATACTTAGTGCAAAGGGCCGGTATTCCGGTCTGAAGCGTATGTCCCACAATTTGAGGAGGTTCAAAACGATGAAAAAGATACTCAGCTTGCTCCTTGCCTCAGCAATGTCCCTGTCCCTGCTGGCCGGCTGCGGCGGCGCGCCCCAGACGCCCCCCGCCCAGTCCAACCCGCCCGCCAACTCCGGCAGCCAGGGCAATGTCAGCACGCCCGAGGCTCCCAAGTCCATCAAGGTGGCCGCTCTGGCTTCTGCCTATGAGGAGGCCTACCCCGGTATGTGGAACGAGGTCTGCGAGGCCTTCACCGCCGAGACCGGCATCGAGGTGGAGCTGATCGTGGACAAGGCCCTGGAAGACGTCATCGGCCCCTCCATGCAGGGCGGCGACTTCCCCGACGTGATCCATCTGGCCACCGGTCGTGACAAGAAGCTCACCGAGCAGTTCATCAAGGACAAGAACATCGCCGACATCACCGACGTGCTGTCCATGACGGTTCCCGGCGAGAGCGCCAAGGTCTCCGACAAGATTGTCCCCGGCTTTACCGACACCTCCATCACCAACCCCTACGGCGACGGCAAGACCTA
>CATONV010000093.1 GCA_951801655.1 uncultured Oscillospiraceae bacterium | reverse complement strand
GCCTGCACCAGGCGGTGGAGGAGCGCACCCACAGCGAGCGGATGAAGGTGGAGCTGGTGACCAACGTGTCCCACGACCTGAAGACCCCGCTCACCTCCATCATCAGCTACACTGAGCTGCTCTCCCAGGAGCCGCTGGAGCCCCCGGCCAGCGAATATGTGCAAATTATGGGGGAGAAGGCCCAGCGGCTCAAGGCTATGGTCCAGGATGTGTTCGAGGTGAGCAAGGCAGCCTCGGGACAACTGCCCGTTAAATTGGAGCGCCTTGATTACGCCCGGTTGTTGCGCCAGACCCTGGCCGACATGGCCCAGGCCATCGAGGACAGCGGTCTCACCCTGCGCGCCGCCATCCCCGAGGAGGAGGTGCCCATCACCGCCGACAGCGACCGGCTGTATCGTGTGTTCCAAAATCTCATCGGCAACGCGCTGAAGTACTCCCTGCCCGGCTCCCGGGTCTACCTGGCACTGGCAGTGGTTGACGCACAGGCTTCGGCCAGCATCAAAAACACCTCCGCCTCTGAGCTCAAGCCTGGCGCGGACTACACCGCCCGCTTCGTCCGGGGGGACGAGAGCCGCACCGACGGCGGCTCCGGCCTGGGGCTGTCCATTGCGGACTCCTTCACCCGGGCCTGCGGCGGCCGTCTCACCGTTACCACTGAGGCGGACTTGTTTACAGCGGTGGTCACCTTCCCTGTGGAGTAAAAAATTCCCGGGCCCAACGGCCCGGGAATTTTTATCGGCTTACAGCTTGTCGATCTCTTCCTGCTCCACAACCTTGATCCCCTGCTTGGCCAGGGCGGCGGTGGCGGCGGCGTTGTCCGCCACCCGGAATATCATGTAGGCGTGTTCTGTGTCTTTGCCGCCCAGGAAGGCGTACATGTACTCCACATTCACCTGGGCGTCGGTGAGGACCCGGAGGACCTCACTCAGTCCGCCGGGCACGTCGGGGATGGCCACCCCCAACACCGTGGTAATGTTGTTGATAAAACCAGCATCCTTGAGTACAGTGGTGGTCTTGTACACATCGTCCACAATGATCCGGGCAATGCCAAAGTCGCTGGTCTCTGCCAGGGAAAAGGCCCGCATATCAATCTTGTTCTGGGCCAGCACGCCGGTCATGGCGTAGAGAGAGCCGGGCTTGTTCTCCAAAAAGACGGAAATCTGCTTGATGCTCACAGTGGTTTCCTCCTATCACAAAAGTAGGGGCCGCCGCCCTCGGCGGCCCATCTTGTCTTGAATCAAATCTGCGGAAACGGCGGGCCGGCCAGGGGGCCGGCCCCTACACGGTTTCCGATCAGATCTTCCGCTTGTCGATAACGCGCACGGCCTTGCCCTCGCTGCGGACAATACTCTTGGGGGCCACCAGGGTAACCTTGGCGGCCAGGCCCAGCATGGACCGCAGGCCGTCCACCAGCTCCTTCTGCCGCTTGGCGATCTCGCCCATGTTGTCGGTGAACATCTCGGGTGTCATCTCCACCTGCACGTCCAGGGTGTCGGTGGACTTCACCCGGTCCACGATGATCTGGTAGTTGGCGGGATAGCCGTGGTTGAGCAGAACGGTCTCGATCTGAGACGGGAAGACGTTGACGCCCCGGATGATAAGCATGTCGTCGGAGCGGCCCATGGGCTTGCACATTTTCACATGGGTGCGGCCGCAGGAGCACTTCTCCCGGGTGAGCATGCAGATGTCACGGGTGCGGTAGCGCAGCAGAGGGAAAGCCTCTTTGGTGATGGAGGTGAACACCAGCTCGCCCTTGCTTCCCTCGGGCAGGACCTCTCCGGTGTCCGGGTCGATGATCTCGGCGATGAAGTGGTCCTCGTTGACGTGCATGCCGGTCTGGGCGGAGCACTCAAAGGACACGCCGGGGCCGGACAGCTCGGTCAGGCCGTAGATATCGTAGGCTTTAATACCCAGGGTATTCTGAATGTCTTGGCGCATCTCCTCGCTCCAGGCCTCGGCGCCGAAGATGCCCGCCTTCAGGGGAATCTGGTCGGGGGTGAGGCCCATTTCCTTCATGGTCTCGCCAATGTAGGCGGCGTAGGAGGGGGTGCAGCACAGAATGGTGGCGTTCAGGTCCTGGATGAACATGATCTGCCTCTCGGTGTTGCCCGAGGAGGTGGGGATGGTGAGGCAGCCCACCTTGTGGGACCCGCCGTTCAGGCCGGGGCCGCCGGTGAACAGGCCATAGCCGTAGGACACCTGGCACACGTCCTCATCGGTGCCGCCGGCGGCCATAATGGCCCGGGCGCAGCAGTCCTCCCACAGGTCAATGTCGTGCTGGGTGTAGAAGGCCACCACCCGCTTGCCCGTGGTGCCCGAGGTGGACTGGATGCGGACACACTCCTTCAGCGGCTTGGCTACCAGCCCGTAGGGGTAGGCCTCCCGCAGGTCAGCCTTGGTGATAAAGGGCAGCTTGTGCAGATCGTCGCTGGACCGGATGTCATCGGGGGTGAGGCCCTTCTCCTCCATCTTCTTGCGGTAGTAGGGCACGTTCTCCCAGACGTGGCGCACCTGCTTCACAAGCCGCTCGTCCTGCCAGGCCTTGATTTGTTCCCGGGACGCGCACTCGATCTCGGGCTGGTAGTATTTTTCCATGTGTATCATTCCTTTCGGATTAAATATATATCTTTGCTTGGGAAGAGGACTCTGTAGGGGACAACAACCTCGGCGGCCCGCATTTTCAGAGGATATCATCCCTCAAAACGGCGCGCCGGGTTGTCGCGCCCTACGTTTCTTACCTTACTTGGCCAGCAGACGGCCCCGGTTCATGGTAACCTTGTTCTTGCCGCCGAAGTCCATGTCAAAAATGACGGTCACCGTCACCGGCGGCTTGGGCAGCAGGTCGAACACCCTCTCGGATTCCCAGTCTGCCAGCTCCGCAAAGTTTTCCTTGGCAAAGCCTTCGTAGGTGGATCCGTCCGCCGTCATATCCATGTTGATTTGGGCCTCGTAGCCCTTATCACCACGGGTGACAGAGATGGCATACTTGGAAGAATTTGCGAATTCGCTGGGCAGATTCTCTTTAAAAAACTGCTTCAGCGCCTGGGCGTTGGCGTCGTTGACCTCCTCCACTTTCTTGGCGCCGCCGCCAAAGAGGTTTGAAAAGAGTCCCATTGTTGATGCTTCCTTTCTGAATTATGAAAAATTTTAAAGGGTTTCTCCAAACAGCCTCCTTTTGAAAGGAGGTGCCCCCGAAGGGGGCGGAGGATTGTATTTTGGTGAAGCCAAAATGTATGAAATAAACCCAAGTTTGCAAAACTTAGTTTACTTCGTATGTTTTGCTTCGCAAAACGCAATCCTCAGTCAGCCTTCGGCTGACAGCTCCTTTCCCTGCGCAGCCGTTGGCGGCTCTGCCGCCTTACGGATGCGGCGTCCCCCTTGCGGGGAAAAGGAGCCTTTGCCGCCTGCGGGCGGGACAGGGTCATTTTTTCTCCAGCAGCTCAATCACCCGGGCCAGGCCCAGGGAAATCAGGCCCATGCTGATCCATTCACCTGCTCCGGTGGGCCCCGGGTTATAAACTATACTGGGCTTGGCAATTACCATAACAAGGGAGGCTATATGAGGCATAGAGAAAAACAGGCAAATCCAACCCCATACTTTTAAAATACTTCTGATATGCTTCATGCCTTCTTTCCCAGCTCAAAGGCCCTCCTGTTCGTCTCCAGGAACTTTGGGGGGACCATGGCCTCCAGGGACCTCTGCCAGGCCTCGTCGGGCAGGTCGAAGTAGTGGGACAGCCGGCCCATGAGGACGATGTTGACCGCCTTGGCCGACCCGGCCTCCTCGGCCAGGGTCAGACAGTCCAGGGCGTCCACCTTGGCCCCGGCGGCGCGCATCTTCTCCACCAGGTTCTCCGGGTAGCTGGCCGCGCCGGTGATGACGGGCATGGGGTCGATCTGCTGGGTGGAGGTGACGATCTGTCCGTCGGGCTTTAAGTAACTCAGCCAGCGGGCGGCCTCCAGCAGTTCGAAGGCGACGATGTAGTCCGCCTCTCCCTTGTCGATGACGGGGGAGTTCACCTTGTCGCCGTAGCGCACGTAGGTTACCACCGACCCGCCCCGCTGGGACATGCCGTGGACCTCAGACACCTTCACGTCGTAGCCCTGCTCCATCAGCAGATGGCCCAGCAGCTTGGAGGCCAGCAGGGAGCCCTGGCCCCCCACACCGACAATCATAATATTTTTGGTTTCCATAGGTTGAAACAACTCCTTGTTCATTCACTGGGAATATCAATGGCACCTATTTCTGTAGGGGCGGATATCATCCGCCCGATCTAACCACGTATCGCGTTTTGCAGGCGGATAATATCCGCCCCTACGATCGTAAATCGAACATTCAGGAAAACGCCTTCACGCCGCAAAGCTGCTCGCACACGCCGCAGCCTACGCACAGGGTGGCGTCCACATGGGCCTTGCCCTCCTTGATAGAGATGGCGGGACAGCCAATCCTCATGCAGCTGCGGCAGCCCACGCACTTCACCGGATCCACGGCGAGGGGCGCCTCATGCTTGACGTACTTCAGCAGGGCGCAGGGCCGGCGGCTGATGATCACCGAGGGCTCGGCGGCAGCCAGTTCCTCTTTAATGGCCGCGTCGGTGGCCTTCAGGTCATAAGGGTCCACCACCCGGACCCGGTTGAAGCCCATGGCCCTGCACAGGGCCTCCAGGTCAATCCTGCCGGCTGGGTCGCCCTTGATGTTGAAGCCGGTGGTAGGGTTCTGCTGGTGGCCGGTCATGCCGGTGATGGAGTTGTCCAGGATAATCACCGTGGAGTTGGATTGGTTGTAGGCAATGTTGGCAAGGCCCGTCATGCCTGAGTGCATAAAGGTGGAGTCGCCGATGACGGCCACGGTTTTGCCCTCAGCTTCCGCGCCCCGGGCCTTGTTGAAGCCGTGGACGCCGGAGACGGAGGCCCCCATGCACAGGGTCATATCCATGGCGGACAGGGGGGCCACCGCCCCCAAGGTGTAGCAGCCAATGTCCCCCAGAACGGTCACCTTGTTCTTGCTCAGGGTGTAGAACAGTCCCCGGTGGGGGCAGCCGGCGCACATGACGGGGGGCCGGGGCGGGATGGAATCGTCGATGGCCCGCCCGGTATGTACCGTGCCGCCCAGCTTTTCGGCGATCAGATTCTGGGAGAACTCCCCCTCCATGGGGAGTACATCCTTGCCGGAAACGGCAAGGCCCAGGGCTTTACAGTGGTTCTCTATGATGGGATCCATCTCCTCCACCACAACAAGCGTTTCTACTTTACAGGCGAAGTCGCGAATCAGCTTCACAGGCAGGGGGTTGGCCATACCCAGCTTGAGAACGGAGACGGTATCCCCGAAGACCTCCTTCACATACTGGTAGCTGGTGGAGGAGGTGATGACGCCGATCTTCGTGCCCCCCATCTCCACCCGGTTGACGGGGGCGGTCTCCGCCCAGGCCTGGAGTCTCCGGGTGCGCTCCTCCACAAAGGGGTGGCGGCGGATGGCGTTGGCCGGCATCATGACATACTTGGCGATCTGCTTCTCATAGGGCTTCATGTCCGGTTCCACCCTCTCCGAGGTCTCCACCAGGGACTGAGAGTGGGCCACCCGGGTACACATCTTCAGCAGCACCGGGGTGTCAAATTTCTCCGACAGCTCATAGGCCAGCTTGGCGAACTCCAGGGCCTCGGCGGAGTCGGAGGGTTCCAGCATGGGCACCTTGGCGGCAATGGCGTGGTGCCGGGAGTCCTGCTCGTTCTGGGAGGAGTGCATCCCCGGATCGTCGGCCACGCCGACCACCAGGCCGGCGTTGACCCCGGTGTAGGCCATGGTGTACAGCGGGTCGGCGGCCACGTTCAATCCCACATGCTTCATGGCGCAGAAGGCCCGCTTGCCCGCCAGGCAGGCCCCAAAGGCCACCTCCATGGCTACCTTCTCGTTGGGGGCCCACTCGCAGTAGATTTCCGGATATTTGACCGCCTCCTCGGTTATCTCTGTGCTGGGGGTGCCGGGATAGCTGGAGATCACGCAGCACCCCGCCTCATACAGTCCCCGGGCAACGGCGGCGTTGCCCAACATCAGTTGTTTCATGTTCTTTTCCTGCTTTCCTTAATATGGTTTTGTAGGGCGCGACGACCTCGGCGCGCCGTGTGATTGGAGCACTGACTAATTCGGCGGGCCGGGTCGTCCCGCCCTACACGCCGGGTCAACGCTTCTGTGGGCGGCCACAGGCCGCGTCCTATTCCTCTTTCTCGTGCAGCCCCTCCCGGGCGATAACCTCCCGCATCACGCCGCCCGCGCCGTTATCCAACATGGACCGCCTCACCCGGCTGATGGTGGCGCTGGAGGCCCCTGTCTTATCCAGAAT
>CATONV010000092.1 GCA_951801655.1 uncultured Oscillospiraceae bacterium | reverse complement strand
TGAGAGTACTACTGTTGTCAAATTGATCCCTTCTGAGAACTGAATTTCCTTTATGAAATAATTATTCTTTCTTAGGGAATTTCTTTCAGGTGGATGGATAGATTCCAGGGTCAAATGATCTTGGAGCCTTTTTGGGGCTTATTATCATATCGAAAAGATATAGTAGTTACAAGGGAAAAAGTATTTTAATTTTCAAAATTTTGGTGCTATGATGGGAACGCTCAAAGGAATGCTCCTCTTTTTTGTGTTATCCATCCATCACCAAAGCTGTGGCCCGGGCGGTGGGGACACCGTCCGGGTCTAACTTTTATCGGGCAAAGGAAGTGCTTCGGCGATGCTTTCATTTCTAAAAGAGGAGGGGGTCAGCTCCGAACTGCTGGAGAAGCTGGCTCAATTCCGGACAGACAATCCCACAGAGCTGCCGGAGCGGGTCCCCGTCCCCCAATTTCACTACTACGGGCGGGAGGTCTGGGAGCAGGCCATCGCCGCGTTGCTCTGCGGAAAGAATTTGCTCCTCACCGGGGGAAAGGCCACTGGCAAGAACGTGCTGGCGGAAAACCTGGCCGCAGTCTTTGGCCGCCCCGCCTGGAACGTGTCCTTCCATGTGAATCTGGACGCCTCCGGTCTGGTGGGGACGGACACCTTCACGGAGGGGCAGGTCCGTTTCCGGCCCGGGCCTGTTTACCAATGTGCCCAGCACGGGGGCTTCGGCATTCTGGACGAGATCAACATGGCGAAGAACGAGGCACTGGCCGTCCTCCACGCCGTTCTGGACTTCCGGCGGGTGCTGGACATCCCGGGGTATGACCGCCTCCCCATGGCCCCCGCCGCCCGCTTCATCGCCACCATGAACTACGGCTACGCCGGCACCCGGGAGCTGAACGAGGCCCTGGCCTCCCGGTTTGTGGTCATCCAGATGCCCGCCATCAGCCCGGAAAATCTGGACCGGCTGCTGAAACACCGCTGTCCTGAGCTGAAACAGAAATACCGCCAGCAGTTTGTCTCGCTCTTCTTTGACCTTCAAAAGAAGTGCGAGGGCGGTGAAATTTCCTCCAAGGCCCTGGACCTGCGGGGGCTGCTGGACGCCCTGGAGCTGATGGCGGCGGGGGTTCCCTCCGGGCCCGCTCTGGACATGGGGATCACCAACAAGACCGCCGACGGCTATGAGCAGGGCCTGATTCGGGACGTGATGGCGGCTCGGGTCTCCCCCAAGCTCACCCGAGGGGAGCTGTTCGGCCCGTGAGCGCCCACCATACCGCCGGACAGCGCCGGGCGATGAACCAGGTCTGGAACGGGGCGGGTGTCTACGGCTTCGAGCCCCTGTTCCTCTCTCTGAACGGCGACGGGAGCCCGAACCTGTACTTAAACACCATTGTGGGCTGTGTCCGCAAGTGGTACGGGGAGGAGGGGCCGGCCCGGCTCTTTCAGGCCTGGGCGGGGGACCGGCGACAGGCGCTGCTGGACGACCTGGCCTGGCTGGCTCTGGAGAGCGCCGCCTATCAGCTGGAGCTGCCCCAACGGCCCATTCTGGCCGACCTGCGCCGGGACTGGGCGGTGGAGTTCTTTGATAAGGAGCACACCCTCTCCCGCCAGGAGTGGATGGCAAAAAACCAGCTGAGCTACACCATGCAGTCCGCCCGGTGGAGGGCAGTGCTGGGAAAGCGCCCCCCGGTGATGACCCCCTATGAAAGGCGGCTGTCCGCCGCGTTGGCCTTGGGGCCAATGGAGGAACAGGAGCTTTTTCCCGCCATTTTGGAGCTGTTTGCCCGCTTTCGCCTCTTTGACGGCAGGAGCCGCCCGCCTTCCGCCTTGCGGCTTCACCTCACGGGAAAATGGGCCGGGGTGATGACCCGGCTGATGCCCACAGAGATCGTCCACACCGATGTGGCCTCTGTCGGACACGGAAAGGGGTCAGATGAGGGGGACAGCACAAAGTTGGACATCCGCCGAGCCAGTATCCGGCTGAAGGAGGACATTTCCTCTGACCGGCTGTACATCCAGAGCTGCTTCGGCCCCTCCCTCCTGCCCCAGCGGGAGCTGGCGGCGGCGGAGCAGAAGCTGTGCGCCGGCCTCCATTTGGGCTGTCATCTGTGGTACACTGCCGGGGTCCCCACCCCGGAGCAGGCACCCGGCGGGGAGGCCCGCCGGCTGGCGGAGCAGGCCCGGCTCCAGCAGGAGCACAACCGGGAGGCTTTCTCAGCGGACGCTGCCCTCTACCAAAACACTATCCGGCGGCTGACGGAGCAGATTCAAAACTGTATCCGGGTCCACAGCCAGGCGGAGGAGGAGACCGCCCGGAGCGGAAAGTTGAACACCCCCCGTGTCTGGCGGGCGGCGGCGCTGTCCGACCGGCGGGTCTTTGTCCGGGAGACGGACTCCGCCCGCCCCGGCTTTTCGGTGGACCTGCTGCTGGACGCCTCCTCCTCCCGGATGCACTGTCAGGAGGCCGTCGCCGCCCAGGGGTACATCCTGGCCGAGAGCCTGGCCCGGTGCGGCGTACCCGTGCGGGTGTCCGGCTTTTGCAGCCTGCGGGGGTACACCGTCCTCCGGGTGCTCAAGGACTTCGGGGACAGCAGCGGTCAGGTATTCCGCTACTTCGCCGCTGGCTGGAACCGGGATGGCCTGGTCCTCCGGGCGGCGGGAGAACTGCTGGAGGTCCCCCCAGAGCAAAGACGGCTTTTTCTGCTCCTCACCGACGCCAGCCCCAACGACAGCCGCCGCATCCCGCCGGGCGGGGACTACCCCTTCGGCCGCGACTACGCCGACGCTCCGGCGGTGGAGGACGCCGCCCGGGAGGTCCGGGCCCTGGAGCGTCAGGGCTGCCATGTGGGGGCGATCTTTATGGGTCCCAGCCTTAACATACCGTCTGCGGAGACCATTTATGGGAAAAGCCTGGCCCGCATCCATACCCTGGACCAGCTGGCCTCCGCTGCGGGGAGGCTGATCCAGGCGGAAATACAGGAGTTGGAGTAGAAGGACCTTTAGCTTTGTTAAACGGTCCGGCCGCGGGCCATACGCGGCGGGACTGAAATTTAAGGGAGGTATATTTATGGTAAGTTTTCTTGTGTGTTTGGCCCTGTTGATTGCCGGCTACTTTGTCTACGGCAAAGTGGTTGACAGCACCTTCGGCCCGGATGACCGGGAGACCCCCGCCGTCCGCATCAACGACGGGGTGGACTACGTGGTCATGCCCCAGTGGAAGCTGTTCCTGGTCCAGTTGCTGAATATCGCCGGCCTGGGCCCCATCTTCGGCGCACTGTCCGGCTCCCTGTGGGGACCCAGCGTCTTCCTGTGGATCACCTTCGGCACCATCTTCGCCGGCGGCGTCCACGACTACTTCGCCGGGATGCTCTCTGAGCGTAACGAGGGTGCGTCCGTCTCTGAGATCACCGGTATCTACCTGGGCGGCGGCATGAAGAACGTCATGCGGGTGTTCAGCGTGGTGCTGCTCATCATGGTGGGCACCGTCTTTGCCGTGGGCCCCGCCGGCCTGCTCCAGCTGCTGTGCAAGAACGCCGGCGGCATCCTGGCCAACAAGATGTTCTGGCTCATTCTCATCCTGATCTACTACTTCATCGCCACCTTCATCTCTGTGGACAAGGTCATCGGCAAGATCTACCCCGTGTTCGGCATCTGCCTGATCATTATGGCCGTGGGCGTGGCCTTCGGCGTGATTACCAACTCCAACTACGTCATCCCCGAGCTGTGGGATCACCTGTACAACATGCACCCCTCCGGCACCCCCATCTGGAGCTTCATGTTCATCACCGTGGCCTGCGGGGCCATCTCCGGCTTCCACGCCACTCAGTCCCCGCTGATGGCCCGGTGCATGAAGTCTGAGCGCCAGGGCCACATGGTGTTCTACGGCGCCATGATCTCCGAGGGCATCATCGCCCTGATCTGGGCCGCCGCCGGCTGCTCCATCTACACCGGCGCCGAGCTGCTGGGCATGGGTGCCGGCGGCCCCACCGCCGTCTACGACATCTGCCAGAAGACCATGGGCTCCGCCGGTATGGTGCTGGCCATGCTGGGCGTCATCGCCTGCCCCATCACCTCCGGCGACACCGCCTTCCGCTCCGCACGCCTCACCCTGGCCGACTGGTTCAAGATCGACCAGAAGAACTACGCCAACCGCCTGAAACTGTGCGTCCCCGTGCTGGGCGCGGGTGCCATCCTGGGCATCGGCAACGCCCTGGGCAAGATCGACTACAACGTCATCTGGCGGTACTTCAGCTGGTCCAACCAGACCCTGGCCATGATCGTCCTCTGGGCGGCCAGCATGTACCTGTTCCAGCAAAAGAAGAACTACTGGATCACCGCCGTCCCCGCCACCTTTATGAGCGCGGTGTCCTGTACCTACTTCATCCTGGGCGAGGAGTGCCTGGGCCAGCTGCTAAACAAGCATGAGGTGGTGGACGGCGCCCGCAAGCTGGTGGCCTACAACACCGCCCTGGCCTACCCCGTGGGTATCGTGTTCGCCGCCGCCCTGCTGGGTATCTTCCTCTACGCCACCAGGAAGCAGACCGCCAAGGCCTAACACCAAAACACCAGCCGCTGCCTGTACGACAGCGGCTGGTATTCTGCTTGTCTTGACGCCTGGGGGCCGACATGGTAAAATCAGTTCGTTTAATTTTCGTTTTGGAGGTATCTCGCTGTGAAAGACATGATTGCATATTGCGGACTGAACTGTGAAAAATGCGACGCCTATCTTGCGACCATTCACGATGACCAAGTGTTGCGTGAAAAAACCGCAAAATTATGGGCTGAGTTAAATCAAGCTCCCATTCTGCCTGAACATATCAACTGTCAAGGCTGCCGCGTTGAGGGAGTGAAAACGGTATTTTGCGACAGTCTCTGTGAAATTCGCCAGTGTGCGCTGAAAAAGGGCGTTGCGACCTGCGGTGACTGTCCGGAGCTGGAAAATTGTCAAATTGTTGGAGCGGTTATCTCCAATAACCCCGAAGCTCTGGAAAATCTGAAAAGGAACTAGGCGATCATCCATGCTATTCAAACCAGTACAGCTGGGCCGGGAGGCCCTGGATAAGGACGTCCTGATTGCGGACCGGAAATCCTGCAAGCGCTTCGGCCCCTGCGGGGTGGGGGAAAAGGCCCTGTATCTCAGCAGCTTCTACCGCAGTTGCCGGTACTATCTGCCCTACGGCGGGATCACCCGGGTCTTCAAGCGGGTGGCCATGAGCAAGGGGGGCTACTCCCACAAGGGCGTGTTCGCCTCCATCCCCTATCTGGTGGTGGAGTACGACGGCGGCCGGGAGAAGCAGTGCACTTACAAATACGAGGAGCAGGTGGACCAGCTGCTGGCCTATCTGAAGCGGGTCCGCCCGGAGATCAAACAGGTGAGCGCGGCGGCGGAGGTCCGTCTGGAGGAGCGGGTACGGGAACAGCCTCCCAAACCGGAGCTGACCGGGGAGGCCCTGGACACGCTGAAGGCGCTCAAGGCGGCGGAGGCCGTTCTGGAGAAGCGGCCCGACCTGTATCTGGAGCTGAGCAAATCCGCCCGGCAGCTGAGGGAGCTGAACCTCATCCTCTCCGCCCGCCGGGGCGGGAAAATGAAAAAACGAGAAGAAGATATCCCGTCCCGCGCGGAGCGGGCCAAGGAAGCTATGGAGGCGTTTTTGCAGGACTACACCCCCTTCCCCCTCCCGGCTCGCTACGCCCACCCCATCGTCCTCCGGCGGATGGGGCGCTGCGTGGAGGAGGGTCGGGCCGATACCCCCGAACAGGCCCTGGAAACGGTCAAGGCGGACCTGAAAGCCCTGAACTCCTCCGTCCAGGTGAGCCAGGAGGAGCACGACGAGGTGGTAGCGGTCAAGGCCATGTTTCTCAATGAGGACTACCGGTAGACCACGTCATTTTGCAATCTGTCGATATAAATAATTCATAAATGTAATTCCATTCTTAGCCAATTTGATGATTGACGGCTCTTTTTGAATATGTTATGATTTCCCCATTGCAAGGGCAAAGGCGTCTTCGAGCGAGTTTTCGCGGACGTCTGCGCCCTTGCCTTCCGGATGGAGGTCGTGGCCTACGACCCCTACCTCCCCGCCGAGGTTTTTGAGCAGCAACACGCCAAAAGTATGTCCATCGACGAGGTACTGAAGATCTCCGACCTTGTTACCATCCACATGCCCCTTACCCCCGAGACCAAGAACCTGTCTAACGCCAAGTCCATCGCCGGGATGAAGGACGACGCCGTGGTGCTGAACATGGCCCGGGGCGGCATCGTCAACTGAGGAGGATATGTATGAGGCCTTGAAGTCAGGTAAGATCGGCGGCTATGCCTCCGATGTCATGGAGGAAGAACTGGTTGACGAAGGCCTGGATACAAAATTCCACTCGCCGCTGATCGAATGTGATAACTTCATTATCTCTCCCCATTTGGGCGCTCAAACCGTAGATGCTTCCCGGGATATTGGCGCTTATATCATCCAAAAAGTAAAAGACGCCCTGGATTTGTGCGCAAAGTAAAGACATGATCAGCACAGGCCGTCTCCGTCACAT
>CATONV010000091.1 GCA_951801655.1 uncultured Oscillospiraceae bacterium | reverse complement strand
CCTGCGCCGACGCCCACCGGGTGGAGGCGGGGGGCGCGCTGGCGGTGGACCGCCACGCCTTTGCCGCCGCCATTACTGAAAAAATCAGAAGTCACCCCAATATCACGGTGGCCGAGGGAGAGGTCACGGACATTCCCCCCGAGGGGGATGTTGTCATCGCCACCGGGCCGCTGACCTCAGAGACTCTGTCGGAGAAGATCGGGGCGCTGTTCCCGGACAGCAGATACCTCAATTTCTTCGACGCCGCCGCTCCCCTGGTTACCTTTGACAGCATCGACATGGACAGCGCCTGGTTCGCCTCCCGGTACGACCGGGGAACCCCGGACTACATCAACTGCCCGCTGACACAGGAGGAGTACGACGCCTTCTGGGCAGAGCTGACCCGGGCGGAGGAGGCGGAGGTTCACGGCTTTGAGGACGCCGGAGTGTTTGAGGGCTGCATGCCGGTGGAGGTGATGGCCCGCCGGGGAAGAGACACCCTGTGTTACGGCCCCCTTAAGCCGGTGGGGCTGAAGGACCCCAAAACGGGGAGGGAGCCCTTCGCCGTGGTCCAGCTGCGTCGTGACAACGCCCAGGGGTCCATCTACAACATGGTAGGCTTTCAGACCCACCTCAAGTGGCCGGAACAGAAGCGGGTTTTTTCCATGATCCCCGCCCTGAAAAACGCCGAGTATATCCGCTACGGCGTGATGCACCGGAACACCTTTTTAGACTCCCCGCGGCTGCTGGACCGGTACTACCGGGTGCGGGGACAGGAGCGCCTGATGTTCGCCGGGCAGATTACCGGCGTGGAGGGCTATGTGGAGTCCACCGCCTCCGGGTGTCTGGCGGCGGTGGAGCTGGCCCGGCGGCTGGAGGGAAAAACACCTGCGAATTTTCCCCAGGAGACCGCAATGGGCGCATTGGCTCTTTACATCAGTGACCAAAGTGTGGTAAACTTTCAACCGATGAATATCAATTTTGGCCTGATCCCGCCCCTGGGCTACCGGGTGAAGGGCAAACGGAACAAGAACGCCGAGCTTTCCCGCCGGGCGCTGGCGGCGCTGGACAAGCTGGGGCTGGACGTGTAGGGGGCCTTTAGTGCGCCGCCCACTTCGTCAGCCTCAGTCCCAGCTTGAACCCGTGGGCGAAGGAAAGCAGGTTTGCGGTTTCCAAGAGGTCAAAAATTTCCTTGGGCAAGTCGCCGTCGGGGAAGAGGGTCGTGGTTTGATGGAGCAGGGCGGCATACTCCGGGTCGTTCTCAAAGACCAGGCGGCCCCGGTCCTGTTCGTCGCAGAAAAATTCTTGCAGTTGTTTGTTCATATATTATCACCACACTAAAAAGATATATTCAATATACACTCTTTTAGTGTTGTTGTCAAGGGGGAACGCTATGTTTCATAAAGACTTATATGGTCTTCGCTTGAAGAAATTGCGCAATCAAGCGGGAGAGAAACAGGCCGACCTTGCGGAGCTGTTGGGCGTGAAGCCGAACCAAATCGTCGAAATGGAGAACGGACGGAAGACGACAACCTTTGAAAAGCTGACCATCATCTGCCGGCACTACAACGTATCCGCCGATTATCTGCTGGGCC
Organism: uncultured Oscillospiraceae bacterium; assembly: GCA_951801655.1. Taxonomy (GTDB): domain Bacteria; phylum Bacillota; class Clostridia; order Oscillospirales; family Oscillospiraceae; genus Lawsonibacter. The sequence goes on along the minus strand of CATONV010000091.1, from coordinate 4,989 downwards.
TGATCGACGAACCGAGGCCGCTGGGTTAGGAAAAAGGCCCCTTTTGAAAGGGGCTCCGCCCGAAGGGCGGTGGGGATTGTATTTCGCCGAGGGCGAAATGTGCGAAGCAAACAAGATTCCGCGGGTCTTGATTATTTCATACATTTTGGCTTTGCCAAAATACAATCCTCCGTCATCCGCTTCGCGGATGCCACCTCCTTTCAAAAGGAGGCTTTGGAGCAGACTAGCAAACCGCCGCAAAGAGAAAAGAGGGAAAAGCATGAAAATCATCGTAGACGCCATGGGCGGGGACAACGCGCCCCAGGCACCGGTCATGGGGGCAATTCAGGCCAACCGGGAGGACGGAGTGGAGATCATCCTGGTGGGACGGGGAGAGGAGATTTTGAAGACCCTGGCCGACAACGGCATCAGTGATCTGCCTCCCGGAGTGGAGATCGCCCACGCCAGCGAGGTGGTGGAGATGTGCGACGACCCGGCCACCGCCTTCCGGAAGAAAAAAGACTCCTCCCTCACAGTGGGACTTACTCTGCTGAAGAACGAGGCGGGAGACGCCTTTATCTCCGCAGGTTCCACCGGGGCCCTGCTGTCCGGGGCCACCCTGGTGACCAAGCGGATCAAGGGCATCCGCCGGGCCGCCCTGGCGCCCGTGGTGCCCAGCGGAAATGGGGGGACCGTTCTCATCGACTGCGGGGCCAACGCCGAGTGTCCGCCGGAGTACCTGCTTCAGTTTGCCTACATGGGTTCCTACTACGCCGAAAAGGTGCTGAAACGCCCCAGCCCCAAGGTGGGACTTTTGAACATCGGCGCGGAGCCCTCCAAGGGCACCGACCTGCAGACCACCGTCTATCCCATGCTGGAGGCGGCGGGAGAGGCCGGACGCATCAACTTTGTGGGCAACGTGGAGGCCCGGGAGGCGGTGCAGGGGGCGGTGGACGTGATCGTCTGCGACGGTTATTCGGGAAACATCTATCTCAAAACCATGGAGGGCACCGGGCTTTTCCTGGCCCGGGAACTGAAGGGGATGTTTACCAAAAATCTGTTTACCAAGCTGGCTGCCCTGCTGGTGTCAGGCGGACTGAAGGAGTTTAAACGGACGATGGACTCCAGCGAGGTGGGAGGAACCGCCCTGCTGGGCATCGCCAAGCCTGTGATCAAGGCCCACGGCTCTTCCGACGCCAAGGCTGTTCGGAACGCAATCCGCAAAGCCGGGGAGTACATTTCCTCTGGAATTATTCAGGATATCACAGATCATATCGACCTTATGCGTCTGGACAGCCCGGCTAAGGAGGCCTGAGTACCGGTTCTCAGACGCCGGTTTGTCAGGAGAGGGAGGATCCCCTCTCCTGTTTTAATGACCAAAGCGCCCAGCCGTGAGGCTGGGCGCTTTGGTCGTTCAGGACAGCTGGAACTGTCCGGTATAGAGCCGATAATACCGGCCCTGTTCCTCCAAAAGGGACTCGTGACTGCCCTTCTCCTCAATCTCACCGTGCTCGATGACTACGATGCAGTTGGAGTTGCGCACGGTGGACAGGCGATGGGCAATGACGAAGACCGTCCGGCCCTCCATCAGGGTATCCATGCCCCGCTGGATGAGGGCCTCGGTGCGGGTGTCGATGGAGGAGGTGGCCTCGTCCAGGATCATCACCGGCGGGTCGGCCACGGCGGCCCGGGCGATGGCAAGCAGCTGGCGCTGGCCCTGGGACAGGTTGGCCCCGTCGCCGGTGACCATCGTGTGATACCCCTCGGGCAGGCGGCGGATGAAGGAGTGGGCGTTGGCGCTCTTGGCGGCGGCGATGCACTCCTCGTCGGTGGCGTCCAGGCGGCCATAACGGATGTTGTCCATGATGGTACCGGTGAACAGGTGGGTATCCTGGAGAACTGCCCCCAGAGACCGGCGCAGATCGTCCTTGCGGATGGTTGTTACATCAATCCCGTCGTAGGTAATCACGCCGCCCTCGATCTCGTAAAAGCGATTAATCAGGTTGGTGATGGTGGTCTTGCCCGCGCCGGTGGAGCCTACAAAGGCGATCTTCTGGCCCGGGTCGGCGTAGACGGACACGTCCTTCAAAATCCGTTTTCCCGGGACATAGGAGAAATCCACGTGGCTGAAGCGAACCGCTCCCCGCAGCTCGGTCAGGCAAAAATCCTCCCCGGGGACATTGCGCACGGTGCCCCGGATCAGGTGGAGGCCCATCTCCCCGTCAGGGCCGGGGTACTTCCAGGCCCAGCCGTGGTTGGCCAGCATGGCCGGGTCGGGGACGGACTCCGGGTCGGTGATTTCGGTAAGAGTATCGTCTTCGCCGACGAACACGGGGACCAGCTCCATGCCGTTGCCCCGGGGCGTCTTCCAGGCCCAGGTCCGGGGCCGGCCCTCGCCGCTGAAGGGGGAGAGGGTGCCGTTGGCGTCCTTCTCGGCGGGAATGAGGGTGACAGAGCCCTCGTTTACCTCGGCGGCGGTGTCCATCACCTCAAAGATGCGCTCCGCCCCCGCCAAGGCGGACAGCAGCGTGGTCATCTGCTGGGAGATCTGATTCAGCGGCTGGCCCACCTGCCGGGAATAGTTGAGGTAGATGGCCAGGCCCCCCAGGTCGAAGCCCTGGAGGACGGACAGCAGTCCGCCGAAGGCGGCGGTGAGGGCGTAGCTGATATTCATCAGATTGCCCGCCACCGGCATGATGACCCCGGAGTAGAAGTTGGCCTTCTGGGCCGCGTCCCGGTAGGTGTTGTTCAGCTGCTGGAACTTGGCCTTGGCTGCCTCCTCGTGGGTGAAGGCCTTTACCACCTTCAGTCCCTCGATGGTCTCCTGAATTTCCCCGTTGACGGCGCCCAGGGCGGCCTGCTGCTTCTGATAGAATGTTCGGCTGCGGCCCCCCAGCTGCTTGAACAGGAACATGGTGAGAACCAGCACCAGAGCGGTGGCGAGGAACAGCTTCCAGTTGATGACCAGCATCAGGAGAACTAGACCCACGAACATCAGACAGCTGGAGAACAGGGAGACCATACTCTGCTGTAGGGCCATCTGCACGTTGTCCGCGTCGTTGGTGAACCGGCTCATCAGCTCGCCGTGGGGATGCTGGTCGAAGTAGGATAGGGGGAGCCGCTGCAGGCTGTCGAACAGGTCCTTGCGCAGGCGATTAACCCCCTTCTCCGCCAGCCGGACCATGGCGGCCGACTGGCCGTAGGTGGCCAGACAGCCCAGCAGGTAGATGCCCGCCAGCTGAAGGATGGCCCAGCCCAGGCCGGCAAAGTCGGTACAGCCTGACCAGATAAAGCTGTTGATGATGGGCCGTACCAGGTACGACCCGCCCAGATTGGCGCCCACCGACACCAACAGGCACAGCAGGACGAAGAGAAGAGGCAGCTTGCTTTTGGTGAGGTAGCCCACCAGCCGGCCCATGGTCTTTTTCAGGTTTTTGGGCTTGACATAGCCCCCTTTTGGGGCGCGATGAGGTCCTGGCATTATCCGCCCACCCCCTCTTGCTGAGATTGGTAGATCTCCTGATAGATTTTGTTGGTTTTCATCAGTTCCTCGTGAGTGCCCCGGCCGGCGATGTGGTCGTCGTCCAGAATGAGGATCTCGTCGGCATACTGCACGGAGGAGATGCGCTGGGCGATGATGATGACGGTAGCGTCCTTCAGATTCTTGTGGAAGGATTCCCGGATGGCCGCCTCGGTGGCTGAGTCCACGGCGGAGGTGGAGTCGTCCAGAATGAGAATGGCCGGCTTGCGGAGCATGGCCCGGGCGATGCACAGCCGCTGCTTCTGTCCGCCGGAGACGTTGGTGCCCCCCTGGGTCAGCTGGGTGTCGAAGCCCTGGGGCAGACCCATGATAAAGTCGTAGGCCTGGGCGTCCCTGGCGGCCTGGACCAGTTCTGCCTCAGTGGCGTCCGGTTTGCCCCACAGCAGGTTGTCCCGGATGGTGCCGGTGAAGAGAATGTTGGTCTGGAGAACCATGCCGATGCGCCCTCGCAGGGTCTCCAGAGGGTAGTCCCGCACGTCCAGGCCGTCCACCAGAACGGCGCCGCCGGTGACGTCGTAGAACCGGGGGATCAGGTTGACCAGGGAGGACTTGCCTGTGCCGGTGCCCCCCACAATGGCTACAAATTGCCCCGGTTCCACGGTGAAGCTGATGTGGGACAGTACGTCGTCCCCGGTGCCGGAGACGGCGTATTTGAAGGAGACGTCCTGAAACTCCACCCGGCCCCGGGGAGAGGGGAGAGAAGAGGTCTCATCCTTGTCCTGAACCGAGGGGACGGCGTCCAGCACTTCGTTAATGCGCCGGGCACAGGCCTGGGCACGGGACAGCTGGAGAAGGGCCATGGCTACCATCATGACACTCATGAGGACTTGGGCGATATAGGACAGGAAGGCGTTTAGGTCGCCCAGGAGGAAGGAGTCCCCCATGACCATCCTGCCCCCGAAGTAGAGGACAGCCAGGGTGGCCCCGTTCATGCACAGCATCATGATGGGCATGATGGCGATGATCCGCATGCCCACGGTGAGACCGGCTTCCATCAGCTCGTCGCTGGAGAAAGTGAATTTCTTCCGCTCGTGGTCCTCCCGGACGAAGGCCTTCACCACCCGGATGGCCACCAGATTCTCCTGAAGGACGTTGTTCAGCCCGTCGATCTTCTTCTGCATGGCGTCGAACAGTTTGGTGCAAATTTTCATCAGTACGGCGATAGCCAATACCATCAGAGGGATGATGACCAGCAGGATCACAGCTAGTCGGGCGTTGAGGTACAGGCTGACCCCCAGGGCGGCAAGGAGCATCACCGGGGCCCGGACCAGCATGCGCAGGCCCATGGCCAACATCATGGTCATAGCGTTCACGTCGTTGGTCATGCGGGTGATGAGAGAGGCGGAGGAGAAGCGGTCGATGTCGGCAAAAGAGAAGTCCTGTACCTGATTGAACAGACACTGACGCAAATTGGCGCCAAAGCCCTGGCTGGCGAAGGTGGCGTATTTGGCGGAGCCCACGCCGCAGGC
>CATONV010000090.1 GCA_951801655.1 uncultured Oscillospiraceae bacterium | reverse complement strand
CTGAAAATCCTCGTGTCGTTGGTTCGATTCCGACCGGAGGCACCATCCCCCGCAGAAATTCTGCGGGGGACCCAAACGCGAGTGTAGCTCATCTGGTAGAGCGCCACCTTGCCAAGGTGGAGGTAGCGAGTTCGAGCCTCGTCACTCGCTCCAGAGCAGAGTCATCTGCTCTGTGTGAAGCATCCCGTCTGAAAAGGCGGGATGTTTTTTTGTCCGCCGTAGAAAAGGCTGCCCATCGGCCTCGACTTTGCAGAAGCGGGCGGAGGATAGAAAAAACGGCCCCGCCGAAAGGCGGAGCCATTTCAGGACTCAGCGTGCGCCCAGCTTAAAGGAAGCGCACTCGGTCCCCTCGCACTTGGTGGGGGAACAGTCGCAGCAACCCACTTTGATGGACTCCAGGGAGCAGCAGTTTTGGGCCCCGGAGTGGTAGGCGCAGGTGTCCACAGAGCAGCGGATGCTGGTATTACAGGTCTTTTTTTCGTTCATGGCTAAACCCTCCTTTGTTTCGGATGGGTCTAGTATGAGACATCACGTCTCACTCTATTCCTTCAGCGGTGTGGATTTTTATTCTTTTTTAAAAATTTGGGCTGACGGGGATCGAGATCCTCCGGCTGAACCTCTACCACCTTGGGGATAAACCGGCTGGCAAAGCGGCCCTTGCCCCGGGTCTTTACATAAAAGTAGCCGATGACGGAGAACACCACTGCCCCGATAAAGTTGACGAACAGGTCCTTCATGGTGTCCAGGATGCCAATATCCAGATAGCCGCCCAGCCCCAGGGAAATCTGCTGTCCGTCGCCGGTGACCACGATGGTATCCACAATGTCCTCAATGAGTATCCGGCTGTTTCCGCCGGTGGGATCCAGCATGACGGAGGAGATGGAGTGGACTACCGCGTCCTTTTGCATATCCAGCATCAGGAGTTGGTCCATGCCGCACTCAAAAAACTCCCACAGTACGCCGATGGTCATGGAGAAGCAGAAGGCCACAATGGACATGAACACCGGAGACAGGGACAGGGAGAATTTTTCCGTCCGGTTGAGCATGTCCACCAGGGCAAAGCCGATGGCGGCGCAGAGGAAGCCGTTGATGGTGTGGAGGATGGTATCCCAGCCCTTGAAGGTGGTATAAAAGGAGCTGATCTCCCCTAATATCTCTGCGGCGAAGATGAAGAGCATAATGATGATCTCCATGGTGTTGGGCAGGTCGATCATCAGCGCCCTCTCAAATACGGTGGGCAGCAGAAACAGCACCAGCGTCAGCCCGCAGAGAAACACACTCTCGAAGTCCCCGTTAAAAAACTGGGCCACCATCATCACAATGACCAGAATGCGCAAAGTGATGTAGACCACCGCTACCGTCCGCTTGCGGCGCAGCGCCTGGTGGGCGGTGGAAAGTATGTCTCGCACCCCGGTTTTCTTTTTTGACATATGACGCACCCCCTTCTTTATAGAATCTTAGTATAGTCCCTCCCAGCGGGAAAGTCAAGGCGGCCGGTCTAGGGCAGTCCCTGCGGGCGGCGGGGCCTATCAGATATCCATTGACTTTCAGCCCTTCAGCCTCCATAATAATACTTGTTCCCGCCCCCGGGCGGGAGAACATGCAGGGGGGATTTTATGGAATACTACGCCACTTTGGGGGATCCATGCGCCAAGCGGGATGTTCTGGACGGACTGTTCCGGGCCGGGATGACCGGTATCCGGGTGAATCTGTCCCACACCAGTCTGAATAAGTGCTCTCCGCTTCTGGAGCAGCTGTACTGGCCCGCCGCCCGGCGGGCCGGGCGGGAAGATGCCCACCTGATTCTGGATCTCCAGGGGCCGGAGCTGCGGGTGGGAGAACTGCCCCGCCCCATTCTGCTGCGGGCAGGAGACGAGATCCTGCTGGGAGACGGCGGAATCCCCGTTCCCCAGAGTATCCTTCAGACCGCCCGGCGGGGCGGCCAGATCTCCATTGACGACGGCGCCCTGCTGCTGGAGGTCCGTCGGTCCTGCTCCAACCTGCTGCTGTGCCGGGTGATCCAGGGCGGGCCTCTTCACAGCAGAAAAAGTCTGTCTGTTCTGGGCACGGATGTGGACACCCCTACTCTCACCCCCGCTGACCTGGACAACCTGCGCCAGGCGGGACAGTACAGGGTAACCCACATCCTTCAGCCCTTTGTCCGTGGCCGGCAGGACATTCAGATCCTCCGGCAGTCTCTGGACAGCCTGGGGCTGGAACAGGTCAGAATTATGGCCAAAATCGAGGAGCACCAGGGACTGGAACGGCTGGATGAGATCATCTCTGAGGCCGACCAGATCTGCATTGCCCGGGGCGACCTGGGCAACTCCATGCCGCTGTGGAAGCTGCCCGCTATTCAGAAGGACATCTCCTCCCGGTGCCGGGCCGCGGGCCGTGACTTCTGCCTGGTAACTCAGCTACTGTGGTCCATGGAACAGCGGCCCGTCCCAACCCGGGCGGAGGTGTGCGATATCTATAACGGTGTGCTGGACGGGGCCACCTCCCTCATGCTCACCGGCGAGACCGCAGCGGGCAAATGGCCCGTGCAGGCTATGGAGTATCTGACCCGCACGGCCCGCGAGGCCTGTGAAAACAGCCGGCTCCCCTAGTGGGAAGCCGGCTGTTTAAACTGTTAAAAGCCTCCGCTCAGGCGTTTTTTCTGCCCACCCGCCTTTAAAAGCGGTGTACCCAGCCCGACAGGAACCACACAGGGACCAGCCAGGTAAGCATATAAATGAGAAGATTCAGCGGGGACAGAGAGGTGCTGGCCCCCACGCTGGTGAGGTAAGCGGCCAGGGCCATCCCCAGCAGCGACCCGCCGCAGCACAACGCAGCCCCCAGTCGCGCCGCCCAGCGCAGCCGCTTGGCCGCGGTAATGGCCTCGGCATAGGGGAGCAGCCCCTCCCGGCATAGCAGGGCAGTAAGGGAACCGTCGTGCTCCTGGTCCGGGTCAGACAGCTCCCGGCGGCGCTCTATGCCGGGAAAGGCCATCTTTTCCGCCGCCAGCTTAAACCGCTGCTGGAGCATGGCGGGAATCAGGTTGAAATCCCGGGTGGCCAACACCGGTTCCACCTTCTCCAGCATCAGGGACTCCAGCGCGGGAAAGACGGTGTCGGGCAGGGTGTAGCTCAGGGCAAAAATTCCGGCCAGCTGGCCGTCGATGGCGCAGAAGACGGCGTTTTTTACGTTCAGCCCCTGGGGCAGACGGATCTCCATCAGCTTCATAAAGGCGGCGGAGCCCACCAGCACCTGGTCGCCCCGGATATTGGCCGACAAACCGCCCCCCTCATGACTCTGGAGATTGTCCGCATTGCGCATCAGTCCGCCCATGGACCGCAGCTGGTTATGAAACAGGGTGGTCAGTCCGCTGCCCGAATCCCGGATAAGCGTTGCAGTATAGGCCACCACTCTCTCGGCGGGACAGTCGGCTATTACCTTGTAGCCGTTGAGCTCCACATAGCCGGGTGGAAAGAGGTCGCCGTCGGTGAGGAGAACGCAGCATCCCCTGCGGGAGGCGGCAATCCCAGGCCAGCCGGCCAGAGCGGCCCCGCTGGGAGCCAGACGGCGGGCCGTCTTGTGGAAGGTCCGACCATAGACCAAGGTCCCGCCAAAGGCGGCGGTAGCGGTAAACAGGGCGGACAGCGCCCAGACCAGCCTCTCCGGGTGGCCTCCTCCGGTGGAGGCCATCAGTGCAAAGACTACGTCGCCAATCGCAAGCACAGGGCAAAAGCGGCGGAAAATGCGCTGGGCCCCGTCGTCCGCCTGGATCTGACTGCCGTAGCCTTCCTGGGTGCCTGACCATTTGCAGTAGGTGTCCTGATCGTTCCACTTACCTGGGTCCAGCGTAATACGGTAAGGGGCGGAGGCGGAGGCGGCGGTACGGCAGGACAGACGCAGGCCGTGCTTTTTGTGGTAGGCGCCATGGAGAAGAAAGAACAGTCCCGTCAAACAGACCAGAGAGTAGGGCAGGCGCTGAGGCGGCTCCTCCTGAAGCGCCAGCTGGATGCCGTCGATCAGTGTGAACAGGCAGGACAGAGAGGACACAGTGTCCATGCCGAACTTTAAAAAGCAGGCCCGGGCAACGCCGGTGAGAAGAACGTCCACACTCAGCAGCATTCCCAGCCCCAGCAGGGCCGCGGAGACGGCGCACTGCAGGTGGGGCTGGTCCAGGGGCGGAAGCCAGGTCAGGCCCGCCGCAGGGGCCAGAGTCTGAATCAGGGCCAGCAGGGCCAGCAGAAAGACCAGCAGGGCCCGGGTGCGCATCCACTTCAGGCCCTTGCCATACCGGCGGGCCAGCTCCTGGGGCGGGACATCGGGAGGCGGGGGTTCCTGCTTTTTGGGCTTGCGCCACTGCTGCGGCTCCCCGTCTCTCTCCTCCTGGTCGGTACCGGGAATCAGCCTCTCCAGGCGGCGGACCTCCGCTTTGTCGATGGACTCATCCTCCTCAAACATGTGGTCCGCGTAGTCGTCCGCTCTTCGGTTCAGGTCGTGGACCAGGGCGGACAGCCCGCCGCGCCGTTTGGGAAGGGGGGTAATGTTGCCCCCCTCCTCCCGAGGTTCCGGGGGAAGAGGAGGTCCTTCCTCCTCCAGGGGGGGCGGAATTTCTTCCTGCGCCGCCCGCGCCCCGGGAAAGGCCACCACCTTCCCCCCAGACGAGGGGGCCGGTCTGGCCGCCGGTCTGGTGAGAGTCGACAGATCGATGGTGTTGAACCTCTCCTCCTCCGCGTCGAAGCCGTCAGGTTCCTCCGAAGTCTCGGCCGGGTGGCCGTACTCCGCCAAAATGTCGTCCAGGGTGAAATCTCCGCCGTCCGCGTTTCCGATCAGCGACTTGATGTCAATCAGCTCGCCCTTATTCTGTTTATTTTCTTGGTCGCTCATGGGAAGGCTCCTTTAGGGTGTAGGATGACTCAAAAGCCTCCCTTCGCAAAGGGAGGGGGCCTTTTCCTCTGAGGGGAGGGTTATCCTCCCGTCCTCTGCCGCACCGCCTCATAGAGAAGCACCGCAGCGGCGGCGGAGGCGTTGAGGGAATTAATTTTGCCGAACATAGGGATGGATACGGTGAAATCGCAGTTTTCCGCCACCAGTCGGCCCATTCCGTCTCCTTCGCTGCCGATGACAATGGCGGCGGGGCCCTTCAAATCTGCCTGGTACAGAGAGGTTGTCCCGTCCATGGCGGTCCCGAAAACCCACACGCCCTCCTCCTTCAGCTCCTTGAGCAGGGTGGGCAGATTGGGCACCCGGGCCACCGGCACATGGGCCACCGCTCCGGCGGAGGTCTTGCCCACGATGGCCGTCAGCCCGGCGGAGCGGCGTTTGGGGATAATCACCCCGTGAGCGCCGGCGGCGTCGGCAGTGCGGATGACCGCCCCCAGGTTATGGGGGTCGCTGAGCTCATCGCACACCACAATGAGGGGGGGCTCCCCCTTCTCTCGGGCGGCGTTTAAAATATCATCCACCGAGGCATACTCCCGGACTGCCGCCTGGGCAATCACCCCCTGATGGGAGTGGGTGCGGCTCATGTTGTCCAGCTTGCGCCGGTCGGCGTCCACTACCACAATGCCGCGCTCCCGTGCGGCGGAGGCGATATGCCCAAGGGCGGAGTCGGTCTCCCCCTTGGCAATAAAAATTTTGTCGATGGTCACCCCGGCCCGCAGAGCCTCAATGACGGCATTGCGGCCCTCGATTATGCCGTCGTTTTCCTTCTCCACAGGGGCAGAGCGGCGCAGAGGGGGGCGTTTGTTCATAGGTATCCAGTCCTTCCGTCGTCGAAATCACATACAAAATTTATTTTACCACATTTACTCTCTGGTGGGAAGTGGAAATTTTACATCAAACGCGGTCATTCCATAAATTTGTAGGGGCGGTCCCTCCCTGCTGGCCACGGCAAGCCATTTTGCAGGGCGGGACAAGGAGAGAGACAAAACCCGGTCACAGAAAATTCACTGGAAGTTTACATGGTATTTTCTTGTTTTTATTCTGCAACTGTGGTATGATACCCTCTGACCTGTTATGGAATAACGGAAAAATGGAGGTACGCTCCTTTGAAACCAGATAAAGGAAACAACAAAAAGAACACCTTCGGCCTGATTTCGCTGATTTTGTGGGCCCTGATGCTGACGCTTCTCTTCCGCAGCTGCACCAGCTCCTACAACAGCTCCAATCAGGTCCAGGTGCCCTACTCCACCTTCCGCCAGTGGGTGGCGGCCGACCTGGTGAAGTCGGTGAAGCTGGAGAGCAGCCTGTTCACCATCACCCTGAAGGAGGGGACGGAGGAGGAGGCCAAGGCCTATATCCCGGAGGACGAAAACGCCCAGCAGAGTAACAACATGTTCGCCTGGATGCCCATTCAGAACGACCGGGAGACCGAGTATGTCACCACCCCGCCCCCCATCTCCGACCTGGAGCTGGAGAGACTGCTGGACGACCACAATGTCCACCACTGGACGCCTGCGGTGGACAACTCCTCTCAGATTCTCTACCTGCTGATCACCACTGTCCTGCCCATTGTCATCATGGTGGGGGCTATGGTCTTCCTCATGCGGGGCATCGGCGGCAAGGGGGGCATGGGCGGCATCGGCGGCGTGGGCAAGGCCAACGCCAAGGTGTATGTGGAGAAAAAGACCGGCGTCACCTTCCGGGACGTGGCCGGTCAGGACGAGGCCAAGGAGAG
>CATONV010000089.1 GCA_951801655.1 uncultured Oscillospiraceae bacterium | reverse complement strand
CAGAAATGTACACCTTGTTGTATTCACCATCAAAAATTAAAAGAGAGGTTGAATTATGGACTACACAAAACTCTGTCCCAAATGCGGAGGAGCCCTGGTCGCAATCAGTGAACGCACTGGCGGCTTCAGCGGCACAAAGGCAGTAGCTGGCGCTGTGGTAGCCGGTCCCGTGGGCGTTGCCGCCGGCGCACTGGGCAAAAAACTGACCACCGTGCAGTGTCAAAAATGCGGATATACCATGGAAATATCCGCAAGCAAGGCTCAAAGCGCTGAAGCATATGGTCAAATTTACGGCCCTTTAGAAGAGCTGCGCCGTCAAATCATCCAACAGAGCATGAGCAGCCCCCTTGATTCTGCGCCCAACGGTTTAAATGGAGTAAAGATTAAAATACACGACTCTCTCCAAATTTCTCTAAAAGCGGACAAAATGCGGGAAAAAGAAAGAGAAGTCATTGCCAGCGAATTAGAGCAAATCAATTCTACAGAGGATGAGCGGCAGCCGGTCCAGCAGGAGATTGATCGGCTGTCATCAGAAAAAAAGGCTAAGGAAAAACAACTCAAAACTCTTGGATTGTTCAAATTTTCCGAAAAAAAAGAAGTCCAGGCAGCAATAGAACAACTGGATGCGCAGATGGAACCAAAAGTGAAGGAACTTAAGGAAATCACTGACCGCCTGAAAATGCTCCGCACAGACCTTGCGGATAAATGTCTCCGTCTGGCCTGCGACGCAGTGGACGAATACTGTGTGGAAATCTATCGCCCCTATGCAAAGCAACTGATTGCAGGCTTAGGAAGCGAGCCGCTTACATGCTCTGAGATCAACGCTAAGCTGTCATCGTCTCTCACAGCTCTTCAAATCAACTCCATGCTCAAAGATAATCCATTTATCACGACAACAAAAAAAGTAAAAGCTGACAAAAAAGAATATTCAGCATACTATCTGGGTTAAATACCCCATCAAAAAGGACGGCCAATGGCCGCCCTTACGTTTTTTTCTCCCCAATCATCCCGTACAGGCACTCCAGCGCGTCGGACAGACCGCCGATGCGGTCGATGAGACCCAGCTCCACCGCCTCCTCGCCGTAGATCACGCTGCCCACGTCGGCAGCCAGCTCTCCGGTCTGGAGCATCAGCTTTGTAAAGGATTCTCGCTTCACGCGGCTGTTGGCCGTAACAAACTGCAAAATCCTCTCCTGGATGCGTTCAAAGTAGTAGAAGGTCTGAGGTACTCCAATTACCAGGCCGTTGAGGCGCACCGGATGGATGGTCATGGCCGCCGAAGGGGCGATAAAGGATGTTTTCGCCGACACCGCCAGGGGTACCCCGATGGAGTGACTCCCCCCCAGCACCAGAGAGACGGTGGGCTTGGACATGGAGGCGATCACCTCCGAGATGGCCAGTCCCGCCTCCACGTCTCCCCCGCCGTTGTTCAGCAGAATGAGAAGACCGTCGACTTCCTTACTGCCTTCGATAGTGGCCAGCAGAGGCAGGACGTGCTCATATTTGGTACTCTTGCTGGTGGGGGGCAGCAGCTGGTGGCCCTCAATCTGCCCTACAATGGTCAATACATAGATGGTGCCCCTATCCCCTCGGATCAGCGACGACCCCAGGTCCACAATGGGCTGGATGTCCCCCTCCTGGGGCAGCTGGTCCTGTTCTTCGTCCATGGTTGTTCCCTCCTAAATCTTGCGCCTGAACCGCGTTAGGGGCGGCCTGTTCGTTTTCACGACACGCAGCCGCAATCCTGCGGGCGGATGTTATCCGCCCCTACAGTCTGGCATTAGGATGTGCAAAACCAGGGATTTTAGCCGCTCTACTTTTCGTAGGTTGCCTTTTGGGCCTCTCTGCGCTATACTTGGTGCATCGAAAGGAGAGAATGACATGGACAACGAACGGTTTGGGGCCTTCATCGCCCAGCTGCGAAAGGAACAGGGGCTTACACAGAGGGAACTGGCCGACCAGCTGAACGTTACCGACAAGGCGGTTTCCAAGTGGGAGACGGCCAAGGGGTTCCCCGACATAAAGCTGCTGGAGCCGCTGGCCAAGGCGCTGGGGGTGTCGCTGGTGGAGCTGATTCAGGGCAGGAGGCAGCAGGCGGATACCCTCACTGTAGCTGAGGCGGGGGCAGTAGTCTCCCAGGCCATGGGGCAGTCGGAAAAAAACACCGCCCGGCGGTATCTGCGCCTGTTCCGGTGGTTCCTCATTGCCGCCTGCGGCCTGTGTCTGCTGTTGCTGACCCCGCAAGCAGCTATTTATATCATGTTTTGGAGGATCAGCCACAACTTTGTCCCCTCCGATGCGGCAGAGATCGGCGTCATCGGCGGAGCCGACGGCCCCACCGCGATCATTACGGCCTCGTCGCCCCTCTCTCCCCTGGCCGTGTGTTTGGAGATCTGTGTCCCGCTGATCTTGTTCATCGTCTGCGTCATCCTGGCCGTCAAGGTCTGGCGGCTGGAGAAGAAATTAAAGTGATGGAGAAAAGGGCCTGCCGGCTGGCGGGCCCTTTCCCTTTACGCTTCCTCAAAAATCGCTTTCATGCCCTTAAAGGTCATATAACAGTCCAGCTTGCCCACTGTCTCGAAGGGGGCGTGCATGGACAGCACGGGCACTCCGGCGTCCAGGGTGTCGATGTTCCTCTCGGCCATATATGCGGCCACGGTGCCGCCGCCGCCGGCGTCCACCTTTCCCAGCTCAGCCATCTGCCAGACCACGCCGGCGTCGTCCAAAATGCGGCGGACCCTGGCCACCAGCTCGGCGGAGGCGTCAGAGGCCCCGGACTTGCCCCGGGCCCCGGTGTACTTGCACAGTCCCATGCCGTAGTTGACAAAGGCGCTGTTGCGCTTCTCATACACGTCGGCAAAGTTGGGATCGTAGGCCGCTGTCACGTCGGCGGACAGGCAGAAGGACTTCTCATAGCAGGCCCGCAGGGGGACTCCCTGGGCCTCACACAGGTCCTGCATAAAAGTGTCGAAGGCGGCGGACTTCATGCCGGTGACTCCCTCGGAGCCGATCTCCTCCTTGTCGGCCAGCATGCACACGGCGGTGTACTCCGGGGCGCTAAGCTGGAGAATGGCAGCCAGGCAGGCGTAGGCGCACACCCGGTCGTCGTGGCCATAGGCCCCGATGAGGGAGCGGTCAAAGCCGATGTCCCGGGCGCCAAAGGCGGGGACGGCGCACAGCTCAGCTGAGATGAAGTCCTCCTCCGTGATGCCGTATTTCCGGTTAAGCAGCTCCAGGGCAACCAGCTTCACCCTCTCCTTGCCCTCGTCGTCGGCCAGGGGGCGGCTGCCCACCAGGATGTTCAGACTCTCGGCGGGGATAGCCTCTCCCAGGGGCTTTTTGGACTGCTCCACTCCCAGGTGGGGTAGCAGGTCGTCAATGGTAAACAGGGGGTCCCCCTCCCCCTCACCGATGGACACCCGAACGGTCTGGCCACCCTTGAGGGCCACCACTCCGTGGAGCTCCAGAGGGATGGTCACCCACTGGTACTTACGGATGCCGCCGTAGTAGTGTGTCTTAAGGAAGGCCAGCTCCTCCGTCTCGTACAGGGGATTCTGCTTCAGATCCAGGCGTGGGGAATCGATGTGGGCCGCGCCGATGTTGGCCCCCTCGGCCAGGGACTTTCTGCCGATGACCGCCAGCGTAACGGCCTTGCCCCGGTTCACCCGATACACCTTGTCCCCCGGCTTCAGTGCCCCGCCTCGGACGTAGGGCACAAATCCCGCCTGTTCCGCCAGGGCCACTGCCCTCTCCACGCACTCACGCTCGGTCTTGCCCGCGTCCAGGAACTGCTTGTAGCCGGTGCAGTAGGCCTCCATGGCCTCCGTCTCGCCCTCAATCAGCCGGTCGTAGCCGTTTTTTTTCTCATAGAGAAGCGCCTTGCGCAGCTGCTCGCCCCGAGTCTGTTCCTTCTTTTCCTCACTCATAATGGGACCTCCTTCTAGGTTGTTATGTGGATTGTAGGGGCGGATATTATCCGCCCTTCCTATACTTTGTGCTGCTCAGCAGGCGGATGATATCCGCCCCTACAGGATTTTTCGCAAAAATTCCCGCGCCTTTTGGGAAAATTCCTCCGTACTGGAACAGTCATTGACTAAAGTATGGCCGCAGTTCTGGATAAAATACCCGTCCGGCTTCTGAGCTCTCACCCGCGCCCAGGCGTAGTCCTCCGAAATTCCCTCCCGAGCCATAATGCGGCGCACCCGCACCTCGGTCGAGGCCAGGACGGCCACTGTCAGTTGACATAACTCATGCAGCGGACTCTCCAGCAGGGCAATGGCGTCCACTGCCGCCAAGCCTTTCCCCTGTTCCCGGAACTCCTCCAGCAGGGCGCCAACCCGATCTGTCACCGCACGCCAGGCGATGGCGTTGAGAGATTCCAGCTTGGCCGGGTCGCGGAAGACCACCTCCCCCAGCTTCTTCCGGTCGATGGCCCCCATCTCATCCATTAGGAGGCCGAACTCCTTCTCCAGAGCATTCTGTAAGGCAGTATCCCTTTTCAGTAATTCGTGGTAGACGGCGTCGCAGTCGATGACCGCGCCGCCCAGCTTCTCCACCTCCCGAAGCAGAGTGGTCTTTCCTGCTCCGGTGGGACCAGTGATACCTAGAACCATCATCGCCTACACCTCGATCACATGGAAGCCTGACGCCTTGGTCAGCCGGTTGACCACCGCCAGGCCCATCCCCGCCGTGCCAGGACACTGGGCCCAGATGTGCTTAACGCCGTTCTCATCCATAGCCCGCAGGGCGCGAAACAACCTCCGGGCGTGCTCAAAGCAGTCCAGAGAGCCCCCCAGTCTCTCCACCGGATGGTCCTCAAACCAGTGGGCAAACTCGTCAAAGCAGATGATCCCCTCCCAGTAGCTGTCCCCCGCGTGATCCAGGATATACTGGGCGCTGCGCAGGGGGTCTCCCCAGACCACGGTAACCGGGGCCTTAGGGGCGTAATGGCGGTATTTCATTCCAGGGGCCCGCGGCTGTTCTCCCTCTTTCAGCGGCTGGGTGATGGCGGAATCCAGCACGACCTCCTTTAGAACCACCTGCAGTTCTTCCAGGGGGACGCCGCCGGGGCGAAGCATCCTGGGTGGTACACACGTCATGTCCACGATGGTGGACTCCACCCCCACCTGACAATCGCCGCCGTCCAGGATGGCGTCGATTCTGCCGTCCATATCCTCCAGCATGTGCTGGACGGTGGTTGGGCTGGGTCTTCCCGAGCGGTTGCCTGAGGGCGCGGCCACAGGCACCCCCGCTTCCATGATAATCGCCCGGCACATGGAATGGGCCGGGCACCGCACCCCCACCGTGTCCAGCCCGGCGGTAACCACATCGGGCACCACCGGCTTCCGGCGGAGAATCATGGTCAGCGGCCCGGGCCAGAACCGTTTGGCCAGCCGCCAGGCGTCCTGGGGAATGTCCTCACAAAAGGCATCCAGCCAGGCGGCATCCGGGATATGGAGAATCAGCGGGTTGTCCTGGGGCCGACCCTTGGCCCGGAAAATATTCCGTACTGCCTCAGAGTCCAATCCGTTGGCGCCCAAACCGTACACCGTCTCGGTAGGAATGCCGACCAGACCGCCGGATTTAATAATCGCAGCGGCCTTATCAATCTCAGACGGGCTGAGAAGCTGTGTATCCATCATGTGTTCTCACCTCTTTTGTCAGGTCGAAACGGTCTGCCACACCGTAGAAATCCGACGGGTCTTCACCCTAAACGGACAAAATCAGTTTCTCCAGCTCTGCCGGGGTTTGGACGATGTAGTCGGCCCCCTCCTCCCGCAATTCCTGGCAGGTACGAAAGCCCCACAATACACCGCATCCGGTCAGTCCGCCGTTTTTAGCGGTGCGGATATCCACGCTGCTGTCCCCCACAAAAAGGGTGTCTTCCCGGGAGGCCCCTAACTCCTCCATTAGCTTGTGGAGCAGGGTGGGATCCGGCTTGACAGGCACGCTGGGCAGCGCTCCCTGAACCCGGTGGAACATACCGGGGTAATATCTCTCCACCACTGGCCAGGCAGCCTCGTGGGGCTTGTTGGACAGAACGGCCAGCGTTACCTCGGCCCTCCGCAGCCTCTCCACCAGCTCAAACACGCCGGGATAGGCGGTGGTCCGGTCCTCCTTGTGGGCGTTGTACCGCTGAGTGAACTCCTCCAGCGTCACCCGGCGCAGCTCGTCGGTGACGGGTACCCCCTCCGGGACCACCCGTTCCAGAAGCTTTGGGGCGCCGTTACCCACAAAATACTTGTACTCTTCCACCTCATGGACAGGCCAGCCGTGGAGGGTACATACCCAATTTGTGGCGGCGGCCAGGTCTTCCAGCGTGTTGAGCAGTGTACCGTCCAGGTCGAAAATGACATTTTTGTACATTGAAAAACTCCTCTTAATGTAGGGCGTGACCACTGGACACGCCGATAAATAGAACGCCAGACACGGCGGGCCGAGTCGTCTCACCCTACAGCGTCATTCGTAAACCCCGATCTCCATGCAGCCGATCTCCACAGTGGTGTCCTGGGGAAATGCCGTACGCTGGAGATAGGCCTTCACCGCCACCTGGGCGTGCTTGGGGTTGGCCCTCTCGTCCTCCAGCTCCAGGTCGATCCGCCCAGCCTCGCCGCCGCAGACGGAGCCCACATCCTCCAGCACCTCGTTCAGCTCCCCCACCACGTCGGAGAGGTCCTTGCCCTGAGGAAGCGCCTTGTAGTGAATATACATTTCCATATAAACGATCTCCTTTTTGTCGATTTGTAGGGGATATCATCCGCCCCTACGCATTTTTCTCCTTGTCACCTCTGCTCCTTCAGCAGCTCCGCCTGGTGGTCGGCGGCCAGGGCGTCGATGATCTCGTCCAGCGCCCCGT
>CATONV010000088.1 GCA_951801655.1 uncultured Oscillospiraceae bacterium | reverse complement strand
CCATGTCCACAAAGCCGTCCACATACATCTCGGTGTGGACGCCCAGGTCCTTCAGATCGGACTGGGCAATCATAGAGCCCACAGTGTTGGGCATGCCGCCGATGCCCAGCTGGAGGCAGGCCCCGTTGGGGATCTTCTCCACGATAAGCTTGGCCACCGCCCGGTCCACGTCGGTGGGTTCGCCGCCCCCGCCCAGCTGGGCCACGGCGGGGTTGTCCCCCTCCACCACGTAGTCCACGTCGGCGATGTTGATTTCGCAGCCGGTGAGGCCGTAAACCCAGGGGAGATTCTGGTTGACCTCCACGATGATGACCTTGGCCTTGTCCAGCATGTCGGCCAGGTGGGAGGCGGCCAGGGCGTAGCTGAAATTGCCGTGGCTGTCCATGGGGGTGACCTGGATCATGGCCACGTCCACGGTGACGTTCTCCCGGTAGAACCGGGGCAGCTCGGAGTAGCGCATGGGGGCGAAGAAGCCCATTCCCTTGCCGATGATTTTCCGGTCGATGCCGGAGCAGTGCCAGGAGTTCCAGGTGAAGTGATCCCCGGCGTCGTCGGCCTTGGCAATCTCGGGCATCCACATGGTGACGCCGCCGCGGACCTTCACATCACGCAGCTCGTCCTTCCGGGCGGCCAGGGCGCGGTCCAGTGCCACCGGGTGGTTGGTACACCAGCCGTAGTCCACCCAGTCGCCGGACTTGACGGACTTGACGGCCTGCTCCGGGGTGGTCAGCTTCTGCTGGTAAAGGGCTTGATAATCCATGATTGTTTCCTCCTGTCGATATGTTCTTAATGTAGGGGCGGGTATTACCCGCCCGTTTTTGTAAAAGATGTGTGGTGGGAACATGGGCGGATGGTATCCGCCCCTACATACCATAGTTCATCACCGGTCAATATCCAGATAGTAGGGCTTCATCAGGCTGGCCTGTTCGGTGGAGTCCTTGGGCTGGTTTTTCCGGGGCGGCTCGGGGGGCATGCGGCGGTCCCGGCGCTGGGACCTGGAGGCCCCCTTTCCTCTGGACGGCTGGGGGGCGGGCTCCGCCTTTTTGGGCCTTGCCTTGGCAGCGGTCTGCTTCTCAGACTTGGTCTGCTGACTGGCTTTGCCGGGCCTTGCCAGCTTGGCATCTTCTGCCCTGGCCTTTTTTACCCTGGCGGCTTGGGAATCGGGCTGCTTTTTCTTCTCCTGTTTTCGGGGCTTCTCGGTCCCCTTGGGAAGGATGCCGGACAGCAAGGATCGCCGGGGGGCCAGCAGTCGGGCGGTGGCGTCCATAATGACGTCGCTGTCCAGGGGGTTGGGGCGGTAAAAGTCGGTGTCGGGCATGGCGTCGCCGGTGTCCATAAGGGCGCCGGGCCTTGCGGCCCGCTTGGACGCGGAGGAAGGCAGCGGGTCGAAGGCGTCCTCCGCCTCGACTCCGGGGGCGGAGGGGCGGAGAGTGACGGGATCGGAGGGTTCAGCGTTCTTCTTTTTGCGGCGGCGCTTCTTTTTGCTTCCGGAGGTCTGTTCAGCCCTGGCTGCCTCCAGCCCGGCCTGTTCGGCGGCCTTTCGGGCCTCCTCCCGGGCCCGGCGCAGTTCCCGGGCGGCTTGACGGGCTTCCTGGTCCTCCTCGTTGATAATCTTGCCGTTTTTGTCCCGCTTGGGGGCCTCAAACACCCGCATGGGGAAGGGGTGGTCCTCCACCAGGGGGACATTTTTGCCGATCAGCCTCTCGATGTCCTTAAGCAGGGGCTTTTCTCCAAAATCGCAGAAGGCGATGGCCTCGCCCCTGCGGCCCGCCCGGCCGGTGCGGCCGATGCGGTGGACGTAGGTCTCGGGCACCTCGGGCAGGTTGTAGTTGAACACGTGGGACAGCTCCTCAATGTCCAGTCCCCGGGCGGCGATGTCGGTGGCCACCAGGCAGCGGATTCTGCCCGCCTTGAAGTCGGCCAGCGCCTGCTGTCGGGCGGTCTGACTCTTGTTGCCGTGGATGGCGGCGGCGGAGATGCCAGCCTTGGCCAGGTCCCGGGCCACCTTGTTGGCCCCGTGCTTGGTGCGGGTAAAGACCAGAGCGTTTTTCACCCGCTTCTCCCCCATCAGGTGGGCCAGCAGGTGAGTCTTGTTCCCCTTGTCCACCAGGTAGACACTCTGGCGGATGACCTCTACCGGGGAGGAGATAGGGTCTACCGCCACCTTCACCGGGTCTTTCAGCAGGGAGTTCACCAGGTCGGTGATCTCCGGGGGCATGGTGGCGGAGAAGAAGAGGGTTTGCTTCTTCTGGGGCAGCCACTTGAGAATTTTCCGTACGTCGTGAATAAAGCCCATGTCCAGCATACGGTCGGCCTCGTCCAGCACGAAAATTTCCAGGCTGCCCAGGGAGATAAAGCCCTGGTCGTGGAGATCCATCAGCCGACCGGGGGTGGCCACCAGGATGTCCACGCCCCGTTTCAGGGCCTCCACCTGGGGGTTCTGACCGACGCCGCCAAAGATGACGGTGTGGCGCAGCTTCACGTATTTGCCATAGGCTTCAAAGCTCTCGCCGATCTGGATGGCCAGCTCCCGGGTGGGGGTGAGGATGAGGGCACGAATGGGCCGTTTAAGGCCCGGTTTGGCCTCCAGCCGCTGGAGGATGGGGGCGGCGAAGGCGCAGGTCTTGCCGGTGCCCGTCTGGGCACAGCCCAGCACGTCCCGCCCGGCCAGGGCGGGGGGAATGGCCTTCTCCTGGATGGGAGAGGGCTTTACATAGCCCTGCTCCTCCAGGGCCTTTAAGATGGGGGCGTTCAGCCCCAGGTTTTGAAATATCATAGGATAGAATTCTTCCCTTTCTCATTCGTACCGGAGGTGGTCCGACACGGCCCGCGCTTTCCCTGCGGGCTGGGGTGTTGTTCTCAGCGGAGCAGGCCGCCACTTTTCAGGGCGGCGTGTACCAGCTGAACGGTCTGAGACAGGGGCTGCTCCGGAGGGCAGTCCACAATCAGGCCGGCATATTTGCGGTAAAGGGGGTCGCGGAAGGCAAGCACATCGGCAAGCGTCTGCCCCGGTTCCATGGCGATGCCCCGGCTTTCCAGATTTTGGATTCGCCGTGTCAGCTCCTCCAGGGGTACATTCAGATAGACCATACATCCCAGCTGTCCCAGCCGCCTGGCCGCCCCCTCGCGGCATATGGCGCTGCCCCCCGGGGCGATCACCGTATGGTGGCAGTTCAAGCTGAGTACGGCCGCCTCCTCGGCGTCCAGAAAGGCTGCTGTCCCCCGACTGTCCAGAATCTCCTGAAGCAGGGCCCCTTCTCTGTCCTGAATGAGAAGGTCCACATCCAGAAATTGATAGCCCAGCTGCTTGGCCAGAAGGACGCCCACCGTACTCTTTCCCGAGCCCGGCATACCGGTGAGGATGATGTTATCCAAAGTGTTCCCAACCTTTACATACAAATTCATTCTATAGTATAACACAGGAGAAAGAAAAAGAAAAGGGGGAAAAGAACAGCACCGCAAACGCGTTGCGGTGCAGAGAAGAGAGTTCGGACGCAGAGGGAGGAAAGCGCCGGCGTTCGGTTCTACTTGGTCGCCCAGTTGCCGGTGGCCTCGGCGGTGAGATAGGCGTTGACAAAGCCGTCCAGGTCGCCGTCCATAACGGAACTTATGTTGCTGGTCTCAAAGGCGGTGCGGTTGTCCTTTACCATCTGGTAGGGCATGAAGACGTAGGAGCGGATCTGGCTGCCCCACTCGATCTTCAGCTGGACGCCCTTCAAATCAGAGATTTTCTCCGCCTTCTCCTGCATTTGCAGCTCCACCAGCTTGGCCCGGAGCATTTTCATACAGTTGTCCTTGTTCTGGAACTGGGACCTCTCCTGCTGGCTGGCCACCACCACGCCGGTAGGCTTGTGGATCAGCCGGACGGCGGAGGAGGTTTTGTTCACGTGCTGGCCGCCGGCGCCAGAGGCCCGGTAGACCTGCATCTCGATGTCCTCGGGACGGATCTCAATCTCCACGTCTTCGGGCAGGTCAGGCATGACCTCCACCGAGGCGAAGGAGGTCTGCCGTCGGGAGTTGGCGTCGAAGGGAGACACCCGCACCAGCCGGTGGACGCCGTGTTCTCCCCGGAGGTAGCCGTAGGCGTTGCCCCCTTCGATCATAATGGTGGCCGACTTGATGCCCGCCTCGTCCCCCTCCTGATAGTCCATGATCTGGTAGGTGAAGCCGTGGCGCTCGGTCCAGCGGGTGTACATGCGGTAGAGCATCTGGGCCCAGTCCTGGGCCTCGGTGCCGCCGGCCCCGGGGTGAATGGTGAGGATCACGTTGGACCGGTCGTACTCCCCGGTGAGAAGGGTATCCAGCCGGGCGGTCTCCATGTCGGCCTCCAGTTTGGCAAAGCCCTCCTCCAGCTCAGGGATGAGGGACTCGTCCTCAAACTCGTTGCCCATTTCGCACAGGGCCATCAGGTCGTCCCACTGTCCCTGGCGCCTGTTCTGGCTGTCCACCTTGTCCTGGAGATTTTTGATGCGCTGCTGCACCTTCTGCGCCTTGGCCAGATTGTCCCAAAAGCCGTCGGCGGCGGACTCGGCCTGGAGCATGTCCAGCTCCCTCTCGGCCCCCTCCAGGTCCAGGGCCTGTCCCAGCTCCTTCAGGGCGGGGGCCAGGTTGTTCAGCTTTACTTTATATTCGTCAAATTGGAGCATGTGTTTCCCACACTTTCTCAAAAGTCTTTTCCGGTCGTCTCCTCCTTTTGGGGGGACGCCGCGTCAAATTGGAACCATTATATATGAGAGGAGAGGAAAAGTAAAGGGAATTTGGTGCGCATTTCCAGATTGACTTTTTCTGCCATGACGGACTATAATAGGACTGCTTTTACACAACAAATCATTGAAGCGGGGGAACGCTGAATGAAAATTGGTTATCAGGGTATTGAGGGCTGCAATTCCCTGGCTGCGGCTAGGGATATGGCGCAAAAACTGGGCTGGACACAGGTGGAATACGTCCCGCTGGTGCATTCCCAGGGGGTGGCGGAGGGCCTGCGGTCCGGTCTGGTGGATTACGGCGTAATGGCGACTTTGAATCACGCGGCGGGAGTGGTGACAGAGAGCGAAGAGGCGCTGGCCTCCCTTCCCCACCGAGTACTGGCCACAGACTGCATCCCAATCCACCACTGTCTGTTTGTCCGGGACGCCTGCTGCGCCGTTCCGGAGCTGATCGCTTCCCATCCCCAGGCCCTGGCCCAGTGCCGGGGACACCTGAAGGCGGAGTACCCCGAGGCCGTCTGGCAGGAGACGGAGGATACCGCCATGGCGGCCCGCTATCTGGTCCAGGGCAAACTGCCGGCCACAGCGGGTGTTCTGTGCCGCCGGGACGCCGGCGAGGCCCTTGGTTTGTACCTGCTGCGGGAGAACATGGAGGACGACACCAGGAACGCTACCGAGTTTGTACTCATAGAAAGGAAGTGAGACTATGTTAATCGTCATTGCCGGCCTGGGTCTGGAGGGGGGCTCCATGGCCAAGGCGCTGAAGAGACACACTGACCATACTGTCTTTGGCTGGAACCGCACTCTCTCTGTGGCCGAACAGGCCCTAGCGGACGGGGCCATCGACGGCATCGCCGATGAGACGGTCCTGTCCCGGTGCGACTTGCTTATTCCGGTTCTCTATCCCCGGGCCACGATCGACTATCTGAGGCGGGCCATTCCCCTGATGAAGCGGGGCGCCCAGGTGGTGGACCTGGTGGGGGTGAAGACTGCGGTGGTGGAGGCGGTGACGCCCCTGGCCCTGGCCCACGGAGTGCGTTACACCGGCGGGCATCCCATGGCTGGACTGGCCAAGGCGGGCTATGGGCGGTCCTTTCCGGGCCTGTTTCGGGGGGCGAGTATGATTCTGGTGCCCACCGCCGCCACGGCGGAGGGGGACATCGACGGGCTGACTGCCCTGTTTCGCCAGGTGGGCTTCCAGCTTATTCGAATCTGCGACCCCCAGACCCACGACCGAATGATCGCTCACACCTCCCAGCTGGCCCATGTGGTGTCCAACGCCTATGTCAAAAGCCCGGTGTCCACCCGATATGTGGGCTTCACAGGGGGCAGCTACAAAGATATGACCCGGGTGGCCTGCATCAACGAGATGGTGTGGAAGGAGCTGTTCCTGCTGAATCGGGAGGCCCTGCTTACGGAGATCGATCAGCTGATAGCCCACGTGGGCCAGGTGCGGGACGCCCTGTCTCAGGGGGACGAGGCGAGGCTGGAGGCTGTTCTCCGGGAAGGGCGGGAGGCCAAGGAGACCATTGATGCCCTCAATCCGGATCAGCCCTCAGAGTAGCGGAAAAGCGGACAAAATCATCCGGGGCATTTTGGGCAAACTGCCGAATTTTAGAAAACTATTTTCTCTTGAGACTCCCTGTGCTATACTTAGGACAGTACCTTGGGTCCTTGCCGCTTTTTTGCGGAAGGGAGAAAAAGTTCTTTTTGCGGATGGATTTGCCTGCGCCCGAAAGGGCGGAGGGCTGATTCATAAACCCAATATAAAGGAGGAGTAGATTTGATGCAGGATAGTCCGCCCCGCTGCAGACCCGCTGCTGCTTTTTCGCCGGCGGCAGCGGGAGGGCCGTTTGCTCGGCCAGGCAGGCGTTTAGGCAAACCACGGGAAACTGTGGGACGCAAAGCTACGGAACTAAGGTGTCGGGAGGAAACTCCGGACACTATGTTCGCCGGGTTGCAGGTGTAGCAAACCGCAGGAAACTGTGGGACGCAAAGCTAATATAGGGGGCTAAATCGTCATCGCATCGGGTGACCGCCAACTCAGCGGCCCGGACCGGGGCAGGCTGTCACAGCCCGCCCGAAGCCTCTGCGAAGCCTGGAAAAGTCCGGATACACAGACTTTGCGACGACGACATGCCAGCCCGGCTGCCGGATACTTTGCATCCGATTATTTGCAAAGAAAGGAAGAATGACTATGACGAAAAAAACATGGAATACCCTTAGCAAACGCGGTCTGGCTCTCTTCCTGGCCCTGGTCATGTGCATGGGCATGCTGCCCCTCTCCGTGTTCGCGGAGGAGGCCGGCGCTGTCACCGGTGACAGCATCACCATGTCTTCAGACATGGTGACCTCTGTCATTGACCAGGAGACCAAGGAGGAGGTCGAGACCCCCGCCGAGGAGACCAAGGAGGAGGTCGA
>CATONV010000087.1 GCA_951801655.1 uncultured Oscillospiraceae bacterium | reverse complement strand
CCATCTGCGCCGAGCTCTTCCGGGACATCGACCAGGACACGGTGGACTTTGTGGACAACTACGACGGCAAGCTGAAGGAGCCCACCCTGCTGCCCACCACCTTCCCCAACGTGCTGGTCTCCGCCAACAAGGGCATCGCCGTGGGCATGGCCAGCGACCTGTGCGGCTTCAACCTGGGGGAGGTGTGCGACACCACCATCGCCTTCCTGAAAAACCCGGACCACGATGTCATGACCACCCTCAAGGCCCCCGACCTGCCCACCGGCGGCGAGCTGCTCTACGACGCTGCCGCCTTATCCGAAATCTACCGCACCGGCCGGGGCTCCTTCAAGGTCCGGGCCCGGTGGCGC
The DNA here is from genome assembly GCA_951801655.1 of uncultured Oscillospiraceae bacterium. Lineage (GTDB taxonomy): Bacteria > Bacillota > Clostridia > Oscillospirales > Oscillospiraceae > Lawsonibacter. The sequence goes on along the minus strand of CATONV010000087.1, from coordinate 7,404 downwards.
TACGTGAAGGAAGAGAACCTGATCGAGGTTTTTGAGATTCCCTACTCCACCACCAGCGAGGCCATCATCGACAAGGTGACCGAGCTGCTCAAGGCGGGCAAGCTGAAAGAAATCGCCGACATGCGGGATGAGACCGACCTGTCCGGCCTGAAGCTGACCATCGACCTGAAGCGGGGCACCGACCCGGAGAAGCTGATGGCCAAGCTTTTCCGCTTCACCCCCCTGATGGACAGCCAGAGCTGCAACTTCAACATCCTGATCGCCGGGCAGCCCAGGGTGCTGGGGGTGCGGGAAATTCTGGAGGAGTGGACCGCCTGGCGGATGGAGTCGGTGCGCCGGCGGGTGTACTACTCCATGAACAAAAAGAAGGAAAAGCTGCATCTGCTCAAGGGTCTGCGGCGCATTTTGCTGGACATCGACCGGGCCATCAAAATCATCCGGGACACCGAGGAGGACGCCGAGGTCATCCCCAACCTGATGATCGGCTTCGGCATCGACCAGGTGCAGGCGGAGTATGTGGCGGACATCCGTCTGCGCAATATCAACAAGGAGTATATCCTCAAGCGCACCCAGGAGGTGGACGCCCTCCAGGATGAGATTGCCGATCTGGAGGACATTGTCGCCTCCCCCAAGCGGATTCGGAAAATCATCGTGGATGAGCTGACCGAGGTAAAGAAGAAATACGCCGTCCCCCGGCGCACCCAGATCGTCTACGACCACATGGACGAGCCCGTCATGACCGTGGAGGACGAGACCCCCGACTATCCGGTCCACCTGTTCTTCTCTCAGGAGGGGTATCTGAAAAAAATTACCCCCCAGTCCCTGCGCATGGCCAGCGACCAGAAGTACAAGGAGGGGGACGGCCCCTGTTTGCAGTGGGAGGCCAACAACCGCGACGAGCTGCTGGTATTTACCGACGCTCAGCGGTGCTACAAGACCCGCCTCAGTGACTTTGACGACACCAAGGCTAGCGCCCTGGGGGACTTCCTGCCCTCCAAGTTGGCCATGGACCCGGAGGAGAGAGCAATTTGGGCCTGCATTCCCGGGGACTACTCGGGCCATGTGCTGTTCTTCTTTGAAAACGGCAAGGCGGCCCGGGTGGAGCTTAGTGCCTACCAGACACAGACCCGGCGCAAGAAGCTCACCGGGGCCTACTCCGACAAGTCGCCCCTGGTGTCCGCCTTCCTGCTTGGGGAGGACTTTGAGGCGGCGGTCATTTCCAGCGAGGGCCGCTGCGTGGTCTTCCACACCGCCAGCCTCAACCCCAAGTCCACCCGGAACACCCAGGGGGTCAACGTTATGACCCTGAAACCCAAGTACAAGGTGGAAAAGGTGCTGCCTCTGGCCCGCACCCACATCCAAAACGCCGCCCGCTACCGGGCCCGCTCTCTGCCCATCGCCGGGGCTCTGCTCAAGGAGGAGGACCGGGGGGAGGAGCAGATGACTTTATTATGATTCCGTAGGGGCCGCCCCCCTGGGCGGCCCGCATCCCCATCAAAACGGGGCGCCGAGGGCGACGCCCCCTGCAAGGAGGACCCCTATGACCAAACAGACCCTCTCCCGCGCGGCGCGGGATTACACCTGGATTTTCCTGGGCTCGGTTCTCTACTCCGTCAGCTTCGACTGGTTCTATGTGCCCAACCAAATCGGCTTCGGCGGACTCACCGCCCTGGGCATGATCCTCAACCACTTTGTGTCTGCCATCCCCATCGGCACGGTGGTGCTGGTTCTCAACGTCCCCCTCTTTCTTCTAGGCTGGAAGTTCTTGGGAGGACACACCTTGGTGTCCTCCCTCTTCGCCATGACCGCCACCTCCGTGCTGGTGGACCTGATCGCCGCCGTGTACACCTTCCCGCCCATGGACCCCATGCTGGCCGCTGTCTTCGGCGGGGTGAGCCTGGGGGCGGCCCTGGGGATGATCTTCTCCAAGGGGGCCACCACCGGGGGTACCGACCTGACCGCCCGGCTGCTGAAAATTCCCTTCGCCTGGCTGCCCGTGGGCAAGCTGCTGATGGCGGTGGACCTGCTGATGCTGCTGGCTGTCTCCGTCGCCTTCCGGAGTATGAACAGCGCCCTGTACGGTATTATCTCCCTGTATATCTCCACCATGGTGATGGACGGCGTACTCTACGGCATGGATCAGTCCAAGGTGGCCTATATTATCACCGCCACCCCCCGCATTATGGCCGAGGAGATCGACCGGCAGCTGGACCGGGGCGTCACCTTTCTCCGGGGGGAGGGCAGTTTCTCCGGCAAGGAGAAGCTGGTCCTCATGTGCGCCTTTAAGCAGCGGCAGATTGTCCCCCTGAAGGCCCTGGTCCACGAGCTGGACCCGGATGCTTTCCTCATTGTCTGCGAGGCCCACGAGGTGCTGGGACAGGGATTCCGGCGGTATCAAAAAAACGACCTGTAAGGGACTCCCTTTTGGGCGGCCCGGCGTATAGGTCAGGGGCCCCCCCGGCGGTGCGGCGTACAAGACAACGGGCCGGCGAGGGCGCCGGCTCCTACAGAAATATATAAAGGAGTGTTTATTATGACAGACTGGACCAATTTGACCAAAAACCTGGAGGAGAGGGGCTTTACCGTCCGCACCTTCGCCACCAGGGAGGAGGCTGCCGACTATCTGGACCGGGAAATCGACGGGGTGAGTGTGGCCTTCGGCGGCTCCATGACGGTGCAGGAGATGGGACTCTATCCCCGCCTGGCCGCCCACAACAACGCCCTCTGGCACTGGAACAAGGACGGCCTGGCCGAGGCCGCTGTTACCGACGTGTACATCTGTTCCGTCAACGGCCTGGCCGAGACTGGCGAGCTGATCAACATTGACGGAGTGGGCAATCGGGTGGCCTCCACCATCTTCGGCCACAAGCGGGTCTATTTCGTGGTGGGGAAGAACAAGGTTGCCCCCGACTACGACGCCGCTCTGTGGCGGGCCCGGAACATCGCCGCCCCCAAAAATTGTCAGCGGCTGGGCCTGAAAACCCCCTGCGCCGTCAAGGCTGACAAGTGCTACAACTGTTCCAACCCGGATCGCTCCTGCCGGGCGCTGGTGGTGCTGTGGGAAAAACCCCGGGATGTGGAACGGATGGAGGTCATCCTCATCGACCAGGAGCTGGGCTATTGATATGGACCTGTAGGGGGCGGCCTCCACACCGCCCCATTTTACAATGCCAAACGTGGGTCGGCACAGAAACCGGCTCCTGCGCGCAGAGGAGGTGTCCTCCATGAAACAATATCTTCTGACGGGGATGCTGGCCGCCTCCCTTCTTCTCGCCGGCTGCTCCGCTCTGCTGGAGAGGGACTACGCCTCCGTTGCCCCCCACAACGCGGTCCCGGCCACAGAGGGCGATCCCTCCATACTCCGGGCGGACAGCTATCAGGAGCTGGTCAACGCCCTGATCTATCTGGTGACCGGCGGGATGGAGGAGGGCACGGTGCGGCTGTACACCGACACGGAGAACGTGGAGCCCTTTCTGGCCGACGCCTGCCTGGAGGTGGTTCAGGAGGACCCTCTGGGGGCCTACTGTGTGGAGTTCATTAAGTACACCGTGGACCCGGTGGTGACCTACTGTGAGGCGGATATCCACATTACCTACCGCCGTACCCGGGAGCAGGTGGCCTCCATCGTTCAGGCCACCGGCGTCACCGCCATCCGCAGTGAGCTGGAGTCTGCCCTCACCTCTTTTGCGCCGGAGAGAGTGCTGCGCATCAGCTACTTTGAGGAGGATGAGGACTTCATCCGGGATCTGGCCCGTCAGGCTTACTACGACGTGCCCGCCTGCGCTCTGGGGATGCCCGAGGTATCGGTATCCATCTACCCCAAGAACGGCCGGCAGAGGATTGTGGAGATTCTTCTCAGCTATCCCTTGGAGAGACCGGAGCTGGAGAAGCGTCTGGAGGAGCTGGACGGTATACTGGGAGAGCTGGCCAGGGAGCTGGAGGGCTGGCCGGATCTGCCCGCCGCCGCCGCCCGGACGCTGCTGGAGCTGGGGGAGTACAGCCCCCAGGGAGGTTCGGCGGTCAACAGCCTCTTTGATTCCGGGGAGGCGAACAGCGAGGGGCTGGCCCTGGCCTACGCGGCCCTGAGCCAGCGGCTGAAGCTGCCCTGTCAGGTGGCCCAGGGCACACTGGATGGGGAGATTCGGTTCTGGAACGTGGTCCAGACGGAAACGGGCTGGCGCCACATTGACCTGGCCGCCATGGGCCAGGTCGAGGACGGGGAAGACGATCCCCTGTATACCGACCACGCCTTCCAGAAGCTGGGCTATCTGTGGGAGGAAAGTTCTCTGCCCGCCTGTACCAAGTCCTAGCGCGATGCTGGCGAATTTTCTGGAGACTTTGATAAACGCACGGGGCGGCCTTATGGCCGCCCTGTATAGTTTGGTGCCAAATTCTTACTGTTGTGTTACAGCTCTTGTCAAGACAAGAAAAATCAAGTATAATACCTCTGACCACAAAATATAGAGGACAGCCGTCCCCCTTCCCCCAGAAAGGAGCTCCTCATGAATAGATGGAAACGATGGACTGCCGCCGCGCTGACGTTGTCGCTGGTTGTGTCCCTGTCCATAGCCGGTGCGCTGGCCGTCTCTCCGGCGGCGCCCTTTGCCGACTTCCGCATCGACGCCGCGCGAATGGAAGCCCCGGACCGCGTACTCGAGATTGAGCTGTATCAGCAGGACGAGGACATGGCCTTCCTTCCTACAGACACGCGGTCAGAGGGCTGCAAGATCAATCAAGTAACAGGCGACGCCACCCTTTACATCCAGCCCAATGTGGAGGGTGTGTGGGTGACGGTAGACTACCTGACCAATCTGAACGGCGACGACAGCTATGAGCTGCTGGAGGGCGGCAATGAACCGGTGTGGGATTCTCTGACCGCCACGGGCGGGCTGGTTCGGGGTGGAAACGAGGCCCTTGACGTGGGGCAGACCTATATTTTGTCCGCCGAGACCCTCTCCGCCCGCTTTGACGAGATGGAAAAATCCCACGGCAGACTGCTTGGAATTGAGGACGCTGTAACCAGCTGGCCGCTGTGCCGGGTCACGCTGAGCCGTACCGATCCCGCTGACGGGCATACCTACGAGCAGATGTACTACCTGGAAATTTTCGGAAGCGAGCTGGTTCCATGGGATGTTCTGCGAAGCGCACCCTACTGCGCAGCAGTGGAGTACGGCTTGGCCAGGGGCTGGTTTACCGGCATGGACGACGGCAGTTTTGGTCCTGACCAGCCCTTGAACCGCTCTCAGCTGGCCCTAGTGCTGTGGCGTGTGGGGGGCTGTCAGAGTGCGGAGCAGGCGAGCTTTACGGACGCCAAGCCCGGCGACTGGTATTACTCGGCGGTGTGCTGGTGCCAGCAGGAGGGCCTGATTGCCGGCTACGCAGACGGTTCCTTCCTCCCGGATGCCCCGCTGACCCGGGAACAGCTGGCCTCCATCCTCCAGCGTTACGCCAAGACTGGCGTCCCCGCCGTGTATGTCACCGGGGATTTGTCTCAGTATAACGACTGCGGAGAAATTTCCTCCTGGGCTTACGACAGCATGCGCTGGGCGGTGGCCAACCGTCTTCTGGATGCTTCGGAAGGAAACCGCCTGCGTCCCGGCAGCAGCGTAACCCGGGCGGAGTTGGCTGAGGCCCTGTACGCCCTTCGGAGTACACAGCCCCTTCGCAGCATGGTCAGCATGTGGTAGCTACTCTAACGCCCGGCAGCTTGGCTGCCGGGCATTTTTTCTGGTTAGCGGATGGAATATTTGTCCAGACTATCCTATAGAATGTACCATCCGCCCAACTGAGAAAGGAGAAGCGATATGCCCCAGTCCATCAAGAGAACCGTCCTCCGCCGCGGCGATCCCTCTCGAGAGGAGGAGCGCCGCGACCTGCTGCAGTCCCTGTCCCACACCCGCACCCTGATCAACCAGGCCTACGGCGGCTTCAACAACGCCAGCGACAGCGATCTGATCGAGTCCTATGTCTTCGAGATCAACTCCCTTCAGGCCAGGTACAACTATCTGCTGCGCCGGGTGAAGGAGCTGGAGGGGGCCACATGACGCCGATGCCTGGATACATGGCATGGTGTCTGGCCGGACTGCTGCTGTGCGCCGCCTTGCTGCTCCTGCGGCGTCCGGCGGCCCGTTTGCTTCGGCTGGCCCTGCGTTCCTCGGTGGGGCTGGCCGCCTTGGCCCTGTTTGCCCAGGCGGGCGGCTTTCTCGGGATAAAGCTGGGGGTCAATCTGGTCAACGCTCTGGTGCTGGGGCTGCTGGGAGTCCCCGGCTTTGGTCTGCTGCTCATGCTGCAGTGGGCGCTGCGATGATGCGGGTCTCTCTGATCTTCTATGGGACGGGCTCAAACAGAATCCACGCCTCATCCACCAGTACCAGCAGACCGAGATCTGTCATGGCGTATTGGGCGGACAGGTCCTGAGAGAAGTTGGTCTGACCGTCCATCTCGGGGGTGCCGCTGGTATAGGACACCGCCGTCTTGACCGTGTCGGGATTTGGATGGGCGGGAACCGTTCTGTCGGTGGACCGGTAGAGAGTACCGTCCACCATGATTTCAGCCCCGCCAGCGGCTTCGCCGGGAATAGAATCCATCGGACTGTCAGGTTCTGTCTCACCCTGAGCGGGAATTTCAGCGCCGTTGGAGAAGTCCCCCACCCATGGGTGATCCGAAGCTGCCGGCGCGCTGCCGGCAGGGGCGGTGGCGTTGCCCCCGCCGCTGGCGCCGTCCCAGGCCAGACCCTTTTTGGGGTCTCCGCCCGTGCCCAGCCACAACGCTCCGTAGCCCAGGGCCAGTACCAGGGCGCAGCAGGCGGCCAAAGACCCCCACCGCCGGTAGTCGGGGCGTTTTCTGAGGGCTTTGTACTCCTCCGCCTCCCGGATCAGGTCGTCGTCCAGCAGACCGATGGCGTCAAAAAGCTGTTCTGAGGTCATACTGCCACCCCCTGCCCTTCCAGCTCGGTTTTCAATCTCTGCCGCATCCGGTGCAGCCGGGATTTCGCCTGCCCCACTGTCAGCCCAAACTGACCTGCCAGTTCATTCAGCGGTTCCAGGTGGAAGTACCGGCGGACAAACAGGGCACGGTCCGCCTCCGGATACCGGCGAAGAAAGGCGGAGATGAGAGCCGCCGTCTCCCCGGCCTCCAGGTTTTCGTCGGGACTGCGGTGGTCGGGCAGGCAGTCCTCCAGCTCGTGGAGGGCCACCTCCACCTGACTGCCCCCGCGCTTGGCCGCCTTCAGCCGTCGCCACCGGTCCAGGGACAGGTTGCGGGTCAGCTTGCCGAAGAAGGCGGACAAGATTCCCGGCCGCTGAGGGGGTATGGTGTTCCAGGCCCTCAGCCAGGTGTCGTTGACACACTCCTCCGCGTCCTCCTCCCGGTCCAGAATCCGCCGGGCGATGGTGTGGCAGTAGG
>CATONV010000086.1 GCA_951801655.1 uncultured Oscillospiraceae bacterium | reverse complement strand
CGCTGGTAAAGGGCCGGTTTTGCTCCTGCGCGTACTTGTACCGCGACCGGGACAGCACGAACGCCGCCACATACACCCTGGTCTGCCCGCCGTCTACGTTGGGCATCATCTTCTGCCCGAAATCCACCTGCATCTGCTGCCCCATCGACAGCTCCGGCACCGCCTCATACTCTCTCGGCGCCGCGCTCTTTTTCAGCCCGTATTCTTCCCGTACCTGCTTCACATACCGGGATACCGTCCGTTCGCTCACCTCCTCCCGGTAGTGCTCCCTCAGCCAGTCGCATACCTGGGCTGCTGTCAGGTCTGGAAATTCCCGCAGCCACTCCAAAATCCGCGCCTGGTACTTGTCCAAGTACTGCATCCGGCAGACTGTGCTGCTCATTTCCTCGTACTCGTCTACCGGCATTTCCCAATACCGCTTTACTGTCTTGCGGTTGATTCCAAGCCGCCGCGCCACTTGCCGCTGGCTGAATCCCGCCGAACGAAATTGCTGAATCTTGCTGTACACGTGATACCCCTTCATTCCTTTCTGGCCTCCATCCGGGTGAGTGTCCTCTCATTTTACCAGATGGCTGCCTTCGGTTGACCTGGTATACTTCGTGGCGAGATTTGGCCCCTTTTGTGGCGTGGATTGGTATCCTTTCAGTGGCGGATATTGGTACACTTTATCTTACCATTTACACCTTTGTGCGCATTTGTGCAGAGGAACGGTTTTTTGCCCGGAAATATGGAGCATTGACGCAGACGAGACTGGCGGGGAGGTGGGGCAGCTCACCCAGCTTCTCCGCGGTGCTGTTATCCTCCGTTCAGCGAATTTCCCGATGCGTTTGCATTCGGCAAAATGTCCAGGGCAAAGGGCAATGCAGACGTTCGAAAGTATAGCAGGATAAACACCGGGCGTCACAAGTGACACCCGGCAGACCACAGCGGCCCGCAGTGCGGGCCGCTTTCAGGGCTTTTACAGGTCGGGGCAGGGATTCCAGGAACTGTTTGGAGAATTTGGCGGGCGTCCGCTTTTGGGGTCATTTCAGAGAGAAAAATCACAAGTTGGCGTCTGCTTTCCCCGGATCCTTACTGCCTCAACGGTTTGAGGCGGGGTCTATAGTGGTTCCAGGATGATTTTGGGTACAAAAATCAGCGTTGAGAAGGAGGGTGCCGTCTCACTTAAAATTTGCGGTGCTGAAAACAAAGAAAGGGCCAACGGGCGAAGGGTGCGAATTGCACCACTGTCTCCAAAGAAAAGAGCCGCTAACGCAGACGAAAAAATATATGTCTGAACTGATAATTCTCGCTGTTTGCCCTGGCTATTCCCTCCGGACTGTGGTATGGTGTGTCGCTGCGAAGGAGGGACACACCATGTACGACTACATGAGGGCGCTGGAGGATCGGTTCAACCCCAAGGCAAGTTATGAGCAACGCCAGCAGCTCGCAGCCAAACGCCAGGAGGTCGCCGCCCTGCTGGACAAGCAGGGGCGAAAAAAGCTGCTCCGATTGGTGGATGCCCACACCATGGCACAGGAGGAAGCGGCGCTCAATGGTTTTATCGCTGGCTTTCGTCTGGCGCGGGGAATCGCCATGGAACTGGGTGCTGACGGCGGTTATTCCTATGAACGGGATCAGGAGGAAATCAACCGCCTCAAAAATTGCGGAGAGGGAGGTGAGGCACATGGGTAAGCGTCGGGCTAACGGAGAGGGCAACATCCGTAAGCGCAGCGACGGACGCTGGGAGGGCCGCTACACAGCGGGCCGCGACCCGGACACTGGCAAAGTGATCTACAAAAATGTCCTCGCCAAAACCCAGAAAGACTGCAAGGAGAAACTGAAGCGGGCCATCGAGGAAAACGCCAAGGTGGACGCCATCCGGGCCGAGCAGTACACCGTAGGCCAGTGGATGGATGTATGGTTCGAGAATTGCGCCAAAATCAAGGTGCGGCCTTCGTCCCACAAAACCTACCGGGGCTATATCGACAACCACATCAAGCCCGGCATCGGCAAAATCCCGTTGAACAAATTGTCCTCTCTGGATTTACAGAAGCTCTACAAAAAGCTGCTGAGCGGCGGCAGGGTGGAGCGTATTGAGTCCCAAAAACAGCCCAAAGGGCTCAGCGCTAAGACCGTCCGCAACATCAATCAGGTCATATCCTCCGCCATGGATTTCGCCATAAACCAAAAGCTGATTAGCGCTAATCCCAGGGACGGCTGTGCCCTACCCAAGCTGGAGCACCGGGAGATGAAAACCCTACCCGCCGAGCAGCTGGCGGCCTTCCTCCACGAAGCCAAGGAGAGCGGCGTGTATGAGATGTACTATATCGAACTGGCCACAGGTTTGCGCCGGGGAGAACTGCTGGGCCTCAAGTGGGAGGACATCGACTGGGAGCGGGGTATGATCCAGGTGCGCCGCCAGATTGCCCGAATCGACGGCGAGGTGGTGGAGGCTCCGCTCAAGACGAAGAACTCCTACCGCAGCGTGTCCATCGGGCAGGATGCAGTGCAAATCCTTAGAGACCAGCAGAGGAAAACCAACAGCGAATATGTGTTCCCATCTCCTACAGGCGGCCCTATCTCACCGGACAGCGTACTCCATATGCTCCACCGGGTGCTGAAGCGGGCGGGGCTGCCCCGGATTCGTTTCCACGATATGAGACATACGTTCGCCACGGTAGCTCTGCAAAACGGCGTGGACGTCAAGACGGTGAGCGGGATGCTGGGCCACTACAGCGCCGGGTTCACCCTGGACACCTACGCCCACGTCACCACCCAGGCACAGCGGCAGGCGGCAAATACCATGGCGAATATCCTCTCCGGTGCTGTTGAGGACTAAGCGGACATTTCCCCGTATGGGTCGGAACCTGGGTCTTGCGGAAAGGCAAAAAATTAACCGCCGCAAAAAGTACAGAAAACAAAAGAAACCCCCTCGATTTCCAAGGAAATCGAGGGGGTTATGGTTTCATGTGGCAAAACTACTATTTCCGAAACCCGTTGCGGCGCAACGGATTCAAAGCATTTAACATCTAATTGCAAACACACATTTCAGAAACGGGGAGTTGTACGCCGAATCACGCCGCATGCAATTTTTGTGCCTGAATTGCCGGATGGCTGGGTTGTGAAGTCATCAGGATGGTCATGGATAATCACCGTCCTGCCAATCACCTCGTCAATGGAAAAACGGTTGGTCAAAAACGCGCACAGCGCAAGCCCGTTGTTCCCGAACAGCGGCGGTAGGTCTCCGGCGTGGTGCGGATGCCCGCAGCCATCTGGGTTGTAGTGTGACATTGCATCCGCGAATGGCTCGTCCAGACTGCCGCCACAGTCAGTTCCTGAGTGGATATGGAACCCAAAAATCTGCCTATGGCAGGGGGCGTCGGTTTGGGGGAGACCGCGGACCTCAGCGTAGACGACCACGCCTTCCTTAACCTGATAGAATTGTACCGTGCCCGATAGGTTGGGGCAGCTTTCACTGCCTGTGATGTTGGCTGACGCTTGAGGTCTGCCATGCAAAATCGGGAAAAGGCGATTTTTGAAATGGCCGCACAATGATGGCTGATTCATAGGAAACGCTCCTTATGACTGGGATTTCATAGAGCATCCTATGCAGATACAAGCTAAGGTGTTCGGAAAAGGAGCCCTTCTTTTCAGTTCCGACCCCTGGAAAAAAGTGCAAATATCAGGAGGATCATTAAAAAACAAATATTTGCCGCCATAAAATATCGGAAATATGCCCCTTTCACCCGGCTCTCCTCCCGTGCGATGAGCTTGTAGGAGATCAAACTGGCCATAGATGCAATCAGCGTCCCAAGCCCGCCGAGGTTGACGCCAATGGTCAGCGCAGGCAGATCCTCTGTGAACCCAGACAGTAGCAGTGCCGCCGGGACATTGCTGATGACCTGGCTTGCGGCGACGCCGGCCAGGATCTCGTGGCCCGACACGATCCTTTGCAGCAGTTGCGAAAACGCCGGGAGCCTCCCGAGGTTGCCGGTGAAAACAAAGAATCCAACAAAGGTCAATAGCAGGCTGTAGTCCACGCGGCGGAAAATATCCCGATCTATCCACAGCAGGGCGGCAATCGTCACAACGAGGGCCGCACCGTAAGGGAGTACCCTGGCCACAACAAGCAAGTCGAGGGCAAAAAGGGCCGCGTATACAAGCAGGCGGACCATGCCCCCGGAAAGCTCTGCCCTCCCGGCAAAAGAAACCTGAACCGTCCCGTGATAGGCCCTGCACTGGATAAGGCACCAGACCAGGATAACCAGGAGCGCAATCAACACATAGGGCAGCATCAGTATGATAAAGGCCCCCAGGGAGAGGCCGGCTTTCCCGTACAGATACAGGTTCTGCGGGTTGCCGATGGGGGTCAGCATACTGCCCAGGTTCGCGGCAATGGTCTGCAAAACCACAACCGGGATCAGCAGCTGCTCTTTGACCTCCGGCCCGATCATACACAAGACGATGAGTGTAAAAGGTACAAAGGTGATGAGCGCCACATCATTGGTAATCAGCATACTGGAGAAAAAGCAGAGCAGCACAAGGATTAGTACCAGCTGCCACGCCCTGCCCACCCTGCCCAAAAGCGCCTGGGCGATATACTGGAACACACCGCATTTTTGCAGCCCGGCCATCGAAGCCATCAGGCAGAACAGGATCGCCAGCGTCCGAAAGTCTATGTAGCCGATGTATTCCATGTCCGGCGGCACGAAAGCCATGGAGACGGCGGCAAGGGCAAGGGCCGCGCACAGCACCGTCTCCCCCTTGAGAAAGCGGACGAGTTTTTCTTCCATGTTACCGCCCCGCCCGGAACAGTTCTGCCGCTTGGGCCATCCGCGCCGCAATTTTTACCCCAAAGGGGCACCGGCCCTCGCAGGCCTTGCAGCCGATGCACTCGTCCGCGTGGTGCTCCAGCGTCTCGTAGTGGGCGCGGACAGAGACGGGCACATCGGGCTGCATGGAGGCCAGATCATAGAATTTGTTCACCATGGCGATGTCAATGTTCACGGGGCAAGGCTTGCAGTGGCCGCAGTAGGTACACTCACCCTGCCCAAAGGTGTGTTTAGGGGCGTGGGCCAGCACGCTGGCGTAGTCCTTTTCCTGGTCGGAGACGGTCTCGTAGGCTACAGCCTGCTCCACGTGCTCCGGGGTGTCATACCCCGCCAGTACCGATGCCACGGCGGGCCGGGTGAGACAGTAGTGGATGCACTGCACCGGTGTCAGCGCCACGCCGAAGGGGGAGCGTTTTTCGTCCAGCAGCCGTCCCCCGGCGTAGGGCTTCATGACGGTGATGCCCACGTCATTTTGCTCACACAGGCGGTATACCTCCGCCCGGGCTTGGTCAATGCCATTCAAGTCCTCCTGGTACTCCTCCACGGCGAAGTAGGTGTCCAGGTCATCGCAGGGCGGGTGCATATCAAAGGCCGGGTTCACGCTGAACAGGATCATCTCAAACAGGCCGCTCTCCGCCGCCCGTTTTGCCATGTCTGGGTTGTGGGTGCTCATGCCGATGTGGCGGATGGTTCCGGCGGCTTTCAGCTCCTGGACGTAGTCCCAGAAAGGGCCGGAGGTGGCATCGTCCCAGTCCCTGTCCACGTAGTGGACCATGCCCAGATCAATGTAGTCCGTCCCCAGCCGGGCCAGCAAATCCTCAAAGGCGGTTTTGCACTTGTCCACATCCCGGGTGCGGACGTACTGTCCGTCCTGCCAGGTGGAGCCAATGTGGCCCTGGATATACCAGCGCTCCCGCCGCCCGGCCAGGGCCTGTCCCAGGCTGTCCCGCACCTCCGGGTTGGACATCCAGCAGTCCAGGATGTTGATGCCCAGCTCCTCCGCGCGAATCAGCACCGCCTTGCATTCTTCGGCAGTGTGCCGCTCCATCCACTCCGCGCCAAAGCCGATTTCGCTGACCATCAAGCCGGTCTTGCCCAGTCTGCGGTAGTTCATAATTCCAACTCTCCCCTCAATAATTGTTCGCAGCCAGCGCGGCGGCCCAATCCGTCTCCCGGAAGCCGACCAGCACAAAGCTGTCCCCCACCAGAATGGGCCGCTTCACCAGCATCCCCTCGGAGGCCAGCAGGGCGAATTGCTCATCCTCGCTCAACGTGGGTAGCTGGTCCTTCAGGCCCAGTTCCTTGTACTTCAGGCCGCTGGTGTTGAAGAACCTTTTCAGGGGCAGACCGCTGCGCCTGTGCCAGTCTCTCAGTTCGGCGGCGGTGGGCGGGGTGTCCTTGATGTGGCGGGCCTCAAAGGTAACCCCCTGGGTCTCCAGCCACTTCCGGGCTTTCTGACAGGTGGTGCATTTGGGGTATTCGACAAACAGCATGACAGTTCCTCCTTATGGTGTTTTGATGGGTTTTCGCTGTTTTGGGAATGCCCGGTATCCGCCGGACGGCAGAAGCTGATAACTGGAGATCCAGCCCTGCGTTTTGAAATATTCCAAAATCACACGTACATCCTCCAAACCAGGGAATCTCGGCTTTTTATTTGTGGTGCAGACCAGTTCAAACTTTTTGTCGGGCAGATACTGTCGGAGCTCCTTTGTCTCCTTCGGGGTCAGTGACTGTAGCGTATAGGCATACACAGGAATAGGAATCGTTTCTTCCGTTTCCACTGCATTGCACAGTTCCTTGATATGCGTTTGTATACAGTGGATAAATGCCTGCTGGACAGGGCCGGATTGGCAGTCAAAGTTCACCAAAAACCAGTTGACATCCTCTACATCAAAATAGTTTTCAATAATTTTCATCTGGACTGCTTCCGAATATTTTTTCCCCGCAACCGACACGGTTTTGCCATGAAGCTCCAATAGGCGCAGCGCGGCGCTGTCCCCAAGTCTCTCGTCCTCCAGCAGAGCGGCAAGTTCCGTGTCCTCCAAGCTGGCCTCGCCTGCTTCCATCATGTCGGAAAGCTTTGCACATTTATCTTGTATCAGGAAGTTTGCCATCTGGCCGGGATAGGAAGCGCGCATGAATTTTACATTTTCAGCCGTCACAGCTATAATCCCCAGCTCAATCAGGATTTCCACATATTCATCTGGGAGCCCTTTTATTGAAAAAGAGGTATAGTGTGCACCAATCGGTTTTAAAAGCATACGGTACCGATCAAGTGCAAGCGCAGTACACCGGATTAACTTTTCATACAGCGCACTTGCTTTGTCCTCTCCCATTTCTTCGCGTAATTTACGCCACATCCAAGAAATACTGCCGCCCCGTTGTAAGCAGCCAACCAAATGGCTGTCCAAAGGGTTTGTTCCATCGCAATATTCCATGTAATAAGCAATGATGTTCTCCCAGCAGAAAGCAATGCGGTCCTCGTCCAGTAAAACGGGCCAAAACGCTTTTTGTTCAACCTCGCGCAAGTTTTCCAGTACAGTTTCCAAGTGCTGGATGTATGCGCTCCCGTCTTCTTCGTCTGTTTCAGAATGATTCAGCAATGCCAAAGCGGCCTGCGGGGCATCGGAGAAGCTTGGGTCGTCCTGGCTGAGTATGACGCCCAGATATTCCGGGAAGTCCGCTTCAACTCTTCGGGTCAGCGGTTCATTCGGCTTAGCGGTTAGGTAAGTATAGCTCCGTTCCAGTGCCTCACCTTTGGGTGCGTCGTAGAATAGAAACAGCCACAGCTCCAGCATCTCCCTGTTCAGCTCGTATAGATTTTCCTGGTAGATCCGTTCTGCCAGTGGTTTATCCTGTTCCCGAAGAATCAGGCTTCGGAAGCGGATCTCCAAAATCCGCAGCGCAGTTGTGAGCTTTTCCGCATCAGCCAAATCGTTGATTTGCAGAAAATCCTCCCGGCCCGCGATTGCGTCAGCCAGCCAATCATCATGATTCATCTG
>CATONV010000085.1 GCA_951801655.1 uncultured Oscillospiraceae bacterium | reverse complement strand
ACCAGGACCAGGCGGCCATCTTTGACAAGCAGATCGCCCTGGCGGAGAAGAATGTCAGCGATTTGAAGGCCCTGTTTGAGATCGGCGCCGCCTCCCAGCTGGAGATCGACCAGGCGGAGCTGTCCCTTCAGACCGCCCAGGCCCAGAAAGTCTCTACCCTGGCCCAGCTGGAGGCCGGAATGCAGAGCTACAAGTCCAATGTAGAGCAGCTGGACACCGTACTGGAGAACGTGGATACTCAGGGCAATGTGATCGCCCCCATCGACGGCACCATCATCTCGCTGAGCGCCTCGGAGGGCGGGTTCATCTCCGCCTCCGCCCCGGTGGCCGTCATCGACGGGGTGGACCGGATGGAGGTGGCCGTCTCAGTGTCTGAGGCCCTGGTGCCCAAGCTGGCCCGGGGGGACGAGGTGGATGTGTCCATCGGCTCGCTGGGGACCAGCGTGGTGGGCGCCATCAAGAGTATTGAACTGGCCGCCAGTATGCAGACCAAGCTGTATAATGTCACCATATCCATCAACGAGGACGTGGAGGGACTGCTGTCCGGCATGTCCGCCGACGTGTCCTTCCGCACCAATACCTCTGCTGATACCATTGTCATTCCCACCGAGGCCATCCTTACCAGCAACAACACTCAGTATGTTTTTGTGGCGGAGGAGGGGCTGGCCCGCTATGTGGAAATCAGCACCGGCTTGACGGGCAACGGCGTAACCGAGGTCACCTCCGGTCTGAAGGCCGGCGATATGCTGGTGACCGTGGGCCAGGCCTATCTGTCTGAGGGCGACGCGGTGCGAGTCGTCTCCGGGGAGGACTGAGACCGGTGAATAATATCGCAAAATTCTGTATCAGGCACAAGGTCACTACCTTAATGGCAGTTATCATGATCTCCATCTTCGGCGTGGTTTTCACCACCCAGCTGCAGCTGGCCCTCCTCCCTGACATGGAGGCCCCTGCCGCCCTGGTCATGTGCTACTACAACGGCGCCAGCCCCAGCGACATGGAGGAGCTGGTTACCCGGCCCCTGGAGTCGGCCATCATGTCGGTGTCCGGAGTAGACGGCGTGCAGTCCACCTCGTCCGACGGGGTGAGTCAGCTCCAGATCACCTATGTGGAGGGGACCAACCTGGACATCGCCGCCACCAAGCTGCGGGAGCAGTTCGACCGGCTGTCCCTCCCCGACGGGGCCATGGATCCCATCATCGTCAACATCAATATCGGCGATCTGATGCCCTCGGCTATGATCGCCCTTCAGGGAGAGGACCTGGCCTCCGTCCAGGCCCTGGCTGAAGACACGGTGTCCCCCGCCCTGGAGCGCATCGACGGGGTGGCCCAGGTCACCGTCTCCGGCGGCGTGGAGCAGCAGATCTCGGTGGAGGTGGACCCCACCCGGGCCGCCGGCCTGGGACTGTCCAACGCCTACATTGCCCAGATGCTCACCGCTGAGAACCTCCTGTTTCCCGGAGGTGATATGCACAACGGTTCCCAGACCCTCACCGTCACCACCGACGCCAAGTTCCAGACGGTGGAGGATGTGGCCAACCTGATTCTCCCCCTCCAGACCGGGGGGACGGTTCGGCTGTCTGAGGTGGCCGACGTGTACCTGGAGACCGGCGACCCGGAGGCCGTCGCCAAAACTGACGGCTCCCCCTGTGTGGTGCTTCAGGTGTCAAAGCAGTCAGGGGCCAACGAGGTGGCCACCGCCGACGCGGTTGTGGAGGAGATGGCCGCGCTTCAGGCCCGAAATGGCTCCATCGTGTACACCGTGCTGTACACCGCATCCGACTACATCAACATGGCGGTAAACGCCGCCGTACAGAATATCATCATGGGCGTTATCCTGGCCGCCGTTGTGGTGTTTCTCTTCCTGCGCCGGTGGGGCGCTACCGCCACCATCGCCGTGTCCATGCCCGTGTGTATTCTGGCCGTCTTTGTGCTGATGAATGTGTTCCACCTCACCCTGAACATGATGTCCCTGGGGGGCATCGCCATGGGCGTGGGCATGATTGTGGACAACTCCATTGTGGTGCTGGAAAATATCTACCGCTACTCCGCCGAGGGGCACAGCCGCATGGAGTCCTGCGTGGAGGGCACAAAGGAGGTCTTCACCTCCCTCACCGCCTCCACCCTCACCACTGTGGCGGTCTTTCTGCCTCTGGGACTCACCGGGGGCATGGCGGGCATGCTCTTTGACGACTTCTGCCTGACCATTTCCTTCCTGATCCTGGGCTCTCTGGTCATTGCCATCACCCTGGTGCCCCTGCTGTGCTACTTCCTGCTGGATGAGAAGAAAGTCCACCAGCACGCCCTGAAAAAAGCGGAAAAAAAGGCCCAAAAGCATGCCGCGGGCAAGGCCGGTCTGGGACATCGCCTCAACGAGGCCTACACCAGACTGCTGGGCTACTTTGTCCGCCACCTGTGGGTTGGAATGCTGGCCTCTGTGGCGCTGGTGGCCGTCTTCATCGCCGCATGCATGTCCACCAAGATGGTGCTTATGCCCGAGATGGACCAGGGCATGGTCCAAATTTCGGTCACTACCCCTGTGGGTACTGAGGTGGAGGCTACCACCGCCATTGCCGACCGGATCGTGGATATTGCAATAGAACATGTTCCGGAGCTGGAATCGGTCTATCATCTGTCCCAGACTGAGTCGTCCACCATCGGCATGGTTCTCAGCGATAAAGAGGACCGGGAGCGCAGCAGCGGCGATGTGGCCAACGCCATGCGTGATCTGACACGGGATATTGCCGGGTGTGAAATCACGGTCTCCGCCTCCGACATGACCGCCATGATGGGCAGCGGAGAGGATATCAGCGTAGACATCACCGGCAACGACTATGAGACTTTGGTGATGATTGCCCATGATCTGGCTGATCAGATCTCCCAGCTGCCCGACGCGGTGGATGTATCCACCTCAGAGGCCAGAGAGGTAGAACAGGTCACCATCACCATGAACCGGGAGGCCGCCTCCCAGTATGGCCTCACCGCGGCCACTGTGGGCGGAGCCGTGCGGTCAGAGCTGTCCGGCTCCACCGCCACCACCGTGACCATCAACAACAAGGAACTGGATGTGGTCGTCAAAGGCAGCAGCCGGTCCGGCGCCAGCCTGGACGCCCTGAAGTCGATGGCCATCCCCTCTGTCTTCGGCGGGACAGTGCCCCTGTCCGCTGTGGCCAACGTGGAGATTGAGCTGGCACCACAGAGTATTATCCGGGTGAACCAGTCCCGTCAGCTCTCCGTCACCGGCGATACCATCAGCGGCGACACTACCGCCATCACCCGGGAGATTAACAGGATCCTGGACGGCTACACCCTCCCTGACGGCTACACCGCCTCCATCTCCGGGGCCTACGAGGATATGATGGACAGCTTCGGCGACCTGCTGCTGGCCCTGGTAGTGGCCCTGGGCCTGGTGTACTTCGTGCTGGCCTCCCAGTTTGAGTCCTTCATCATGCCGGTTATCGTCATGATGATTCTCCCTGTGGCCTTCACCGGCGCCTTGTTCGCCCTGCCCCTCACCGGACGGGACCTATCCATGATCTCCCTGGTGGCGCTAATTATGTTGGCCGGCACAGTAGTAAACTCTTCCATTATCCTGGTTGACTATATCCGCCAACGTCGGGAAAAAGGAGAAAGCCGGGTGGATGCGATCCTCCACGCCTGCCCCCTGCGTATTCGCCCCGTACTCATGACCACCCTGACCACTGTCCTGGCCCTGGTGCCCATGGCCTTGGGCCTGTCCGAGGGCGCGGCGGAGATGATGAGCGACATGAGCATTACCATGATCTCCGGCATGGTCATCTCCACCATTATCACCCTGCTGTTCACCCCGGTTTACTACTCTGTCATCGACGATCTGAGTCACATTTTCTCCCGGAAAAAGAAAAAGGGAGAGCCCCCCTCTCCGCCGTCCGCGGAGGGGGAAGCCGTTCCCGTGACAGCCGAATAGACGCAGCAAGGCCCCGCCGACCGGCGGGGCCTTGTTAATTATTTTTTTGTTCCTGTTACTTCTGTCCTGAGGAAAAAACGTCCACGGTGATAAGCTTCTTAACTTCCTCCGGTGTATAGCTTTCCTGGGTAGGGTTTTCATCAATGATGTGGCACAGGTCAAGGGCCATTGCTTTTCGAGTGTCCTGCCGTTCTGCTTCTATCATTGCTTACCCCCCCCTTTCTTTTATGGCACCATTATATCAAACCTTTGACTGAGTTTCAAGGCTTTCCAGCTCCTTCGCCCACAGGGCGTTCGCCGCGTCGGAGGGCATCCGCCAATCTCCCCGGGGGGAGAGGGCCAGAGAGCCCACCTTGGGGCCGTCAGGGAGGCAGGATCGCTTGAACTGCTGAGAGAAGAAGCGGCGGTAGAAGTTTTTCAGCCACTTGAGGATGCCCTCCTGGCTGTAGTCCTCACCCAGAGCGTACAGCGCCAGGCGGAACACCTTTCTGGGTCCAAAACCCCAGCGGACGGCGTAGTACAGGAAGAAGTCGTGAAGCTCGTAGGGCCCAACCAGGTCCTCGGTCCTCTGGGCGATCTCCCCCTCCTTGGGGGGGAGCAGTTCGGGGGAGACGGGGGTGTCCAGGATGTCACGAAGGACGGCGGCCAGCGACTGGTCGGAGACCTCCGCCTGGTCGGCGGCGTAGGCGGTAAGGTGGCGGACCAGGGTTTTGGGGATGGAGCCGTTTACTCCGTACATGGACATGTGGTCGCCGTTGTAGGTGGCCCAGCCCAGGGCCAGCTCGGACAGGTCGCCGGTGCCGATGACCAGTCCACCCCGCTGGTTGGCCAGGTCCATCAGCACCTGGGTGCGCTCCCGGGCCTGGCCGTTCTCAAAGGTGACGGACAGGTCCTCCATGGACTGGCCGATATCCCGGAAGTGGACCCGCACCGCCTCGCCGATGTCCACCGTGCGGAAGTCCGCGCCGATGCGTTCGGCCAGCACCTGGGCGTTGGACTTGGTGCGGCTGGTGGTGCCGAAGCAGGGCATGGTGAGTGCCAGGATGTCCGACCGGGGCCTGCCCAGCATGTCGAAGGCCCGGGCGGTGATGAGCAGGGCCAGGGTGGAGTCCAGTCCGCCGGACAGCCCCACCACCGCGCAGGAGGCGTTGGTGTGCTCCAGACGCTTTTTCAGCCCCAGGGCGGCGATGGTGAAAATCTCCTCACATCTCTCCTGACGGTCGCCGTGATCCTCGGGAACAAAGGGGTTCTTCGGAATGGGCCGGGTGAGGGCGGTGTCCTCCATTTTCAGGGTGAAGGAGGAGCGGCCGATTCCGATGGCGTGGGCCTCCGCCATGGGGTCGCGCTTGGGAGGAGAAAAGGTGTTCATCCTCCGCCGCTCAAATATCAGCTTGTCAATGTCGATCTCACTGACGGTCAGACCTGTCTCAAACCGTTTTTCCGCTAGAACAGCGCCGTTCTCCGCGATCATGTTGTGCCCGGCGAAAACCAGGTCAGTGGTGGACTCTCCCTCCCCGGCGTCGGCGTAGACATAGCCGCACACCAGCCGGCCCGACTGTCCCGCCACCAGGGAGCGGCGGTAGGCCACCTTGCCGGCCAGTTCGTTGGAGGCGGACAGATTCAAAATCAGGGTTGTCCCGGCCCGGGCCAGGGCGATGGAGGGGGGCTGAGCGGCCCACAGGTCCTCACAAATTTCCACCCCCACCACCAGATTGGGCATGGTCTCGCACTCCCAGACCACATTACTGTAAAGGGATACATGCTGTCCGCACAAGTCGATTAGGGTGTCCAGCTCTGCCCCGGAGGCAAACCAGCGGCCCTCGTAAAACTCCCCGTAGTTAGGAATATAGGTCTTGGGGACCAGCCCTAAAAGCTCCCCTTTGCAGATGACCGCCGCGCAGTTGTAGAGCTTGCTGTCCCAGCAGTTCCGCACCGGCAGACCCAGGGCGGCCAGCATGTCCAGGTCTTTGGTTTCCTCCAGAATGCGCGCAAGGGCGTCCTCCGCCCCCTGGAGGAGGGTGTCCTGCAAAAACAGGTCCCCGCAGGTGTAGCCGGTGACGCACAGTTCGGGCAGGGCCAGCACCTTCACGCCCTGTCCCGCCGCCTCCCTCATCAGGGCGACGATTTGCCCCGCATTGTAGGCGCAGTCTGCTACCTTAATTTTCGGCGTCCCCGCCGCTGCTTTGATAAAACCGTCCCGCATGTGCAGGCCCCCTTCGGTCGTATATTTCAAGTATCATCATATCCCATTTGACCCGCGATTGCAAGTCAAAATGGGCGCACTGACCCCTCATTTCCAATAAATGTATGGAAACGTCCTACTTTGGGACGTTTCCTCTTGCTATATAGAGGGGCCCTTGGGGACGCCCTCAACAACATTGAAGGAGGAATTTTCATGGCAAGCAGCTACACGGAACACTATCGACTCAACCAGTGGGAGGCCGAGGACCCAGTGCGTCGGGTGGACTTCAACGAGGACAACGCCCAAATTGACGCCGCCCTCAAGGACGTGGCCGACGGGCTGTCGGAGGAGGTCAGCGCAAGGACGCAGGCGGTGTCGGCGGAGGCCAGCGCCAGAATGTCCGCGGTGTCGTCGCTGAACTACTCCCTCTCCCGGCGGGGCAACTGCGACGTACGCACCAGCAGCTACACCGGAGACGGCTCCACGACGAGAACCCTTTCCTTCTCCTCCGCCCCTAAGTTCATCGTCATCATCGGGCCGCAGGCCGCCGCCTTCGTCTCCGGAACCACAGGGACCTCCCTCGTGCAGGACTCCTCGCGCGGTACCCTGCCCACCGCTTTGGTCGCCGCCTGGAACGGCTCCCAGGTCACCCTTTCCCCCGCCTACAGCTCCACCGCCAACGCCCTGATGAATACGTCCGGGGCCAGTTACCAGGTCATTTCCTTCCACAACGTGTCCTGACGTAAAAGGCACCCCCGGACCTCGCGGTCCGGGGATGCTTTTCGCTTGACCCATGGAGAGAATTATGGTATATTTTGTCTGGGATGCCTCTCATTGTAAGCAAAGGCGGTCCGGCTACACCACCCGAAAGGGGGTGATGATATGTATCTTGCGGTTACATTCCACTTCCGTGGATATTCCGTCAGTATACGTATTAAACGGCTGAAAACCGCCACCCCGAACCGGTGACGGTTTTCATCTAGAAAACTAAACACATCGGGCCGGACCGCTTCGTGAGCGGCGTCCCTTGATTGAACTATACCACCGCCTGGCACGTTTGTCAAGGCGGGTTTTTCTTGTGAAAAGGGACCCCGGGGCTTTCGCCCCGGGGTTTCTCAACCGAAATTTTTCTTTCGATTACGGGAGGTCCTCGGTTTCAAGCATAATCTCGCAAACTGCTCCCTGAGGTGCAGACACCTTGACAACCAGTTCCTTCTTAGTTCCTGCGTCGACCTTAGCATTCGCTTCGATCTCCACATTTGTCACGATTGTATTCGTACAAGTCGCGTTCGTGGAGGCCTTGAACGTCAGGCCGCCAGTCAGGACGTTTTCAGCAATCTCGGTTCCGAAGGTGACGGTGAGCTTGATCTCCTTGCCGATGGGATAGAGATCGTTAGACCCGTCGTTCTTGATGAGGTCGCTGGACTCAGCGGCCACAGCCAAGGTGGGAACGTTGGTGCTGTCGATACCGGTGGCAACAGTTGTAGTATCGGGCACAGCTGCGATGGGAGTGCTTGCCTTCATCTTAGCATAGCCAGCATTATCGTTGGTGTCGATGACGGCATTGTTAGACACATCAGAGGTAGCGTTGGACGCAATGCTGGACTTCGTAGCGCCGACTTCGCAGTACACGAAGATATTCGTGTCGCTCAGTGTCTTACCGGCCTGAGTCAGGACATCGTCGAGACCACTATTGGTTCCGTCCGTCACGAC
>CATONV010000084.1 GCA_951801655.1 uncultured Oscillospiraceae bacterium | reverse complement strand
CGCCCACCTTGAGGGAGCCCTCGGTCATTTTGCCGTAGTGCATATACTTGCCGCCTTTGTTCTTCTGCACGTCGGTGACCTCAAAGAGCAGTCCATGCTCACCGCTGCGGACAATCTGGCCGTGGTCGGCCACCTGACCGCCCATTTCGGCATAGAAGGGGGTCTTGTCCAGGACGACAATGGCCTCCACACCGGAGACAATCTCCTCCACCTGCTGGCCCTCAGCCACGATGGCTACCACCTTAGCATCCATGACCGCGTTCTCGGTGTAGCCCACAAACTCGGTGGCGGGCACCTCCTTGCCGAACTCCACCCCGGCCCAGCCCAGGTCGCCCAGGGCCTCCCGGGCCTTCCGGGCCCGCTGGCGCTGCTCCTCCATCTGCTTGTGGAACTCCGCCTCGTCCAGGGTCATGCCCTGCTCCTCCACCATCTCCAGGGTCAGGTCCACGGGGAAGCCGTAGGTGTCGTAGAGCTTGAAGGCGTCCGCGCCGGAGAAGGTTTTTTCCTGTTTCTCCTGGTGGCCTTTCAGCATATCTCCAAAGATTTTCAGGCCGCCGTCGATGGTCTTGGCAAAGTTCTCCTCCTCCACCCGGATCACCTTGGTGATATAGTCCTGGCGCTCCCGCAGCTCCGGGTAGTGGCCCTCGTTCTCGTGGATGACGGTATCGCAGACGGTATACAGGAAGGACTCGTTCACGCCCAGCAGCTTGCCGTGGCGGGCGGCCCGGCGCAGCAGGCGGCGCAGGACGTAGCCCCGGCCCTCGTTGGAGGGGAGGACGCCGTCACAGATCATAAAGGTGGCGGAGCGGATGTGGTCGGTGATCACACGTAGGGATACGTCCTTATCTTTCGACTCTCCGTAGTGGGCGTGGGTGATCTCGCTGACCTTGTTGGTAATGTTCATCACAGTGTCCACGTCGAAGAGGGAGGCCACCCCCTGGCACACGCAGGCCAGCCTCTCCAGACCCATGCCGGTGTCGATGTTCTTCTGCTTCAGCTCCTCGTAGTGGCCCTCGCCGTCGTTGTCGAACTGGGAGAAGACCACGTTCCACACCTCAATATACCGGTCGCAGTCGCAGCCCACGGTGCAGCCCGGCTTTCCGCAGCCCCACTGCTCACCGCGGTCATAGTAAATCTCGGAACAGGGGCCGCAGGGACCGGAGCCGTGCTCCCAGAAGTTGTCCGCCTTGCCAAACTTGAAGATTCTCTCCTCCGGAATGCCGATGACCTCGTGCCAGATACGGAAGGCCTCATCGTCGGCGGGAGTGGTCTCATTGCCAGCAAAGACCGAGGGGTAGAGCCGGTCGGGATCCAGGCCCACCCACTCAGGGCTGGTCAGGAATTCCCATGCGAAGGGGATAGCCTCCTTCTTGAAATAGTCGCCGAAGGAGAAGTTGCCCAGCATCTCAAAGTAGGTGCCGTGGCGGGCGGTCTTGCCGATGTTCTCAATGTCGCCGGTGCGGATGCACTTCTGGCAGGTGCAGACCCGGTGGCGGGGGGGCTCCTCCTCCCCGGTGAACCAGGGCTTCATGGGGGCCATGCCGCTGTTGATGAGCAGCAGAGACGCGTCGTTCTGGGGGATCAGGGAAAAGCTGGGCAGACGAAGATGGCCCTTGCTCTCGAAGAACTTCAGGAACATCTCCCGCAGCTCGTTCAGGCCGTAAGGTTTGGGTTCTTTCATGTTGGTTACCTCCGTTTTGATTGGTTTTATTTTTGATTGGTCGGGCGGCCGAAGACCGCCCCTACTGTACCTTGATCTCAATGCCCATCAGCTCCATATCGGCGCTGTAGGCAATGCGGTATATCATGCTCTTCTTCTCATGCTTGCAGTACAGCACCGCCGTGCCGTACTCCTCGCCGGTGTCCTTAATCTTCTGTCCGGTGGTCATAGTCTCGTCCTCTGACTTGTAGGCCCCGGCCTTGTCCAGCCGCTCCTCCATGTAGGACTGGATGGCCTCCGGGCTGGAGGTCTCCCGGGCGTCCTCCCGGAGCAGATCATAGACCTCCTGATAATCCCCACTGTTGAGCAGGGCGACCACCTCCCGGCCCCTCTCCAGAACTGTCTCCTCCTCCATCCCCTCGGGCAGGGGGTTGCCGGACACTCTGCAGCCAGCCAACAGGAACAGCGCCGACAGCACAGCAAGCAGCAGCCACAATCGTTTTCTCATACACTCCTCCTTTCCACAAAAAACCGCCCCTGACACATGGTCAGGGGCGGAAGATTCCACGGTACCACCCTGATTATCCCCGCAAGGCGGGGCTTCTCAAGCTGTCTGTAACGGGGACAGGCCGTCCCGGTCGTCCCGGGCCGCTCCGGAGTGGCGCGCGCGCCCGCTGTCCGGCCGAGGGCTTTCACCGTCCCCTCTCGCTTTAGGCCCCTTGGCGCACTTGGCTCCTTCATCGCTTTTCGCGGGACCTATTCTATCATATTTTCCGAACTTGTCAACTGTTTTTTCCCACCGCCCGCTTAATCTCCTCTATCAGACGGGCGACGTCAATAGGCTTGGTCAAGTGGGCGTTCATCCCGCTCTCCAGAGAACGGCACACATCGCTCTCAAATGCGTTGGCCGACAGGGCGATGATGGGTACTCCGGCCAGCGCCGGGTCCTCCAGACTCCGGATGGCCCGGGCCGCCTGCCAGCCGTCCATCACGGGCATCTGAATGTCCATCAGGATCAGGCCATAGCCTCCCGGCGGCGGATTTTTAGCCTTTTCCACGGCTACGCTGCCGTCCTCGGCAATGTCCACCCAAAATCCCTCGTCCTGGAGCAGCGCGGTCTCGATTTCCCGGTTAATCTCATTGTCCTCCACCAGCAGGATGCGCAGACCGGCGAGCTGTCCGGCGCCGGCTTGCGTCCCATGGGCGGCCTTCTCGCCGGTCTGGAGCTGAACAGTGGCCGTAAAGACGCTGCCCTGGCCCTCCGTGCTGTCCACCTGAATGGTACCTCCCATCCTCTCCGCGATGTACTTGGCGATGGTCAGGCCCAAACCCATGCCCGAAACTCCGCTGAGGGTAGTATTCCGTTCCCGGGCAAAGGGCTCAAAAATCCGCTGAAGAAATTCCTCGCCGATGCCCACGCCGGTGTCCTCCACCACGCAGCGGTAGGTCCTCCGGCTTCCGGTCTGGACCTCCTCCTCCGCCAGGGTGACGGACACCCGCCCTCCCGGCGGCGTGTAGGCCACCGCGTTGCCCGCCAGGCAGGACACCAGCTGCTTCAGCTTCTCCCGATCGCCCTGGACCTGCGGGTGTGCTATACCGGAACAGTCCAGCATAAAGGACAGGTTCTTTCCCCGGGCCTGGTTTCGGAGCAGGCCGCAGGCCTCCTCCACCGCGCCGCACAGGTCCCACTCCTCCTCCGACCACTGCTCCTGAGCGCCTACCCAGGCGGCCTCCAGCACCTTATCGATCAGATCCAGCAGCTGCTTTCCGGAGGTCTCCACCCGATCCAGATAATTCCGGACCGTCTCCGGCTCCTGAAGCTTCCGTTTGGCCAGCGCGGCAAAGCCGAAAATGGCGTTCAGCGGGGTGCGCATATCGTGGGAAATGTTGGACAAAAACTCATCTCTGGCCGCAATGGCCAGATTGGCGCTTTTCAGGGCCTCCGCCAGGATCTGCTTTTGCTGCATCTCCTGCTTGAGCTCCCCATCCACCCGCCGGTAGCCCAGTACAATCTGGTCCACCCGGTTCCCCCGGGTCACGTTGACAATGCGCAACTGGATATACTGCACCTGGCCCTGAAAGATCACCCGGTAGTTGATGTAGTAGTTCCCGGCCTCCGACAGCTTTTTCCGGATATAGTCCGGATCGGTCTCTTCGGCCACCATCTCTTTGTCCTCCGGGTGGACCCAGGTGTTCACATAGTCGGCCAGATACCAGCACAGCTCTTTCATCCGGTACTTTTCCCCGAACTGCCGCACCGTCCGGGTACTCAGCCGGTAGGCCCGAATGCGGTTCTTTTCCAGCTCCGCATAGAGGATGGACTCATAGTTGACACTCAGGCCCTCAATGACTTCCAGCCGGCGCAGATACTCCTGATCGATGAGAGACCTCTCCCGGTCGTACTCCTGAATCATCCCCTGAAACCGCTGTTCCGCCTTCTCCCTCTCGCTGCGCTGACGTTCCTGCTTTTCCGTAGCGTCCCCCAGAAAGACATAGAAAAAATTCCCCACTGACTCTCCGCGGACAAAATGCCCATAGTCCTCAATCCAGCCCACAGTCCCGTCCCGGCGCAGAACGCGGTACTCCACATAGTCCAGGTCGTACCGGCTGTTGGCAATCTGCCTTTCGATGCTCTGTTCCACCTCCTGGAGATCCTCCGGATGGACCAGCCCCCGGAAGGACCCTCCCGTCAGGGCCTGGAACTGCGCCCAGTCGTCACACCGAAGGACGCGCAGCAGACCGCTGTTGGCGTATACGATCCTCTCCTCTCCGTCGGCCTGGTAGATCATAAAGCCCCCCGGTATTTTTTCCATAAACCGAAGCATCTCATAGGCCGTCCTCAGCTCCGAATCATCCGGAAGCAAGGTCAGCACCTCTCTCT
Source organism: uncultured Oscillospiraceae bacterium (assembly GCA_951801655.1). Lineage (GTDB taxonomy): Bacteria > Bacillota > Clostridia > Oscillospirales > Oscillospiraceae > Lawsonibacter. The sequence goes on along the minus strand of CATONV010000084.1, from coordinate 3,389 downwards.
GCGTACACCGGTCCACCGGGATGCCCCGGGACTGAAGGAACTTCAGCAGCGACAGGATATGCTCCATCAGATCATGACCCTCTCTCCCCATGGCCGCCGCCTCCCTTCGCTTTTTGATTATATTATTTTATCATAAAAGCGCCGTTTTGTCACCCATTATTTGCCCTCAATATTCCATTTTGCCCTCGCCGCGATATTTTGCTTCCCACGCCCGGCAAAATGACCAAAACAGCTGTCCTTCTCACGCGGACATCTGCCCGTGGAAAATCTAGCTCATCTCCTTTGTGTCCGTGCCATACGGACACTCGTCGGTATTTTACAGGAACATCTATTTCCGGGCCGGGCTGAAACGAAAAACTTTCTGTATATTATTAGTCTTGAAAAACCGGAAAAAATCCCGTAAAATCTCCATATTACCCTGGACCGGAAGGTCCCTTGAGATTAGGAGGAATAAAATGAAAAAGCTTCTTTCTTTGGCCCTGGCCTGCGCGATGGCCCTGAGTCTGGCCGCCTGCGGCGGCGGCGGCACCCCCAGCGGCAGCAAGCCCGCCGCCTCCAACACCCCCGCCGCCCCTGCCGGCGATAAGGTGGTCAAAATCGGTGTGTTTGAGCCCCAGACCGGCGACAACGGCCCTGGCGGCAAGCAGGAGATTTTGGGCATGCAGTACGCCAACTCCGTCCAGCCCACTGTGGACATCGGCGGCGAGACCTACAACGTCCAGTTGGAGATCGTAGACAACCGCACCACCCCAGAGAACGGTCCCTCTGCCGCCGCTGAGGTGGTAAACCGGGGCGTGTCCGTCATCCTGGGTTCCTACGGCTCCGGCGTGTCCATGGCCGGCGGTGCCGTCTTTGCCGAGGCCGGCGTGCCCGCCATCGGCGTCACCTGCACCAACCCCCAGGTCACTGCCGACTGCGACGCCTACTTCCGCATCTGCTTTACCGACCCCTTCCAGGGTCCCGCCCTGGCCAGCTACGCCAAGGAGCTGGGCGTGGATACCGCCTACACCCTGGCCATGCTGGGCTCCGACTACGACCAGGGCCTGGTCCACTACTTCAAGGAGGCCTTTGAGGACCTGGGCGGCACCGTCATCAGCGAGGACTTCCCCGAGGGCAGCGCCAACTTCGTGTCCTATATCAACAACGCCAAGAGCGCCGGCGCCGGCGTCATCTTTGCCCCCGTTTCCACCAACTACGCCCAGCTGATCATCGAGGCCGCCTCCGCTCAGGGCTTTGAGGGCACTCTGCTGGGCTCCGACACCTGGGATAACAACATGGTAGCCGAGAGCACCAAGGGCAAGAATGCCAACGTGGCGGTCACCACCTTCTATCAGGAGGGCGGCAACGCCGAGTTTGACGCAGGTATCAAGGAGTGGATCAACGCCAACCCCGACGCCAAGACCAACAACGGCGGCAACGACATGATCTCCGCCGTCACCGTTATGGGCTACGACGCCTACTTCACCGCACTGGAGGCCCTGAAGGCCGCCGGTTCCACCGACCCCAAGGCCGTGATGGAGGCCCTGCCCTCCGTCAGCTACACCGGCATAACCGGTCTCATTGAGTTTGACGACATCGGCGACGCCAAGCGTGATCAGGCCTATATCAAGGCCGCCAACACCGAGACCGGTGATTGGGACTTTGTGAAGATTCAGGGTGTGGGCTGAGTCTGCCGCGCACATACTACTGTAACAGCCAACAGATTGGCGGAGCGGGCTCCCGCTCCGCCAATCCCCTTACCCAAAGCTGTGGGCCGCCTTGACAGGACAGGACCCCGCCCGTCCTGTCAAGACGGTCCAACCATCCCAAATAAAGAAACAGGAGGTCTTTCCATGCTGCCATACCTCATCAACGGCATATCCGTGGGCGGCCAGTATGCACTCATCGCCATCGGCTATACCCTGGTCTACGGCATCCTTCGCCTGATCAACTTCGCCCACGGCGACGTGTTCATGGTGGCCGGACTGCTGATGGTCTACTCCACCGCGTCCATGCCCATATACCTGGCCCTGCCCTGGGTGCTGTTTTGTACGGTAATTCTCGGCTTTGTCATTGAGCGGGCGGCCTACAAGCCACTGCGCACCGCCCCCCGCATGTCGCTGATGATCTCCGCCATCGGCGTCAGTTACCTGATCCAGAACCTGGCCTTCTACCTCACCGGCGGCGTCGCCCAGCCGGTGGTGAACCCCATCCCCTGGGTCTCCGAGAACGTGATTCTCTTCGGCGAGTCCACCAAGCGGGTCACCCTCATCACCCCCGTACTCACCATCCTGCTGGTGGCCGGGCTGGTCTACCTCATCAACCACACCAGGATCGGCCTGGCCATGCGGGCCGCCGCCAAGGACTTTGAGACCGCCCAGCTCATGGGCGTGAAGATCAACGCCGTCATCTCCATGACCTTCGTCATCGGCTCCTTCCTGGCAGCGGTAGGCGCCATCCTCTATTTCACCAACTACCCCTCCGTAAGCATCACCTCCGGCGGCATGCCCGGCCTGAAGGCTTTCGTGGCCGCCGTCTTCGGCGGCATCGGCTCCATTCCCGGGGCTGTGGTGGGCGCCTTCATCATCGGATTGTGCGAGGAGATCATCAAGGGCATCGGGCTGACCACCTTCTCCGACGCCTTCACCTTCGCCCTGCTCATCGTGGTGCTGTGCGTCAAGCCCACCGGCCTTTTCGGGGAAAAGGTCACAGACAAGGTGTAAGGGGGGAAGGATCACAATGAAGAAACGAGAAAATATCATCACCGCAGTGATCCTGCTGATCCTGCTGTGCGTCTGCGTGGCAGTGGACTTCTCCCTGCCCAGCTACCACATCGCCGTAAAGGTCATCGAAAAGGCCTCGGTTTACGCCCTGGTAGCGGTGTCTATGAACCTGCTTAACGGCTTCACCGGCCTGTTCTCTCTGGGCCAGGCGGGCTTTATGCTGCTGGGGGCCTACTCCTACGCGGTTCTCACCATCCCCATGGACAAAAAGGCCGGCGTATACCAGTACTTCGACGGCGGCGCGCTGAAATTTTCCCTGCCGGATTTCTTCTCCTCCTTCCTTGGGGACAGCGCGGGCACCGTGGCTGGCATGCTGGCCGCCCTGCTGGTGGGCGGACTGCTGGCCGGTCTGTTCGCCTTTCTCATCGGCCTGCCAGTACTGCGGCTGAAGTCCGACTATCTGGCCATCGCCACCCTCGGCTTTGCCGAGATTTTGAAGGCCTTCTTCCAGTGGAACGCCCTGGGGCCCATCACCAACGGCTCCAACCTGCTCAAGAGCTACCCCGCCTTCTCCCACCCCACCGCCTATGTGGTGCTGGCCGGGGTATTCATCGCCTTTATCGTGCTGCTCATCAACTCCACCTACGGCCGGGCCTTCAAGGCCATCCGGGACGACGAGGTGGCGGC
>CATONV010000083.1 GCA_951801655.1 uncultured Oscillospiraceae bacterium | reverse complement strand
TGTCCTTCTGGAACGAGTACATCATCTCCATGACCCTGATGAACAGCGCCACCGGACAGAAGACTCTCCCGGTGGGACTGCTGAACCTGATGCAGGCCTCCCAATCGGCGGCCCAGTACGGGCGAATGTACGCCGGCCTGGTACTGGTGATGCTGCCCACCCTGATTCTCTACATGTGCGTGCAGAAGAAGCTGACCCAGGGCATGACCGTGGGAGGACTGAAGGGATGACGCGGAGCGAGGTACAGAAAATCCTGGACGCGGCCCGCCAGCTCGACCCAAGCTATGCGCTGTTCGGGGCCAAAAAGCACCAATACCGGCTCCGCCCGCCCCTTGCCCCGGCCCTGATCCACAAAATCGAGACGCGCCACGGCCTTGAACTGCCGGAGGATTATGTGTATTTCCTCACCGAGATCGGCGACGGCGGCGCTGGACCGGACTACGGCATCGGCTCCTTTGCGGAGCAATTCCGGGAGACCGGCCAGAAGTGGCTGCCCCGCTTCTGGGCGGCCCTTGGCCAGCCCTTCGAGCCCCGGCCCATGGAGTCGGAGGAGGTGGAGGAATATTCCATCGTCACCCGGGAGGGTTATGAGAAGGATCCGTCCCGCTATTTCATCCAGGAGATCCCGGAGGATGAGGACTGGAGTCGGGGCGTGCTGACCCTGGGGACCCACGGCTGTCAGTGGGACTTTGCTCTGGTCCTCACCGGGCCGCACCGGGGCCGGGTCTTTGATACGGACAACGAGGGCGGCTATGGCCTGGCGGCGGAGAGCTTCACCGTCTATTACGAGGCCTGGCTGGCCACAATTTCCGATCCACAGTATGTCAAGCGGCAGGTTGAATTTTGGCAAAACCTTGGCCGGGAACGAAAAAAGGGGGATGCGCAATGAATTTTTGGAAAGAGCATAGTCAGCTCAGGATCATCCTGATGCTGATCACCTTTGTACTTGGCATGATCCTGATTGTCCGAGGCTGGATGATGACCGGCCAGATGGCGGGCCTGGGCCTGATGCTGGTGGGGGTCGCCCTGATTCTGGCCACCCTGTACCTCTATAATGCCCGCTTCACAGACCGGAAAAAGCACTGAGAGGAGACACTATGACCGATACACATAACACAGGCCGGGTTACCATCCCCACTGACGTGGACGTGGTACCTGAGACCCTGGACCTGCTGAAACGCTGGGGGGCGGACGCCATCCGGGACTGCGACGGCACCGACTATCCGGAGCAGCTGAAGGCGGTAGACGCCAAGGTATACTCCACCTACTACACCACCCGGAAGGACAACGAATGGGCCCGCGCCAACCCTGACGAGGTGCAGCAGTGCTACATTATGACCGCCTTCCACACCGCCAGCGGCGGGGCGCTGTCCATCCCTCTGATGCGGGGGATCAGCGGTGAGCTGATACAGGTGAACACCCGGGACGACATCAAACGCTGGTGGGAGGTGGTGGACCGCACCACGGGGCAGCCCCTCCCCTCCCATCTCTGGCGCTGGGAGTCGGAGAGTAGCTGCGTGGTAATCGAGTCTCCGGAGGAGTTTCACGACTACACCGTCAGTTTTCTGGCCTACCTGATCTGGGACCCGGTTCACATGTACAACGCCGTCACCAACGACTGGAAGAACTTTGAGCACCAGATCACCTTCGATGTCCGCCAGCCCAAAACCCGGAAATTCACCATGGAGAGGCTGCGCAAATTCATCGCGGACCATCCCTATGTGAACGTCATCCGGTACACCACCTTCTTCCACCAGTTTACCCTGGTCTTCGATGAGCTGAAACGGGAGAAGTATGTGGACTGGTATGGCTACTCCGCCTCGGTCTCCCCCTACATTCTGGAACAGTTCGAGAAGGAAGCCGGCTACCAGTTCCGGCCCGAGTACATCATCGACCAGGGGTACTACAACAACCAGTACCGGGTGCCCAGCAAGCAGTTCAAGGATTTTATGGCCTTCCAGCGCCGGGAGGTGGCCAAGCTGGCCAAGGAGATGGTGGACATCACCCACGAGCTAGGCAAGGAAGCCATGATGTTCCTGGGGGACCACTGGATCGGCACCGAGCCCTACATGGACGAGTTCAAGACCATCGGCCTGGACGCAGTGGTGGGCAGCGTGGGCAACGGCTCCACCCTGCGGCTGATCTCCGATATCCCCGGGGTAACGTATACCGAGGGCCGTTTTCTGCCCTACTTCTTTCCCGATACCTTCCATGAGGGGGGCGACCCCGTCCGGGAGGCCAAGGAGAACTGGGTCACCGCCCGCCGGGCCATTCTGCGCAAGCCCATCGACCGCATTGGCTACGGCGGCTACCTGAAGCTGGCCTGCCAGTTCCCGGAGTTTATCGACTATGTGGAGTCTGTCTGTCGCGAGTTCCGGGAGCTGTACGACAACATCAAGGGGACCACCCCCTACTGCGTCAAAACCGTCGGCGTTCTGAACAGCTGGGGCAAAGCCCGGTCCTGGGGCTGCCACATGGTCCACCACGCCCTGTATCAGAAGCAGAACTACTCCTACGCCGGGGTCATCGAGGCCCTGTCCGGGGCCCCCTACGAGGTAAGGTTTATCAGCTTTGACGACCTCAAGGCCGATCCGTCCGTTCTGAGAGATGTGGACGTTCTCCTCAACGTGGGCGACGGCGATACCGCCCACACCGGCGGAGCCGTCTGGGAGGACCCGGAAATTTCCACCGTGGTGAAGAAGTTTGTCTGGAACGGCGGCGGCTTCATCGGGGTAGGCGAGCCCACGGGCCACCAATACCAGGGACGCTATCTCCAGCTGGCCGGGGTGCTGGGGGTGGAGAAAGAGACCGGCTTCACCCTGAACTATGACAAGTACAACTGGGCGGAACACCCTGACCACTTTATCCTGGCCGACTGTCAGGGGGATGTAAACTTTGGAGAGGGCAAGAAGAGTCTCTACGCCCTGGAGGGGACCCAGGTGCTTCTCCAGCGGGACAGAGAGGTTCAGCTGGCGGCAAACGACTTTGGCAGGGGCCGGGCGGTGTACATCTCCGGACTGCCCTACTCCTTTGAAAACAGCCGGCTGCTCCACCGCGCCGTCCTCTGGTCCTCTCACAGCGAGGAACAGCTCAAGCTGTGGCTGTCCTCTAATTATAACGTGGACGTCCACGCCTATGTGAAGAACGGTCGTTTCTGCGTGGTCAACAACACCTACGCCCCCCAGTCTACCACGGTCTACCGGGGGGATGGCTCCTCCTTCTCTCTGGATCTGGAGGCCAATGAGATCCGCTGGTATGAGATATAATACCGATTGAACCCCACAATGAGGTGATTTCTATGGGAATCCATCCCTATATTGAAGAGGACCGCGGCTATCTTACTGCGCTGCGGCGGCAATTTCACCGCTGTCCTGAACGAAGCATGAAAGAGTATGACACCGCCGCCCGCGTCCGTTCAGAGCTGGAAGCTGTCGGCATTCCCGTTCAGGCGGTGGGAGACACCGGCGTGCTGGGCATCATCCGGGGTACGAGGGGGCCGGGCAGGAGAATTGTCCTCCGGGCGGATATGGACGCTCTGCCCATTCAGGACGAAAAAGATGTCCCCTACGCCTCCCAGCGCCCCGGGGTCATGCACGCCTGCGGCCACGACGCCCACACCGCCGCCCTTCTTGGGGCCTCTCGGGCACTGAAACGGCTGGAGGACACCTTTTTCGGAGAAATTCTGCTGGTCTTTCAGCCTGGGGAAGAGTACTGCAAGGGGGCCCGCAGCTTTCTCCAGTCCGGCGTGCTGGAGGGCGCTGTCCGGTCCTTCGGGCTACATGTGCAGTCCAACCTGCCTGTGGGACAGGTTGCAATGAGTCCGGGGGCCGAAAACGCCTCAGTGGACCGCTTCACCATTCGGGTACTGGGCAAAAGCGCCCATGTCTCCACGCCGGAGCTAGGCGCGGACGCCCTCTACGCCGCCGCCCAGATTGTAACCGCCCTTCAGGGGATTGTGGGCCGGCTGAAGTCCCCCTCTGATCCCGCCCTCATCGGCGTGGGGATACTCCGCTCAGGAGAGGGGTACAACATTGTGGCCCGAGAGGCGGTCATCGAGGGCACCATACGCGCCTTTGCCCCCGCCACCCGGGAGATGATCGGCGAAAAGCTGACCCATACCGCCCGCAGTGTGGCCGCCCTGTACAACACCTCCGCCGAGATTTCCATTGAGTCCTTTACCCGGGCCCTTATCAATCACCCACAGGTCTACGCCGAGACTGTCCCGGTTATCCAGTCGGTGGTGGGCCGGGAAAATCTGGTCCCCAAGGAGCCCTCTCTGGGCGGCGACGACATGGCGGAGCTCATCGCTGCCATCCCCGGCGTTTACGCCTACGTGGGCAGCGGCAGTCCGGAGGTTCCCGGTTCCCGGCTGGCCCACCACACTCCCGGCTTCGATATCGACGAGAACGCCCTGCCCATTGCCGCAGGTCTCTATACGGCCTTCGCCCTGGCCCAGCTGCGCCCGGAGAAAAACCTGTGTTGACAGCTGCCGCCCGCAGGTCTATCATGGGAATAAACCACCGCCGCAAATGGGATCAACAGGAGGAGACGACTATGGGCAATGTTTTTACATCCGCAGAGCAGCTGATCGGCGGCACTCCGCTGCTGGAGCTGGCCCGCGTCGGGCAGGAGGAGGGGCTGCAGGCCCGCGTTCTGGCCAAGCTGGAGTATTTCAACCCCGCCGGTTCCGCAAAGGACCGGGTAGCCAGGGCCATGATCGACGCGGGCGAGGCCAGCGGACAGCTGAAGCCCGGCTCTGTTATCATTGAGCCCACCTCGGGCAACACGGGCATCGGTCTGGCCAGCGTGGCGGCAGCCCGGGGCTATCGCATCATCATTGTCATGCCTGACACCATGAGTTTGGAGAGGCGGCAGCTGATGACCGCCTATGGCGCTGAGCTGGTACTCAGCGATGGAGTCAAGGGGATGCAGGGGGCCATTGACCGCGCGGAGGAGCTGGCCCGGGAACTCCCGGACAGCTTCATTCCCGGTCAGTTTGTCAATCCGGCCAACCCGGCGGCCCACCGCACCTCCACCGGCCCTGAGATCTGGGCAGACACCGACGGCACAGTGGACATCTTTGTGGCCGGCGTGGGCACAGGCGGCACTCTCACCGGCACGGGACAGTATTTGAAGGAGAAAAACCCGGCGGTGCAGGTTGTAGCGGTGGAGCCCGCCGACTCCCCTGTCCTCAGTCAGGGACGCAGCGGCCCCCACGGACTACAGGGCATCGGCGCCGGCTTTGTCCCCGCCGTGCTGGATTCCTCCATCTATGACCGGGTCGTCACCGTTTCCACGCAAGAGGCCTACGCCGCCGCCCGGCTGATCGGCCGGCGGGAGGGCATTCTGGTGGGAATTTCCTCCGGAGCAGCGGCCCATGCCGCCATTCAGCTGGCCAAGGAGCCGGAAAACCGGGGCAAGACCATTGTGGTCCTCCTCCCGGACGCCGGGGACCACTATCTCTCCACCCCCCTCTTTCAGGACTGATCAGGCAACGCAGAAGCCGCACCGCCCATCGGGCGGCGCGGCTGTATTCTACTCAGTTGTGTAGTTGTCGAAATAGCCCTGGATAAAGACCACCGGGGTTCCCTTATCCCCGGACCCGGACGTCAAGTCGCACAGGGAGCCGATCAGATCGGTGAGACGGCGGGGGGTGGTGCCTTCAGACACCATCTGGCCCACCAGGTCGCCGTCCTTTTTGTGGATGCGGTCCTTGATGGCCTGCTTCAGCGCCTCGCCGGACAGCTCGGCGAAGTCGTTGTCGGCCAGGTATTTCAGCTTCAGCTCGTTGGGGGTGCCCTCCAGGCCGGCGGTGTAGGCGGGGGAAACCACCGGGTCGGCCAGCTCCCAGATCTTGCCCACCGGGTCCTTGAAGGCGCCGTCGCCGTAGACCATGACCTCCACGCGCTTACCGGTCTCCTCCAGCAGCTTCTTCTGAATGGCCTCCACCAGGTCCTGGCAGTCCCGGGGGAACAGCTTCACCTGCTCCTCGGTGGACTTGTTGGACCCCAGCAGGCCGTATTTCTCGTTGCAGCCGCTGCCGTCCACCGGAACGTTGAGAATCTCGTCCAGACCAAAGACCCTCTCCGCTCCGGCCGCCTTGAGCAGCCGCTTGGTGCGCGCCCTGGTGTGGATGTCGCAGCACAGCACGTTTTTGGTGTAGGGCAGGATGACCCGGGGATCGTTGGCAAAGATGATCTCCACCTGGGCCCCGCATCCCTCAATTAATTCCTGGTAGTAGGCCACGTAATCCACACCGGTAAAGGGGTGTTTCTCATAGCCGAACAGCTCCCGGTACTGCTCCAGGGTGAGGACGTCCTTGTAGGGGTCCACCCCCTTCTCGTCCACCGCGTCCAGGCTGACCAGGTGGTTACCCACCTCGTCGGAGGGGTAGCTGAGCATGAGGACAATTTTCTTCGCCCCCTTGGCAATGCCCCGCAGGCAAATGGCAAAGCGGTTGCGGCTGAGGATGGGGAACAGGACGCCGATTGTCTCCCCGCCCAGCTTGGTACGGACGTCGGCGGCGATGTTGTCCACGGAGGCGTAGTTGCCCTGGGCCCGGGCCACAATGGCCTCGGTCATGGCCACAATGTCCCGATCCCGGATGGCAAATCCGTCCTCCCTGGCAGCCTCCAGCAGGGAGCCGGTGACAATTTCCACCAGATTGTCCCCGCTGCGGATAATGGGGGTGCGGATCCCCCGGGATATTGTACCGACCATACGGCTCATAAAGGAACACTCCTCGTTTTCATATCGGTTGCATGGAAAAAATCCCACAACAATATATGATACCACGATTTCCCGGGCTTGTAAATATTTTTTGGCAAATCGGAGTGCCCATTGAGAGATTTTATGTCGGGGCCGTGCTCCGCCCCCTACTCCACCCCGAAAGAGGCAATGGCGTCCCGCATATTCCGCCAGTCTGACCGCAGGACATCCAGCCGGGCCTGGCCGGCCGGGGTAAGCCGGTAGTACTTCCGATCCGGCCCGCCGCCGCCGGGGGCCATATACCAGGAGGTGAGTCCCGCTTTCCCCAGGCCTCGAAGGAGGGCGTAGATGGCGCTCTCCTGGGTGTCCGGGAAGGCGGTGCGCAGGGGGGTAAGAACCTCGTAGCCGTATTTGTCCCCCCCGGCCAGCAGCTGGAGCAGGCACAGCTCCAGCAGGTCCTTCTTCAGCACAGGGCCACCCCCGTTCCGAGAAGGCCCGCCGCCCCGATGGGAATGAGGCGGGCGAACAGGTAGGACTGGGCAGAACTGCGAATAGTATCGCTCAGGTCCATGCTTCTACAGAAAAAACCGATAAAGCAGCACACTGCTGCCACCGTAAGGGCCAGCGTATACAGGGCCAACCATCTACGGTCATAGCTCTTTGCCAATATCAGCCCAGCCAAAGCGATCAGAGTGCATACCGCTCCGCCATTGATAATCAGTTCCCGCTGCAAGATGATCTGCCAGGGGATAACGTGGGGATATATCTCCTTATAGCCATCTAAAAAGCTTGAATCAAACACATACCAGTTCCAACCCATTGTTCCCACACCAAAAACCAGCACTACAACCAGAGTCAGCACCAACCATTTGGAGATTGCGCCGTTTTTCTGTCCATGCCGCCGGAACCAATACAGGGACAGTACAAGTCCCACAGTCATCACCCACACGGGATACCACCACTGGTCGGCAAAGCTGAAATAGAACCGGCTCCAGCCCATCCAGGCCCACTTGGCCAGCAGGAACAGCCCATAGGCCAGCACCGTAAACACCGCCAGCCACCGGCGGTAGCTCTTTACGTCGGTGAGCAGGTGGGCCGCCTGGACGGGCTCGCCTAGCTCCTCCACCAGCTTGCTCTCGTCCCTCTCCTCCTGAAAAATCAGCTCCCGGTAGTCGGCGATGGCCTCCTCCGACTCCTGGGGCGGCAGACGCCACCGCACCGCCCGGCTGAATTTTTTCAGGTAC
>CATONV010000082.1 GCA_951801655.1 uncultured Oscillospiraceae bacterium | reverse complement strand
ATCTCATTAGAAATAATGGCCTCATGGGAATCGGAATAAAGATACCGCTCCATAAGGCCATCGTTTTTGACTTGGGAGCCGCCAGCGCTGATGGTTTTCTGGAGTAGCACCCTGCCTGTATACTTTTCGTTGGAGATCAGTTTGTTGATAGTCTCTCGGCTCCATTTTGGCTTGCCGGTAGGGGATGGAACGCTTTGCGTCTTCAGTCCAGCAGCGATTTTGTCCAGACTGTCACCGCTGAGGTAGCGGTCAAAGATCCAGCGGACAATGTTCGCCTCATTGGGGTTGACCACCAACGCACCATCCGCTCCAACGTCATAGCCATAGCATTTGCGCTGGGCCATCTTGGAGGTACCATCCTGAAAGCCTTTTCGCAAACCAGCACGGATGGATTCGCTTTTTTCAATGATATTCATGGAAATCTATCCTTTCACAAAATTAAAATCACAGTGACGGAAATCACTGTGGTTTGCAGGATGTTATGAACGTTATATATAAAATTGACAGGCCACCTATCTTGGTGGCCTGTCAACTTATCTTGGCTGCGGGGGCCGGATTTGAACCGATGACCTTCGGGTTATGAGCTGCGGTCGGCGGCTTTTGGCGTTTTCGGACCGTGTTTTCTCCAAAGAGGGATGCTTTCCGGCACTGCTGTCTCCACTGCTTCCGTCCGCTCTTTTTCTATTCTGGGTCAGAATCTGAGTCATCGCCCCAAAAATCTCCGTAGAAAAAATCAAAAATAGGGCTTGACACTGCCCACAAGCTGTGTTATATCTATGCTTAACAATCCAATACCGCTTCCTCCACCACCGGGTGGGGGGTTGAAGGCATCTGAACTCAGCCGTAGGTAATACGACCGCAAGGTCGTCACAAGGCTGTGTGTCAGGTGCTTTTTTGTTTCGCGGTAGAGGAAAACAAGGAGGAATTTCCATGAAAATCAAACCCTTTGCCGTAGAGGAATGGATGAACGAGTACGAGGACGGAGCCCGGTTCAACATCGCAGAGACCTGCGTAGACTCCGTGTCCTTGGATGAGCTATTCCAGCTGACAGGTCAGGACAAGAAAGCCTTCCTCGACGAGTTTAGTGCCCGCCGCCTGACCTACGGTGCCATCTGGGGCGCGCCCGCCTTCAAGGAGGGTATCTGCAAGCTCTACAAGACCATTTCCCCGGAGCACGTCGTCACCACCCACGGTGCGGCGGGGGCCAACCACCATGTGTTCTATTCCCTGGTGGAGCCCGGAGAGCGGGTGGTGAGCATCATGCCCACCTACCAGCAGCTCTACTCCATCCCGGAGTCCTTCGGAGCAGACGTGCAGCTGCTCCACCTGCGCCAGGAGAACGACTACTTGCCCGACTTGGACGAGCTGCGCCGCCTAGTGACCCCGGGCACCAAAATGATCTGCATTAACAACCCCAACAACCCCACCGGAGCACTAATGTCTACGGAGCTGCTCCGTGAAATCGTGGAGATCGCCAAGAGCGTCGGGGCCTGGGTTATGTGCGATGAGGTGTACCGCCACCTGACCCAGACCGACCAGTGGTGTGAGTCCATCGTGGATCTCTATGACAAAGGCATCTCGGTGAGCAGTATGTCCAAGGTGTTCTCTCTGGCGGGACTGCGGCTGGGCTGGATTGCCAGCCATGACATGGAGGCCATCAAAACAATGCTGTCCCATCGGGACTACAATCTGGTGAGTTGTGGGATGTTCGACGAGGCGGTGGCGGGGCTGGCACTGGCCCACAGCGATAAAATGCTGGAGCGCAACCGGGGCATTGTCCGGGAAAACCTGGCCATTCTGGACGCCTGGGTGGCGTCCGAGCCCCGGCTCACCTACACCAAGCCCCAGGCGGGTACCACGGCCCTGGTCTACTACGATTATGACCTGCCGTCCTATGAATTCTGTGAGCGGATGTACCACGAGACCGGAGCCTTTGTCACCCCCGGCGACTGTTTCGAACAGCCCCACAGCGTCCGCATCGGCTACGCCAGCGACACCCAGGTTTTGAAAGATGGTCTCAACGCCTTCAGTGCCTTCCTGCGGACGCTGGAGCAAAAATAAGGAGGAAATGAATCATGTCTGTCGTAAAAGTTTTGTCCGCGGAGCAAATAGAGTCGATCTTTACCATCCCCATGGCCATTCAGGCGGTGGAACGGGCCTATCTGGAAAAGCACAGCGGCCAAAGCGGCACGTGGCCCATGGTGTTCCACGAGTTTGACCCCGGCCACGCCGATCTGGATATCAAGTCCGGCCACTTGGGCGGAGCGGATATCTACGGCTTGAAAGTGGTCTCCTGGTTTGGGGCTAACCCTGAGAAGGGCCTGCCCGCCCTGTTCGGCACCTCGCTCCTGTTCGACCTGTCCACCGGCGTACCCAAGGCTCTGCTGAATGCAGGGCCCATCACCCACTGCCGCACCGGAGCGGCTGCCGCAATCGGGGCCAAATACCTGGCCCGGCCTGATGCCACAACCCTGCTGATTGCGGGTTGTGGCGGGCTGGCTCCCTATCTGGTTGCGGCGGCAATCACCGCCCTGCCGGGATTGGATCGGGTGCTGCTGACTGATCCCAAGTTCCCTGAAAATGGGAAAAAACTGTGCCCGTCCATCACGGAAAAGGTGGGCGAACTGCTGAAAGCGGGGGGCGTCAGCCGTACAGTGGACATTCTGCCTACGGAACTGGAGGCAGGCGTAAAGCAGGCGGATATCATATTTACTGCCACGCCAGCCTATGAGCCTTACATCAAAGCGGAATGGGTGCGTCCTGGCACTCACTTGAGCTGCATCGGAGCCGATTTGAGCGGCAAGGAGGAGGTGGACTTTGAACTGTTCCGTGCTGCTAAGGTGTTCGGTGATGACGAGGGCCAATGCCTGTCGGTGGGCGAGTGCGAGATCCCCCACAAAAAGGGCATCCTGTCCGGCCTGCTGGGAGAGATCGGCGGGGTGATGGCGGGCGTGGTTCCCGGCCGGACGGCCCAAGAGGACATCACCATCTTTGATTCCACGGGGATTGCTCTTCAGGATCTGGTTTCCGCCGCCAGCATTCTGGATGCGGCGGATCAGGCAGGTGTAGGTGTACAGGTGGATCTGTAAGCAGCTAAGAATTCCAGAAATCGACGTTATGAACTCGCAGTATTTCAGCGAGGATAGAACCGAGTTGTAAAAATATCTGGGAAAAATTTACCCTGCAGTAATCATAGAGGCGTTCTCCGCGGCAAGCTGAAAGTACTCAAAAGGTTCAGAACATCTAAAAACTAGGCGGCAGGTTTTTGCCGGGTCATCCTCTGCCAATGACCGCTCATCTGTGCCGGGCTACAGCCAAAACCGCGAAGCCCCGTGTCCGCACCTGTGAAGGCTTATGTGCCCCCGTACACCTCACAGGGTTGAAACGCGGTGTTAGCCCCTTTGTGCGCGATTGTGGCAGGGAGCGGTTTTCACCCCCAAAAAACTGAAGTGCCAAGGCAGACAGAAACGCCGGGAGGTCGGGCAGGTTCACCCGGCCTCCCGGCGCATTTTTTGCCCTGACAGTGCCCGATTTTGCTTCGGTAAAATGCCCAGGGTAATGGCAAAGCAGGGCGTTCGATTTTCGTGCGGGATAAATTTTGGTCACATCTGCCCGCAGTGTGGACAGTCACTTTGTGGGGCCAAAGAAGCACCGGGTAAGGACAACGCAGAAACGCCCCGGGGCGAATGCCCACCCTTTTAGGTGGGGCAAGCATCGCATCCGGCTATACGCCGCCCGCATTCGCCGGGGCCTTGCCCTGGCCCCCTGCCCCTAAATGAGAGAAAAAGTGCAATACAGAAGGGGAGGCCCTCTGCAAAATTTGCGGCGCAGTAAACAAGAACGAAGCCGCCAGCCCAAAGCCATTTACCATAAAAAGTACCGTTGTGAGAAATTGCGGACTGCACCAGTGTCTACAAAGAGAAAGCCCTCCAGTGCAGACGAAAAAATATGTGTCTGAATTGATAATCTTTCAAAAAAACAGTTGACTTTTGACTGGACCCGTGGTATGATATGTAAAAATTCATAAAAGTGAATGGGGAACTCTTTGCCGCCGGGTAAGGGGAAAACGCCAGACCTTCTATCGTTAGGCCACAGAAGATAGAGGGACTGGCGTTATATTTTTGTGAAAAAGGAGGGCAGGAATGTGTTTCGTGAAATGAGACGCAAGGGTCAACAACTGTGTGAAGCGGATTACGCCGCCGTGTTGGACCGTGGAACCTCCGGCGTGCTGGCGCTGGAGAGCGGCGACGGCTACCCCTATGCGGGGCCGGTCAATTATCTGCACCGCTGCCCATATGACTGGAAAGGAAGCCGTCCAACTGGTTAAGACAGGGTAGGCATAAGGATATCGTGTGTGCATATTCGGTTCCAGGCCCGTTCCCGTGGCCGATGCAAAATATTTTTTAGGAGGTTCCTATCATGAAAAAGTTTATTGCCGATCCGTCTTTTTGGGAGCTGTTCCCCAGCGCCGCCATCGGGGTGCTCACGGTAAAGGACATTGACGAGGCCGCCCGGCTCGAGCCGGAGCAGGCCGCAGAGGTAGAGGCATTGCTCAAAAACGCTAACGCAGCCGCGCTGAATCATCTGGATGAGGGCGTCGCGCTGTCCCAGAACCGTCCTGTGGCGGTATGGCGGGAGGCATATCAGAAGTTCCCCACCAAAAAGGGGGTCCGCTGTTCCATCGAAGCACTGCTGAAGCGGGTGTCCAAGGGAGATCCGGTGGGTTCCATCGCCCCCACAGTGGACATCACCAACGCGATCTCGCTGAAGTATGCTCTGCCCATCGGGGCGGAGGACATGGATGCCTTTGACGGCGACCTCCATCTGGGCGTGATGGCGGGCGGCGAGGACTTTCTGCCCATCGGTGCGGATGAGCCTGACCCGCCCCGGCCGGGCGAGCTGGCCTACTATGACGCCGCCGGTGTGGTGTGCCGGTGCTGGAACTGGCGGGACGGCAAGCGCACTGCGGTAAAGGATGCCACCACTGCTGAATTCATCGCTATGGAGTGCGTGGATCCGGCGCGGATGGATGATTTGAAGGCTGCGCTGGATGAACTGGCCGGGCTGCTGGAGAAGTATACAGGGGCCAAGGTGGTGTCTAAGGGCGTGGTAGACAACGCCAGCCGGGAAATTTTGATTCAAGAGTGAGATGTAGCGGGATAGCTTTTCGTGTGGGAGTGTCAGCGTGATAGTGCCATGGATTCCGCTCACTGTTTGCCAAAGGGAACCCCTGCATCGGATAGTGGGGTAGACGAACAGCATGAAGGTGAACAAGGAAAAATCTACCATGCTGTAATCATAGAGACGCGCTCTGCCGGGGGTGAAGCGCTCAAAAAAGTTCTGAAAAATATGGCCAGGGTTCTTGAACCCTGGCCACATTTTTCTTCTGACGATGATAGTTAGCCCTTACCCGAGGACGCACCCAAAACAGGAAGTGCACTGCTGCGCATATTGGCGAGATATTGAGCGATGTCCCGGTCCTTTCCAAACTAGATAAACCGGGATGGCTGGCAAAGACCTTTCGGGAGCGGAAGCCGCAGCGGCGGCTCCCGCCTTTTCCGAATTACAGGCAATCCAGCCCTCATAGCCGTCATTTTAAGCTGAAAGAGATGTACGTCCAATCGGAATAGACATCCGTCCCGTCGACGGTTTTTATCGCCCGAACGCCATAAATATAGGTGCGGTTGGTAGAGAAGGGGCCGAGAGTAATCTGGGGATTCTCTTTTTCCCACGACTGCAAGCCGCCTGATTCTCTCTCCATAATCGTTTCAAATGTTCCGTCCGTAAAACGGGCGAATTGGTATTTTTCAGCCCCATCCACTGCATCCCAGGAAAAGTTGAGAACATCTTCCTTTTCCTCATCCCGCTCCCACTTCAGGTTTGCGGGTTTGGAAAGCTGACTGCCTGCGCCGGGTTTCAAAGCAACCGGGTTGAAGGAGATATAGGTCCAATCGGAATAGATGTCCGTTCCGTTGATGGTCTTTATCGCCCGAACGCCGTAATAACGGTTACCATCGGTAGAAATGGGGCCGAGAACAATCCGGGGATTCTCTTTTTCCCACGAAGCCGGCTTGCCCGATGTTCCCTCCCTAATTGTTTTATATGTTTCATCCGTGAAGCGGGCGAACTGGTATTTTTCGGCTCCGTCTACAGCGCTCCAGGAAAAGATACAGTTGCTTTCGTCTTTCTCATCCCGTTCCACGCTCAAGTTTTCTGGCTTAGAAAGCGTGTTGTTTTCCGCTTCCGCAAGCTCATCCAACTGGAAAGAGCCGTAGGTCCAGTTGGAGTAATAATCCTCTCCGTTGACGGTTTTGATTGCCCGGATGCCGTAATAGTAGGTATAATTGCTTTGGAGTTTGATCAGGCCTATGCCTGCCCGCGTCTTGTTCCATGATTTCCAAAGCTCATCATGGGCGCTGTCCTTGAAGAGCGCAAACTCGTATTGCTCCGCATCCGCCACTGCGTTCCATTGGATATTCGCCTCGGTGCTGGGATTTTCCGGATCGGCAGTTACCACAACGCCCGTAGGCTTGGAAAGCTGGCGTTCCTCGTCCCAAATAGAGTCGAGCCTTTCGGAGAAATAGTTCCAATCAGAGTAGTACTCCTTGCCATCGACGGTTTTCACCGCCCGGACACCGTAATAGAACATCTGCTCAGGCTTCAGGTTCCAGACCGCTGTCTGAGACTCTTCCGTGCGCTTTGAGCGTTCGCCCTTGGAGGTTATCATGATCTCTGAATAGCTGCTGTCCGTAAAGATTGCGAATTCATATTCATCGGCGCCCTCCACATCAGGCCAGTCAACCAAAATGCCGTTGTCATGCTCACCGTCGTCCAATACGGTAATCTGGATCGGATCGGGTATATCTACAAGAACCTTTTCACCCTTGATGTCGTGCGTCGTAGGCTGATAGTCCGTTTTTGAGATTTCCGGGATCCACTGGGCTTCCGGATGGCTGTAGACGTGGGATTCTTGATCGCCGTCCCTGGCCTTGGAGGTTGCGTCACCGACGTTGAGATACCCCAATTTATCGCCCCCGGTCGCGTTCCAGCAGACATCGACGCAATAATAATTCTGATCGTCGCAAAGCACCACGTTCCAAGCGTGTCCTGTGCTCAGCCCACCTGTCGCCGGCACGTCCATTGCGCTCATCATGGCGGTAAACACCTTTGAATACCCTGCGCACACGGTATTTTCCGACATTACAGCGGTATAGAGGGACTGATTGAGCCACAGCTTCTCAATCTGGTCATCCTCTAAGCTCTCATAATCGTAGGTGACGGTTTCACAGAGAAAGTCGTTGGTTAAGTACTCCTTTTGATAGGTGGTGCCCGCGTTTTCGTCCACCAGGGCGATCCATCCGTCCAGTTTATCGAACAGCTCATTCGTAACCTCCGCGCGCTCGCTTCCGTTCGCCCAACAGGAATAGACGTATGGCTTAATCTCCCGGCTGGTTCTCAGACAGCCTGCGCCAAAAAAGTAATACTGGGGGCAATTATACAGAAACCACTGGTAGATAGCCCCCGCTTCTTCGTGCGTCAGCCCAAGATCCGCATAAGGGACCCCGCTGGCTACGCACCATTGGTCGTCAAGCAGAGAGCTTTCAATGGCGTTGCGGTCGGTATTTTTCAGATATCCTAGGCAGAACGTGTCCAGCCGGTCATAGAAGGTGGCCTCCGCGTCGTTCAAAAGGGCTTTGCCCAAGGAGCTAGAGTAAGAAGCCCAGTTCCGCTGCTTGACCGAAACGCCGTCGGGATCGTCGCGGAGCTGGCTCTCCATTTCCATGAGGGCGTGCTCAATTTTCTCGTTGTCCTCCTCAGAAATCTCCCGGCTTTTCCCTGTTATCAGGCCTGTGGGCAGGGTTGACAGCAGAGATGATTCCGTATTCGCGGGATGACTTTCGATGGATTCGTTCGGCTTGGAGCTGCTTTCCTCGTTCGGGAAACAGCCTGCCAGCGCGAGCAGCAGGCATACCGCCAAAGTGAAGGCGATGAGCCGAATGTTTTTTTGATTTGTGCGTTTCATTTTGTGAGATACCCTCCTTGTGCTCTTATTTCTCTGCGGAATACGCGGTTCTCCATCTGATGATGTGCCGACACGCCGCCGGACTTTACCGGCACTGTTCCTCCAGCTTTGAAATGCACCTCCCATAACTTTTTCTGATTTTGCGCAGTCGATTATAACATGACACACTGCATTTTTCAACAGAAAACTCCCCTATCACGATCCGCAGTTTGAACAGGGCAAGCCCGATAAGAAAATTTCCCGTGAGGGGAACAGCAGCCCCGGCTATGGAAGATTCCTGCGTTTCAGCAACGGCTCGGAGGTGGGCGAGAAGTACGAAATCGCCGGGGAGACCCACCGTGACATCAAAATCTACTACAACTTTGTCGGGTATGTGGAACTCTGAAATCTGTACTTCTTTATGTGAGGTTATCTAAAGCGAATGGTTTATTCGCGATTCAAGCCGCAAGGTTCGGGCCGCATTCAAAGCCAAG
>CATONV010000081.1 GCA_951801655.1 uncultured Oscillospiraceae bacterium | reverse complement strand
GGTTGAGTCGATAGTGTTCCGTGTAATTGCTTGCCATGAAAATTCCTCCTTCAATCTTGTCGAGGGCGGCCCCAGGGACCCTCTATATAGCAAAAGGAAACGTCCCGAAGTGGGACGTTTCCATACATTTATTGGAAATAAGGGGCCAGTGCGCCCATTTTTGCGAAAAAGAGATCCGCGCTATATCTCCAAAATATCCTGCGCAATTTCGATAAACCGCTGGCCGAAGTGGGACAGGTAGCGGCTTTTCCGGTAGCCGGCCACCAGCTTGCTGAAGGTGGAGGGATCGGTCAGGGGGAAGAAGTCCACGCCGGCCGACTCGTGCGTCGGGGCGGGGATTGCCCGCAGGAACAGTTCCGGGCAGATGGTAATTCCCACACCCGCCTGGGCCATTGCCAGGGTTGTAACCGTATTTTCCGTCTCCAAAATAAGCTGAGGCTTAAAGAAATACCGGCTGAAATACTGGTCCACGATATTTCGGGTACGGTTTCCCCGTTTGATGAGGACAAAGGGCAGGTGCTCAAATGCCCGAATGTCCGCGCCCTGTGCGAACTGCTGGCGGATTTCTTCTGCCTGGGCGCCGAAGAGACGGTCGGTAAAGGTTCTGGGCACAACCATCACCAGCCGCTGCTCTGTCAGCGGGATGGTGGCCACGCCCTCGATAATAATGGGCTGAAAGCAGATGATCAGGTCCACCCGGCCGTGAGAGAGCTCATCCTCCAGCTGGGTGGAGTTGCCTTCAAAGAGAGAAAACTCCACCTGGGGAAACTCCGAACGGAATTGAGGAAGAATATCAGGCAGGAGAGCCAACCCGCAGGTGTGAGAGATGCCCACCCGCAGCACCCCCAGGTATTGCTTGTTGATGTCCCCCACCTTGGACAGGTACTGACTGTGCAGATCCAGAATCTGGGACGCCGTATCCACCAGCAGTCCCCCCGCGTAGGTCAGCGACAGCTTTGGAGAGCGGGTGAACAGCTTTACATCCAGCTCCCTCTCCAGGTTGCCGATGTGGTTGGACAGCGACTGCTGGGAGATGTACAGCCTCTCCGCCGCCCGGGTGATATTCAGTTCCTCCGCCACCATGAGGAAGTACTTTAAATGTTGAAAGTTCACAAAAACACCTCGCCTTTTTTGGTGTATAAGTCATTATACCACAGTCAAACGATTGTGGCAACCCTCAACAAAAATGTACTTCCCAAAACAATAAAAATGTGGCATAATATGCAATAGAGAACAATATTGCCGGGCCGAGCCCGAAAAATAATTGATTAGGAAGGAATGTTGGCTTATGAAATGTCTCATCATCGACGTTGTCTCTCCCGCCATTGCTGAGGAACTGGGCAAGTACATGGAGGTAGACACCAAGATTCTCCCCACTCAGGAAGAACTGGCCGGTATGATCGGTGACTACGAGGTCCTGATTATGCGCGTGGATCCTGCCATCAATAAGACCATTCTGGACGCCGCCAAGAAGCTGAAGGTCATTGGCGTTTGTTCCGTGGGTCTGAACCATGTGGACATGGATACTGCCAAGGCCAACGGCATCCAGGTCTTCAATGCTCCCGGCCTTAACGGCAACGCCGTGGCTGAGCTGACCATCTCCAAGATGCTGGACATGTCCCGCCACACCATCCCCGCCTGCAACGACGTAAAGATCAACAAGAATTGGGACAAATATAAGTTTGTGGGCCGTGAGCTCCGGGGCAAGACACTGGGCGTGCTGGGCTTCGGCCGCATCGGCCAGCGGGTGGGCGAGCTGGCCCGCGCCTTCCTGATGGACGTGGTGGCCTACGATCCCTATCTGCCCGCCGAGGTCTTTGAGCAGCAGCACGCCAAGAGTATGTCCATTGACGAGGTTCTCAAGGTCTCTGACTTTGTCACCATTCATATGCCCCTCACCCCCGAGACCAAGGACCTCTTTAACGCCAAGTCCATCGCCGAGATGAAGGACGACGCTGTTGTGCTGAACATGGCCCGGGGCGGCATTGTCAACGAGAAGGATATGTACGAGGCCCTGAAGGCCGGCAAGATCGGCGGCTACGCCTCCGACGTGATGGAAAATGAGCTGGCCGGCGGCGGCCTCACTGAGGACGCCGGCTTCGACTCCCCCCTGTTCGAGTGCGACAACTTCATCGTTACCCCCCATCTGGGTGCCCAGACCGTGGACGCCTCCCGGGACATCGGGGCGCACATCATCAACAAGGTGAAAGAGGCCCTGAATCTGAAATAACCCCACCCTCTCAAGGGGCCGCTCACAGGAGCGGCCCCTTTTTTGTGCGCCTCTTGCCTTTCACAAGAAACCGCACTATAATGATAAAAAATCCATTGGGAGGTGAATGGTATGCCAGACCGTCCGACGTTGAAGACCATCGGGAAGCTGGCGGGGCTGTCCCATGTGGCGGTGTCCAAGGCGCTGCGGGACGCGCCGGACATCTCCGCCGCCACCAAGGAGAGAGTCAAAAAAATTGCGGATGAGCTGGGTTACACTCCCAATTTGGCCGCTCGGAATCTCTATCTTCGCCGCACCAGCACCATTGGTATGGTGGTCCCCGCCATTGGAGACAGCACGGCCTATGACCTGATCTTTAACGAGGTCAGCGCGGCGGCGGCAGCCCATGATTTCTGTGTAATGCTGGGCAGCAGCCACCGCAGTCCCCAACTGGAGGAGAGGCACTGCCGCATGATGGTAGGCAACCAGGTGGGGGTGCTGATTGTGGCCTCATGCACCAGCGACGTGTCCCGGGTCAAGGCGGCCTGCGGGACAACGCCCGTTATTTTTATTGGCGGCAAAACCAGCCCCGAGGAGACCTGCTCTCTGCTGTGCGACTACCGCCACAGCGGCGCGCTGGCTGTAGAGCATCTGGCTGGTCTGGGTCACACGCAGATTGCCCTGCTCACCTATGAGCCGGAAAATCTCACCATTCTGCAAAAGGAGTCCGGCTTCTCCGAGGCCATGGAGAGCCGGGGGCTATCTCCGCGGATTGTTCGGACGGGCCACGCCGCCAGCGCCTTGCAGGCGGGAATGGACGGGATCGAGCTGCTGCTGGAGAAGGGAGAACTGCCCACAGCTGTCTGGTGTGCCAGCGACTACATGGCCGTGGGCGCCATGCACGCCCTGCGGCTTCGGGGGCTATCGATCCCCGGCGACATTTCGGTCATGGGCCACGACGACCTGTACTTTGCCCGCTACCCGGATATCAGCCTGACCACCCTCCACACCCCCATGGAGGAGATGGGCAAAGCGGCGGTGGCGCTGGCCATCTCCCTGATTGAGCAGGACGGCCTGGTCCCCGCCAGACAGGTTTTCCAGCCCTCCCTGGAGATCCGGGGGAGTACCGGCCCCTGCCGGCGGAGGTAGCCCATGGAGAAGAGAGCTGTTGCAGGCCGGCAGCGGACGCCCCACGTCTTTCTGATCCTGGGGGTACTGCTTCTGTCGGCGGCGGCGCTGACCTGGCTGATCCCCGCCGGGAGCTATGACCGAATATTGGATGAGGCCACCGGCCAGACGGTGGTGGTGCCGGGCAGCTTTGTCCGAACCGCCCCCACTCCGGTGCCTCCGTGGAAACTGCCCCAACTACTGTTTGAGGCATTTTCCACCGGTTCCGCCCCAAAGCTGATTTTCTTTATCTTCTTTCTCAGCGGGGCCTTTGAGATTATCCTGGAGAGTGGGGCCGTGTCCGCCCTGTGTACCTGGGCGGTGGGACGTCTTCGGCACAGGCAGGCCTGGATCGTCCCCGCGTTCGTGGGGGTGTTCTCCCTGCTGGGCTTTACCATGGGCTTGACCACCGCCTCCATCATGTTTCTCCCGCTGGGAATGGCGGCGGCCCTCTCGCTGGGCTACGACACCGAAACGGGAATGGCCATGGTGATGCTGGGTACCAACGCCGGCTTCGCGGCTGGAGGATACAACCCCTTTTCCGTGGGCATCGCGCAGACCATCGCGGAGCTGCCCCTCTACTCCGGGGTGTGGCTGCGCTGGCTGCTGCTGGCAGTGCTGGTCGCCGTCACCAGCGGGTATATCCTCCAAAGAGCCGGGAAACCTGAACCGTCGAAAGCGGAGGAGACGCCCCGGTCCGCAGTGACGCCGCGGCAGGCGCTGGTGCTTGCCCTGCTGCTGGCCGCGCTGGTCCTGGTGACCTGGGGGGTGAGCGCCCGGGGCTGGGGAGTTCCGGAGATTGCCGCTGCTTTTCTGGTGCTGGGCATTCTATGCGGCGCTGCCGCCGGGTTTGGGGCCAACCAGATCTGTCAGCTGCTGACGGCCGGGTGCAAAAAAATGACGGGCGGGGCATTGACCATCGGTATGGCTGCCGCCCTGCGGCTGGTGCTGATCCAGGGCGGAATTCTGGACAGCGCGGTCTATGGGATTCTCTGTCTGGTGGAGGACCTGCCGGCCTGGAGTCAGCTGCTGGGAATGTTCTACGCCAACTCTCTGCTGGACCTGCTGATCACCTCCGGTTCAGCCCATGCGGCGGTAGCTATGCCCCTGATGGTCCCTCTGGCCGACGCCCTGTCTCTCTCCCGGCAGTCGGCGGTGCTGGCCTTCCAGCTGGGGGACGGGCTGGTCAATTTGACCTCGCCCATCTCCAACACGCTGGTAAGCTGCCTGGCCCTGTCCGGGATGAGCTACCCCAAATGGCTGAGATATTTTTTGCCCCTGGTGGGGATTTACTTGGCTATCGGCACAGGATTCATTCTTCTAGCCGGGGCCATGGGCTACTGAAAAATGAGGAAACCTCCTCTCGTGCTATTGACACGGGTGGAGGTTTCCCATATAATTATTTTACTTTCACGATAAAGTATTTTCCTTTGTCAAATGCCTTCCACCGGGGAGAGCCGCAAGTTGGGAGTGATCAATTGAACCGGACAACTGATCTGCTGGCCAAAATCACGACCTTCTACAGTTGGATATTGTGGATTCTCTACCTGTTTTTCTGCAGCGAGAACGGATATCAGGGAATCGTGGGCGGGAAATACGCCATGTTCCTCGTAATCTGCGGGGGATATATTCTGATCATGGGACTTCTGGGCATAGAATGTATTCTGATCGGAAAGGCGAAGGTTCCATCTCTGGCGGGCCTGTGGAACAAATCCAGCTGGACCCAGCGGTTCTCTCTGGCCTATTTGAACCTCACGTGGATATCGGCCCTGGCCTCGCCCTACCTGCCGGAGACGATAGTGGGGGTAAGCCGGTACGAGGGCGCGCTGACCATTACCATCTACGTGCTGTCCTTTCTGTTGGTGTCGCGGTTCGGCCGGGCCACGGCGGACTTGCTGGTTGTCCTCTGCCTGTCCACTACCCTTTTTGGCGTTTTGTGTATTCTGCAGCTGGCCGGGGGAAACCCCTTTCGCCTCTACCCGCCGGGATATGGCTACCAAGACGCCTATGTGGCCTATCCGGGGGCCTACCTGGGCACGATCGGCAATGTGGACCTGGTTGCTGCATTTCTCTGTGTGACAATCCCAATCCTGTGGGTGGGGCTTGTCCGGCTGCGGGGGCCCATGCAGGCCCTGACGCTGGTTCCTCTGGCGATTTCGGTGTTCGTCTTGCTGGACATGTGGGTGTTGGCCGGGCTGGTCGGCGTGTTTGGAGGCGGCATTTTGATGCTGCCGGTGGTGCTCCCGCTTCCGCCGCGCCGCCGCCGCGCCCTGGCAGGGGCCCTGTTGCTGGCGGTTGTGCTGTGCGTCGTTCTCGTCTATGCTGTGGACCTTGGGCCCGGCCCCCTCCACGAGCTGCACGCCATTCTCCATGGGGACTGGAACGGGACCTTTGGTTCCGGGCGGCTGCATATCTGGAGGTGTGTTTTAGAACGGGCGCCCCGGCAAATTTGGCTGGGGACGGGGCCGGACACCATGCTGTACGCGGAGCTGGAACCCTTCACCCGGCATGACGTGTACGGAGCGCTGATCGTGTCTCGGATTGATGTGGCCCACAACGAATACCTGAACATTCTGTTTCACCAGGGCGTGTTCGCTCTGGCCGCCTATGTGCTGACACTGTACTCAGCCGCCCGGAGCTGGATCCGGACCAGCGGGAAAGACCCGGTCTGCGCGATGCTGGGCGGCGGGGCGCTGTGCTACTGCGTCCAAGCGTTTTTCGGCTTCAGCATGTGCATCACCGCGCCGTATTTCTGGCTGGTCCTGGGGCTTTTAGAGAGTCGGGCGGCCAATCAAAATGAGGAGAGAGAACTATGTGGAAAAAGCTGATCAGTCTGAACCTGGCGCTGCTGATGCTGGCGGCGCTGCTGCCGATCAACGCCACAGCGGCGTCCGAAAACGTAAATATTATCTTTTATAAAAACAATACCGAACAAGAAACCGTATCCATCGACCGTTCTTTGATCTCAAGCGAGGGAGAGATTAAACTCTATAGAAAAGATCCTGACTTTACGGACACCGGAAGGGTTGTAACCTCCTATCAGGACGGGGGAGGACGGTCTTATCCGCTGACAACCGACATCAAAGACGACTGGCCGGATTCCACCACACTCTATGCCCAGTGGACAGAGGTCCCGGACTTCTCCATTCTCTACATTGGCAACGGGGTTGGGCTGAAGGACGGCAAGGATTACGTCTTGGAGGGCGGTTTTTCCGGAACCGCTACGCTGAAAGGCGAGGACGCCTTTCCCCCAAAGGCCGGCAGCGACAAAAAAATTATTGGGTGGAGGAACAGCAAACGATATTCTGAAGCTTACATCCCGGGGCAGGAAATCGAAATTAATTCCAACCTGAGATTGATTCCGATTGTCGGCGTAAACTATATCACGCATCATTTCAGGGATAAAGACAGGCCCTCCGAACCGGCACGGTCCAGGCGGTATTTTTACAATGACAATGGTCTGATCGGGCATGCGCTGGTGCAAAGCTTGTATATTGGGCCCAAGTATATAACAGCGGATAAAAGGGAATATTTTGTCGGTTGGAACGAAAAAGAAGATGGAACAGGGCAGTGGTACGCAGGGGATATAAAAGACTCTCCCCATGAGCTGTACGCGTGTCTTAAGGATATCCCCGCCGAAGATTGCTGTATTCTCTACAGTGAGCTTGGCCTGGAGGGCGAGGAAAGCGGAAAGATGGGCAAAACCCTCCCATTGACGGACGGCAAGGTGAGCGCCCTGCCCGCACTGACTGACCGGGCAGGCTATAAATTCTACGGTTGGTATACCGGAAAAACTACCGGAACAAAAGTGGATGAGAATACAGAATTAAAACATGAACAGGCCGTTTATGCCCGCTGGATCCCATTCAGCACCCCACCGGAAACACATACTGTCACCTTTCACGCCAACGGCGGCACGGTAAGTCCCGCATCCGCGTCCACCAACTCAAACGGTAAGGTCACGCTGCCCGTCCCTGTACGGGACGGCTATACCTTTGACGGCTGGTATACTGCCGCTGAAGGCGGCACGAAACTGGACGCCAATCACATTTTTACCTCTGATACCACCATTTATGCCCAATGGAAACCCAGCGATACCACCGACCCGGGCGGAGACGGCAACAAGCCCGGCGGAGACGACAACAAGCCCGGCGGAGACGACAACAAGCCCGGCGGGGATGATAACAATCCCGGTGGGGATGATAACAATCCCGGCGGGGATGACAACAAGCCCGGTGGGGACGATAACAAGCCCGGTGGGGACGATAACAAGCCCGGCGGGGACGATAACAAGCCCGGCGGGGATGACAACAAGCCCGGTGAGGACGACAAACCGTCCGACAACCGCCGATACCGTATTTTTACCCCCGGCAGCACCTATGGCGGCAGCTTTTCCGTCAGTCACTCCTCCGCCGTCTGCGGCACCCGGATCACCATTGAACTTGACCCCTGGCGTAATTTTGAGCTGGACCGGCTGTCGGTGACCAACCTGGATACCGGTCGGGAGGTACGCCTCACCCAACGCTACAGCGACGAATATACCTTCACTATGCCGGCCGGCGACGTGGAGATGGAGCTTTCCTATGCCGACATCGGCAGCATCGGAACTTACTTTGTCCTGCCGGACCCGCCGGTCAAAACCGGCCCCAACGCATGGTACTACAGGGATCGTCACATTTATCATGCCACAAACGGCCTTGTCCCTGACAGAACGCCCATCACCCGGGATATGCTGATCTCCGTACTGTACAACATGACCGACTGGAGTGCCAGTACAACCATTGGATGCGAGACCAACGATTCTCAGGTTTGGGCCACCAATTATCACATTGTCCCGGATATCTATGACAGCGGCCTCAGCGGATTTGACAAGTCCCTGCACCGGGAACAGGCCGCTATGCTGATCTTCCGTTATGCGGGGTATCGGGGCTACAATACCTCCCAGAGGTCAGATCTTACCCGCTATTCCGACTACGCCCGGGTCCTCTCCTCCGCCAGACCCGCTATGTCCTGGGCTCTGGCCACTGAACTTATGACCGGTACCACCAGCAGCACCCTCTCTCCCCAGGCAGACATAACCTGCGGTGAGACAGGCACACTCCTTTCCCGCTTTTTGAGCAGTGTAGTATGGATGAGGTGAGTTGACCTTAAACATTCATCCCGGTCAGCGGCGGATGTAACATCTGTCCTCCTCTGGTCTACCAAAAGTCTACCAAA
>CATONV010000080.1 GCA_951801655.1 uncultured Oscillospiraceae bacterium | reverse complement strand
CGTGGATGTGACTCTGGAGAAGCTCGTTTACCGGGTGCCGAAGGTGCAACGCGGCGGAAAAGGCTGCGAATCTCTCAGGCAAAAGGACAGAGGGGAAGTCAAAACGGCGGAGCCGTACTCCGTCGGGCTGTGCTTTTTCTTTGGGCTGCGGGCATCCCCGCAGCCCGTTTTTTTGTCTGTACTCCAGGAGAAAAGGAGAGATCGTTTTTATGGGAGAATTTCTCGAGCTTTTTACAAAGGCTGAGAGAGCCGTCAACGACTTTGTCTGGGGCCCCATCATGCTGGCCCTGCTGGTAGGCACCGGCGTGTTCCTCACCTTCCGCACTGGCTGGGTCCAGGTGCGCTGGTTCGGATACATCATGAAGAACACCGTGGGCTCCCTGTTCAGCAAAAGCGGCAAGAAAGACCACGGCAGCAACCTGTCCCCCTTCCAGGCGGTAACCACCGCCCTGGCGGGCACTGTGGGCACGGGCAACATCGCCGGCGTCACCGGGGCCATCTTCATCGGCGGGCCGGGGGCCGTGTTCTGGATGTGGGTATCCGCCTTCTTCGGCATGTGCACCAAATACGCCGAGATCGCCCTGGCCATGAAGTTCCGGAACACCGACGCCCAGGGCGTCCACAAGGGCGGGCCCATGTACTACATTGAAAACGGCCTGGGGAAGAGATGGAAGTGGCTGGCCGTCCTCTTTGCTATTCTGGGGGGCGTGGCCTCCTTCGGCATCGGCAACATCGCCCAGTCCAGCGAGATCGCCGGGGCTGTCAAGGGTCTTCTCGGCCTGGATCCCCTGGTCACCGGCATCGTCCTCACCGTTCTGGTGGCCATCGTGGTCCTCGGCGGGGTGAAGCGCATCGGCCAGGTGACCTCCCTGCTGGTCCCCTTCATGTCGGTGTTCTATGTGGCCGCCGGCGTCGTGGTCATCCTCATGCGCATCACCGACATCCCCGGCGTTTTCGGGGCCATCTTCTCCAGCGCCTTCAGCTTTGAGTCCATCAGCGGCGGCATTGCCGGCTACGCCATCATGATCGCCATGAAGAACGGCTTTGCCCGGGGCGTGTTCTCCAACGAGGCCGGCCTGGGCTCCGCCCCCATCGCCCACGCCGCCTCCTCTTCCGAGGAGCCCGCCGAGCAGGCCATCTGGGGCGTGTTCGAGGTCTTCTTCGACACCATCGTCATCTGCTCCATCACCGCCTTCACCGTGCTGCTGTCCGGCTTCGAGCTGGGCGCGGACGCCCTGAAGACCTACTCCTCCAACGGGGCCGCCGCCGTCCAGGCCTTCAACTCCATTCTCCCCGGCACCCTGGGGGGCACCATCATCCAGATCAGCCTGGTCTTCTTCGCCCTGTCCACCATCCTCAGCTGGAGCTACTACGGCGAGAGATGCTGGGGCTACCTCTCTAAGGACAGCAAAATCGTCACCTCCGTCTATAAGATTCTCTTTGTCCTGTTCTGCATCGTGGGGGCCACCGGCTCCGGCCAGCTCATGTGGAACATCTCCGATACCCTCAACGGCGCCATGGCCATCCCCAACCTGATCGCCCTGCTGCTGCTGTCCGGCGCGGTGGCGTCCATCACCAGAGAGTATTTTAAGGATAAGAAATGAGAATCGGACTCCACAGCATTTTGGGGATTCGGCGTAGGGGCGCATAATGTGCGCCCGCCGTCTATCGATAAAAACGCAGGCGGCTGAAGGCCGCCCCTACAAAAATACACGATACATATTAGAAAGGAAGCATTATTATGGCTGAGCTTGAAGCGACACTGTTTGACATCGTGTCAAATATCAACACCTACCTGTCTAACTACATCCTGGTCTTCCTCCTCATTGGCGTGGGCCTGTGGTACTCCATCCGCACCCGTTTTGTCCAGATCCGCTGTTTTGGCGAGGGCATGAAAAAAACCTTCGGAAGCCTGTCCCTCCGGGGCGGGAAGCAGGAACAGGGCATGAGCTCCTTCCAGGCCCTGGCCACCGCCATCGCCGCCCAGGTGGGCACCGGCAACATCGTGGGCGCCTCCGGCGCCATCCTCACCGGCGGCCCCGGCGCCATCTTCTGGATGTGGATCATCGCCTTCTTCGGCATGGCCACCATCTACGCCGAGGCCACCCTGGCCATCAAGACCCGCCGGGCCGATGAAGACGGCTCTTACCACGGCGGCCCCGTCTACTACATCACCACCGCCTTTCAAGGCGGCTTCGGCAAGTTCCTGGCCGCCTTCTTCGCCGTAGCCATCATCCTGGCCCTGGGCTTCATGGGCTGCATGGTTCAGTCCAACTCCATCGGCTCCACCTTCAACACCGCCTTCGGCGTCCCCAACTGGATCGTGGGCGTGGTGCTGGTAGTCATCTGCGGCATCATCTTCCTGGGCGGCGTGCAGCGCCTGGCCGCCGTCACCGAGAAGGTGGTCCCCATTATGGCGGCCATTTTCCTGGCGGGCGGCCTGGTAGTCCTCATCGCCCGTGCCAAGTACATCCCCGCCACCTTCGGCATGATCTTCCAGTACGCCTTCCAGCCCCAGGCCATCATTGGCGGCGGCTTCGGCTACGCCATCAAAACCGCCATCAGCCAAGGCGCCAAGCGGGGCCTGTTCTCCAATGAGGCCGGCATGGGCTCCACCCCCCACGCCCATGCTCAGGCCAATGTGACCGACCCCCACGACCAAGGCGTGGTGGCCATGATCGGCGTGTTTATGGACACCTTCGTGGTCCTCACCCTCAACGCCCTGGTGGTCATCTCCACCCTGTACACCGCCGACGGCCCCTTGGCCGAGTGCGGGGCCGCCGCCGCCAGCACCACCCTGGGCAAGGCCAATCTGGCCCAGACCGCCTTCGGCGTGGTCTTCGGCGAGACCGCCGGGGCCATGTTCGTGGCCATCTGCCTGTTCTTCTTCGCCTTCTCCACCATCCTCAGCTGGAACCTGTTCGGCAAGATCAACGTGATCTACCTCTTCGGCAAGAAGTCCGCCAAGATTTACGCCGCACTGGGCCTGGTGTTCATCTTCCTGGGCACCCTGATGTCCAACGACCTGGTATGGGAACTGACCGACATGTTCAATAACCTCATGGTCATCCCCAACGCCCTGGCCCTCTTCGCCCTCACCGGCATGGTGGTAAACTCCACCCATATGTCGGGGAAGAAATAACCCGTATCTCTCAAACTGGCCGCCCAACGGGCGGCCAGTCTTTGTCTTTACCTCTCTTTTAAAATATGGTATGATTACCTGACTGGAAAAGGGGGCGTGTCCCATGGCTGACATCCGAAAAAACACTGTCCACACCCTAGACATTACCGGCTACACCACCGAGGGGATGGGGGTGGCCCGGCTGGAGGGGCGGGTGGTCTTTGTGCCCTTCACCGTCCGAGGGGAACGGTGGAGGGTTCGCCTGGAAAAGGTGAACAAAAACGTGGCCTGGGGCCGGGGGATGGAGTCTCTCCTCCCCTCCCCGGAGAGGCTGGAGTCTGACTGTCCCCTCTTTGGCAAATGCGGCGGCTGTCAATTCCGCCACATGAGCTACGCCGAAGAGCTGCGGGCTAAGGGGCAGCGCATCGCCGACGCCCTGGAGCGCGTGGGCCACGTAAAACTGGACCTGCCGCCAGTGCTGGGGGCGGAGAACCCTCTGCGCTATCGGAACAAGGTGCAGTTTCCGGTGTCTCTCGGGAAACGGGGGCTGTCCGTGGGGTACTACCGGGGCAGAAGTCATGACGTGCTGGACGCCCCGGACTGTCTCCTCCAGCCTGAAGCCGTTACCCGGCTGCGTGGGGCCTTCAAGGGCTGGATGGAGAAATACAGCGTCCCCGCCTACGACGAAGGGACGGGGAAAGGACTGATCCGTCACCTCTATGTCCGCACCAACAGCCGGGGAGAGAGTCTGGTATGCGTGGTGGTCAATGGCAAGCGTCTGCCCCGCAGCGATGATCTGGCGCAGTCCCTGCGCCAGGCGGAACCCGACCTGGCCGGTGTCGTTCTGAACACCAACACCCGGAACACCAATGTAATCCTGGGAGAGAGCTATACCGTCCTTTGGGGCCGGGACTGGCTGGAGGAGGAACTATGTCAACTGACCTTTCGCCTGTCCGTCCCCTCCTTCTTCCAGATTAACCGGGCGCAGACTCAGCGGCTGTATGCCCTCGCCCTGGACTTCGCCGGGCTCACCGGGACAGAGACCGTTCTAGATTTGTACTGCGGCATCGGCACCATTTCCCTGGCCCTGGCGCAGCGGGCCAGGCGGGTCATCGGGGCGGAACTTGTCCCCCAGGCTATTGAGGACGCAAAGGAGAACGCCCGGCGAAACGGCGTGGACAACGCAGATTTTTTCTGCGGCGACGCTGGGGAGGTGGCACAAAAACTGGCGGAGGAAGGCGTGCGGCCCCAGGTCGTCTGCGTAGACCCGCCCCGCAGGGGTCTCTCCCCCGAGGTGCCCGCCATTCTGGCAGGCATGTCACCGGACCGGATTGTCTACGTCTCCTGTGACCCGGCCACCCTAGCCCGAGACGTGGACCGCTTCGCCCAGCTGGGCTACCGCGCGGCCAAAGTCCAGGGCGTCGACCTCTTCCCCAGGACAGCCCATGTGGAGACTATTGTGTTGCTACAAAGAGGAAACTCGTAGAAATCCTGCGTTTCCAGCACTTTGCCCGTCATGTGGTGTTTGACGCCGAGGGTGATAAACTCCGCAATAAGCGCATTGAGGACTACATCACCGTTTCGGTCGTCATTGATATGGAGTGTGGGAACACAAAAACCAAATAGTGCAAGGACAAACCAACGCCGCAGATTTTGAAAAAGTCTGCGGCGTTTTTTCATGTCCAAACACCGAAAGGAGCGGAGAACCATGCCAGTATTCCGCGTGGAGAGGAACAAGGGGTACACGGTGATGTCCAACTACCACCTGCGGGACAAGTCCCTGTCCCTGAAAGCCAAGGGCCTGTTGTCGCAGATTTTGTCGCTCCCGGACGGTTATGTATCATTAGTATAAGAATGCCTATAAAAAAGCAATGCCGATAATTTGGCGCTCTTTGTCCACGCGAATTTCCTTTATTACGGAGCGCCAGAGGGTGCGCTTTTCCTCGCGCTCCAGGCCGTCATAGATTTTGTGAAAACCATTTGCAAGGATCGCCTCCACAGCCTCAAAATTGGGGCGCTCCTCCTCGGCGGCGGGGGCGGTGCGCTCGGCAAGCTGGGCGGTGTATAACTCGTAGTCCCGGCGGTATTCCTCCAGGTCGATCATTTCATTTACATACAGCTCTTTCAGCCGGGACAGTTTACGGCGGATTGCGGCACGATCCAGGGATGCGGCGGCCTGTTTGCGCTGGGCCTCTTTCACTTCCCATTCAAGGTGCTGCTTTTCCAGCTCGCTTCCGAGGAAAGAGAACAGCCATTCTTCTACAGCTTCCTCTTTAATATGCTTTTTGTGCGGGCAGGTCTTTCGCTCGGTATATGTCCGGCATCGGTAGTAAGCGCCGTATCCAGTATGGATACCGGCCAGCCGGTGGCCGCACTCGGCGCAGATCAGCAGAGAGGTAAAGAGGAATACCCGCCCGGTGGGGTTTGCCTTTGTGTTGTTGGATAGGAGCTTTTGCACGTCGTCGTATAAATCACGGGGGACGATGGGCGGGCAGAAGTTGGGGTTTACGCGCCCGTTGCTTTCATAGTGGCCGATATAGAGGGTCTGGCAGAGGTTACGGCGGCAGCGTACATTGTCCCAGTTCAGGCCGTAGGTTTGCCGGATATACGCGGCGGTGGCGCGGACAGATACAGTGGAGCGGTAATGCTCGAAAGCGTCCAGGATGATTGCCGCGTCCTGCGGCACTACCTCCAGGCACTTTTCCTCGTTGATTCGGTAGCCGAACGGAATTTTGCCGGAAACGACAGTGCCATGCTTTACCTTGCTGTCCAGGACGACGCCGATTCTCTCCCCGCACAGGTCCGCTTCGTTCTGCGCAATGGAGAGGCGGAGGTTGATATACAGCCGCCCGCCTGCCGTGGTGGTGTCGTACTGCTCTTGGGTGGTCAGCCAACCGCATTTGTGGGCGTCCAAAATCTCCATGACCTTGTAATAATCGGCCACAGAACGAAACCAGCGATCCAGACGGGTAAAGAGGATCAGGTCTACCTTGTCCTGCTTCACGTCCTCCAGCATCCGCAGGAAGTTGGTGCGCTTGCCCAACCGCTTGCGGGCCGTCTTTGCCGCGTCGATATAAACGCCAACGATCACCCAGCCGCGTTCCCTGGCGTACTCCTCCAGGTCCTCTTGCTGGGCCTCCAGAGACAGGCCCTTAATTGCCTGTTCCTGGCCGCTGACACGGATATACAGATCAACGCGCAGCGGGGCCGCTGTCTCGTTTTTTGCCATAAATAAAACACCCGCCCTTCAAAAAGGTTGCAATCAACCAGGGGCAGGTGTATAATCACTTTGTCACGAGTGAAGTATACGGGCCTGTCCCGGAAACTCATTCCTCCCGCCCCTGGTGTTACCAGCACCAGGGGCGGACTTTTTTATTTCATGGATTCAAAGGTTTCCTTCATGATCTGCGTTTGCAGTTCAAAAAGGGCCTGTACCTGCTTATCCAACGCCGCTTGAAATTCAGGGAGCAGGTCGCGGTATTTTTCGATATGCTGGATTTCTTCTGCGGAAAGTTCGTACTGCATAGGGCCTCCTCCAATCAGAACAGATCGCCAAAAATATCATCCAGCCGGATAATCAGATCATCGTACAGATGGCACTTAAACTCCGTCACAATCGCGGCCCTTTCCTCGTCCGTCATTTGCTTTAGAACCCAGTCGGGACGCACGGTGTAAACGTCGTGCAAAATATATTTGCCGCTCTCCAGAAGATACACTTCGATGGATTTGTCGGTGGGGCTGACAAGCCAATACTCTGGGACGCCGCACGCCTCGTATACTTCCTTTTTGCGCGTCCGGTCATCCTTTGCCGTGCTGGGGGAAAGGACCTCCACCACCAGATCAGGAGCGCCATGCACACCGTCGGACTTGATCTTGCTGCGGTCACAGACTACCATCATATCGGGAACAAACTTGTTTTCGTCTGTCAAGTGGACCAGGAGGCCGTCGCTGAACGGGATACAGTTCTTTCCTTTCAGATAGTTCTTGAAGATGTTGTAAATACTGCCCGCAGTATAAACGTGTTCGGCGGAAGCGGGGGACATCATGACCACATTGCCGCCGATCAGCTCCTCGCGCCGCTCCTCCTGATAGGCCAGGTTATCG
The DNA here is from genome assembly GCA_951801655.1 of uncultured Oscillospiraceae bacterium. Lineage (GTDB taxonomy): Bacteria > Bacillota > Clostridia > Oscillospirales > Oscillospiraceae > Lawsonibacter. The sequence continues at coordinate 1,411 of CATONV010000080.1, read as the reverse complement.
CTCATACAGAATACTCCTTCCTTTTGCCCGGTGAGGTTCACGCCTCTCCGGGCTTATTTTTTATGCTTGTTTCGCTGTGCCACCGCCAGCCAGAGGCCCGGAAGATTCCGACAACATTCCCGCAGCGGCTCTCTTTTCAGAAAGAATCTGCTGGTAAATAAGTTGGGCCTGCTGCTCCGCCTCGGCGCGGGCCTCCTCCTCAATGGTCGGGGTATGGGCGGGGGCAAAGGCCGGGGCGGCGGGGTCCTTCATCAGTTCCAGGGCGACGGCCTCCAGCGCCTCCCATTGCTCCGGCTTCAAACGGGACAGGGCGGTTACAAGCCGACGCCGGAAGTCCGCGCTTTCCTCCGCCAGCAGTTCGTCCATGAACGCGGCCAGTTCGTCATCCCTGGTCCGCTCCACAAACATTTCCCCCTCGCCGGTCCGCAGCCACCTTTCCGATACACTGAATGTTTTGCAGATCAGAATTACAGCAGCGTCGCTTGGGTTGCTTTTCCCTGTTTCATAGGTTGCAACAGTATTTCTTTTTATGCTTAGTTTGTCCGCAAATTCCTGTTGCGTGAGGTCAAGAGACTTGCGCACTTTTTTAATGCGTTCGTTCAGAGTGTTCACCCCCTTTATGCGGACAGTATAACACTGAAAATGTGGCAAGTCAACAAAAAGTTTTATAGCCACAAAATAGGGCTTGACAAATGACTTATTGCCACTTATAATTGTGGCATAAAAACAAGAGAAGGGGGGTGAAGACGTGGAGCTGACCGGAAAAGGAAATGACATCCTCGACAAAGCCGAAGATGTCATTCTGCGGGGAGTTGAAAAGCTACTGGATACACCGGAGAAACTGACCACCGAAGATTGCAGGAATCTCCAAACGCTGGTATGCACGGCGGGGAGAATCCAGGCGATCCGGCGCGGGAGTTTCCACAGCAACTACCCGGACGGACAAAAGGAAGCCGCCCCAACGCCAGAGGCGAAGGAGCGGCAGGAGACCGGCGAAACAGCCGGAGCCAGCGAACGGGAATTGTTGATCCGCGAGTATGAGCGGCGGCTGGCATTGCTGAAAGGCGGCGTGTCAACGATTGGACCAAGGGCGGTATACGTGTTTAAGAATGGAAAAGTGAAGATTGAAAAGAGGTAGCAATCAATCTTCCGTTTCCTCTGCCGCTTCTGGCTGATAGGCGATTGTTTCAAGCAGGAGCGGGATTGAACAAGTATGACCCGTGAAGTCATCGTTATACACATACCACATACAGTTCTTGTCGCAGTACACCTTTTTGCTTGAAGTGCTAAGGAGCGGGCAAAAGAGTTTTGGGGCAAGGTCTGGCATAGAAAATGCCTCCTTTCTATAGATTCCGGCGGTGTCAACGCCGATATGAAATTGTAAGAAAACGCCGAAGAAATTTTGTCGTTT
>CATONV010000079.1 GCA_951801655.1 uncultured Oscillospiraceae bacterium | reverse complement strand
GTTGGCGTTCTTGGCCTTGGTTGCGTTCAGGACTCTCTCGATGTACTGGTTCATAACAGCATTCCTCCTAAAAAATATGTCCGGTTGGTTTTGACAGGGCTCCTTCATGTCTTAAGTAAATTGGAGAAAACGCCCATGAAAGGGACCCCGTTTTGCTCTGATATGTGTATTATATCATAAAAACCCGCTGTGTACAGCACTTGTTTTATGGGGGCTTCCACAGTTAAATGGTTGTAGTCACCCCTGAAAAACACAAAAAATGGCCCTTTCCACAAAAAGGAATGGCCATTTTTGGTCAAATTGCAAGGGATCAGTCAAAAGCCAGCCCCAGGTAACCCACGGTGTCCCAGTCCCAGGCGCTTTCCGCCTCCGGGTCCAGCCACTTAAGCATCCCGAATTTCCCCAGGTTTTCGTTGACACCCACACTCGTCTCCTGGGACCGGGGCTGGCGCAGCTCCCACCGTCGGGCGGGCGCAATCCGGGGCAAATCCAAATAGATCGGGCGCATATCAGAGCCCAAGCACTCCTTGACGATGACCAGCTCGTCGTCCGCCCTCTCAGTACACAGGCAGACCGGCCCGGCCCCCGTCTCCCCGACGAACAGCCCACCGTCCCCCAGAGCGCAGCACCCCGCCTGGTAGGCCAAGGCGTCCTTCGGATAGGCGATGTGGGGAATATCTCTGAGAAGAGCCTCCCGCACTTGGCCATACTCCTCGGCGGAAGCGGAGTGGAGGAGGTTGGAGGGCGGCAGGGGAATCTCCTCCCGCCGCAGGCTGCCGCCCAGGATGCGGAAGCACTCCCGGAAACCGTTGGCCCCGAAAAAGTTGTGGAGGGAGGCCTCTGCTGGTACGGTGGTAACGGCGGGGATGCCCAGAGAACGGAAGTATTCGTCCGCCCCGGCCAGCAGCTTTCCTGCCAGCCCCCGGCCCCGGCAGCGGGGGTGGGTGGCCACGGCGTAGAGGTAGGCCGCCCGGTATTCCCCCTGCCCGGGGACCACAAAGGAGGTGTCGAACCAGGCGGTCATGGACCGGACACCCCCCTCCTCCTCCAGCACCACCACCCGTTCCGGGCGGTAATAGGTGTTGTAGAAGTTGTCGATATACTGGTCACTGTCCCCGAAGGCCAGCTTCCACAGCTCCCGCTGGGCGGGGATATCCTCCGGGATGGAGGGGCGGACGGTAATCATGTGGGAAACCTCCTGTTTCTCGCTTGTAAGGGCCGCCGCCCTCGGCGGCCCGTCTGTTCAGGCAGAAAACGGTGCGAGCGGGGCGGCGCAAGAGGCCGTCCCCTGCTTAATAATCCGGGTAGATATCGCTCTTCTTGGGCATGATAAGGGCGCAAATCAGATAGGCCCAGAAGCCGAAGGTGCCGCAAAAGAAGGCGATCACCCAGCCCACCCGCACCAGGGTGGGATCGATGTCGAAATACTCCGCGATGCCGCCGCACACACCGCACAGCATCTTACAGGACCCCTCGGTCCGATACAGTCTTTTGTTTCCCATAATCAATCTCTCCTTTTCAAATATGTTGGGGATCGCTTCTGGACCTATCATACGCCCCAAGGATTGAAAATAACATAGGAAAAAGATAAAGAATAGATTAAAATTTCGCCAGCAGCCATACCCTCCGGGCCAGCAGAGAGGCAGAGATGGTGAAAAAGACCTCCAGCGCGGTGGACACCATCATGGGAATCAAAAAGAGGATGGCGCAGCCAATTATAATAAACCGGCAAAACCTCATCGCTCCGGCCCAGCGGTCAGGATCCCGGCGATGGAAAACCAGGATAATAAACAGCAAATCCGCCATCAGCAGCACACAGGCTCCGGCCGCCAGCAGGACATGGAGGGCGGCGTATTTGGGAAAATACCGGGGCAGGTAGGGGATGGCCAGGGCATAGGCCAGAGACAGCAAGGCGCACGCCGCCAGCAGCCGGACCAGCGTCCGCATCCACCGCCCGGGCAGGCGGAAGGCCAGACGATTGAGCATCACAAAGAAGTATCCCCCCGCCAGAACGCCCCAGTAGACAAACCCCCGGTAGTGATCCGGGCCTGTGACGGCGATGACGGAAAAGTTGGTGCCAAACCACTGCATACTCCCGGCAAACAGCAGGGTATAGGCCGGGATGAGGAAGCAGGCAAAAAAATCCAGCCAAAAATGGGTGGGCTTTCTACTCATTTTTTCTCCGCGGCGGCCACCAGGTCACCCTTTTCATTGAAATAGACCGTCCGGATCTGACTGCCGGTGGACTTGACTATATCGTCCAGCCGCAGGCCCTCGGTGATGGTAGACACCAGGGAGAAAGCCACCCCGTGGCGCTTCGCCCGACCGGTTCGGCCAATGCGGTGGATATAATACTCGTTCTCGTCGGGTACGTCAAAATTAAACACCGCATCCACATCGTCAATGTCCAGCCCCCGGGCGGCCACGTCGGTGGCAGCCAGCACCCGAATTTTCCCGTCCCGGAACTTTTTCAGGGTGCGCTCCCGCAGGGACTGGGTAATATCCCCGTGGATGGCCTCGCAGGAGACTCCCCGCATCTCCAAAAGCCCGGCCAGCCGGTCGGTCATGTTCTTGGTGTTGCAGAAGGCGATCACTCTCTCATAGTCCCCCATCTCCAGCAGCCGAGTCATCACATCCGCCTTCTCGCCCCGGTCCACATCCAGCCTGTACTGGGCGATGTTGGGCCGGTTCTCCTGGTCGGCCTGAACGGTGATCTCCACCGGCTCCCTCTGGTACACCCAGGAGATATCCAGCACCTCTCGAGAGATGGTGGCGGAGAACATACCCAGATTTTTCCGCTTGGGCATCTGATCCAGAATGTGGGTCACGTCCCGGACAAAGCCCATGTCCAGCATCCGGTCGGCCTCGTCCAGCACCACCGTATCCACCTTGTCCAGGCGGACGGTGCGCCGCTTCATATGGTCCATCAGCCGCCCCGGCGTGGCAACTACAATCTGGGGCCTTTTTTTCAGCTGATTAATCTGTCCGCCGATCGGCTGGCCGCCGTAGAGGCAAACCACCCGTACCCCCTCCTTAAAGGCACACAGGTCCCGCAGCTCGTCCTGGATCTGAATGGCCAACTCCCGGGTGGGGGCCAGCACCAGGCCGGTGACATCCGTGGAGGCGGGGTTGGTGTGCTCCACCATGGGGATACCGAAGGCGAAGGTCTTGCCCGTCCCCGTGGGAGCCTTGGCGATGACGTTCTTCCAGTCCATAAAATAGGGGATGGCCCCGGTCTGGATGGGGGTGGCCTCCACATAGCCCTTCTTCTCAATGGCCCGCATCAGCTCCGGAGAGAGATCCATCTGGTCGTAGCGGGCTATACCGCTGACAGTTTGTCCGTTGATTTCCATAGTCTATTCCCTCTCTATATAATCTGTCACTCTATATTATACCTGTTTTTTCGGGATTGTCTATCCCCTGCATATCTTTTCTTTACGACTTGCAGGTTCTGTCGTATTTTGCTATAATTTATGCGCTGTCCCCACCGACACCGGCAGCAGGAGGAGGTGGGTGTATGGACTGGATCGTTACTTTTATGGTGTCTGTCGCAGCGAACGTAGTCTCCAACTATGTGAGCAGGTGGCTTGACAGACGCAACGGGGAACAGTAAGCCCGTCACAGCAAAAGCGGCCCTCCGGAGAGCTCCAACCTCTTCCGGGGGCCGCTTTTTTGCGGTGGGTTAAACTGGATCGTCATCAGTTTGGCTTTCGCCGATGCAATTATAACATACCATTGCCTGCCTTTGCAAGAGGGAATTTACCACGGGAACAGATCGCCAAAGGGCCACTGGTAGTAGTAACCGCCGTTCCCCTGGGAGGGCTGCTGCTGCTGGTTGTTCTGCTGGAGCCGATTGTTGGCCTCGGTCTCGGCGTTTTTCTCGTCGAAGGTGATGGTCAGCTTGACCTCCTTCTGGTCCCGGATGACGGTCAAGGTGGCGGTGTCGCCGGCCTTATAGTCGGTGGACAGGGCGGCGGTGAGGGCGGAGGAGGAATCGATGGCGGTGTCGTCAATGGCGGTGATGATGTCGTTGACCTGGAGGCCCGCCTTCTGGGCGCAGGAGTCCTCGGCGACATAGCTCACCGAAGCGCCGGCGGCGATGCCGTAACGCTGGGCCTCAGAGGAGACATCCATCACCTGAACGCCCATGTAGGGCTTGCCGGTGACATAGCCGTGCTCAATGAGGTCGGCAAAAATGTCCTTCACGTCGTTGATGGGCAGGGCGAAGCCCAGGCCCTCGGCGTTGACGCCGGAGGAGGATTGGGTATACTTGGCGGTGGTAATGCCGATGACGTTGCCGTAGCTGTCAAACAGCGGCCCGCCCGAGTTACCCGGGTTGATGGCGCAGTTGGTCTGGAGGACGTTCAGGGTGGTGTTGTCCCCATTCTCTCCAGTGGTGATCAGCCGGTCCAGAGCGGAGACAATGCCGTCGGTGAGGGAGTAGGTCAGCTCGCCCAGGGGGTTGCCGATGGCGTAGACACTCTCGCCTACCACCAGCTTGGAGCTGTCGCCCAGGGTGACCCGGGCGAGGCCGCTGGCCTCGATCTTCAGCACGGCCACGTCGTTGTCCTTTTCGCCCCCCACCAGTTTGGCGTCGTACTTGTCGCCGTTGGCGAAGGACACCTGGATGGTTACCGAGGGATCCTCGACGGCGCTCTCGATGACGTGGTAATTGGTGGCGATGTAGCCGTCCTGGCTGAGGACAAAACCGGAGCCCGAGGCGGCGGAGGTGCTGGTCTGGCCAAAGATGTTCACCGTGGTGTTTACCGTGATGCCCACACAGGATGGCAGATTGGCGGCGTAGAGCTGCTCTGGGGTCATGGGCTGGCCATTGTTGGTGTTGACCACCGTGCGCACCTGGGGGCGGTCCTCCTCATAGATGGTGGTGGAGTTTTGGGACCCCGCCACGCGGCTGTAGAGGTAGGCGCCGCCCACCCCGGCGCCGCCTCCCGCAATGGCGCAGGCCAGCACCAGAGCGACTACCTTGGCCGCACCCCGCTTTTTCTTTCTGGGGGGCTGCATGCCGCCGGTGGAGAAGGGGGTATTGGGCATACCCGGCTCCGGGTCCACATAGCCGCCGAAGCTGCCCCGGTAGCCGTCGTTTTCACTGTTATAGAAATTGAATTCATCCATGATAAAACGCTCCTTTCGAAACGGTTATGTTCAGGTGTTCCCTGGAACTGTGGATATCATAACCTTAAAATATGAAAAAAGCATGAAGAAAATCAAATATCTTTTTGAACTTTAAAGGGGAAATTTGGGGATTTTGTGAACACGGCCAATTCCTACTCCGGATGCTCCGACAGGATGGCCGCGATATCCCGGACAGCAGCCTCCAGATCCAATCGAAGGCCCCGGAACATTCCCATTCCGGCCAGATTGAGGACCACCAGTATCACCACCGGTCCGAACACCATACCCAGCACCCCGGCCAGCTTCATCCCCACATAGATGGACACCAGGGACAAAATGGGGGACAGCCCCGTCTGGTCCCCCACAAATTTGGGTTCCATCACCCGGCGGAACAGGGCGATTACGCCCCAAATGGCCATCAGCTCTGCGGCGGCGGCAAAATCCCGAGTAAACAGGGCTACAAAGGCCCAGGGGACCATTACGGTGCCCGCCCCGATAATGGGGATGAAATCCATCACCGCAAGCCCCAGGGCCAGCAGTAGACCATATGGCTGCCCCATCAGGAAAAAGCCGGCCAGCAAAATGAAGAACACTCCCACCGACAGTAAAAACTCCGCCTTCACATAGCCGCCGAAGGCCCCCAGAGCGGTGGCGCGCAGCTGACTCAAAAACCGGAGAACCCCCTCGTCCAGGTGCTGAATATACTGGCTGCGCAGATATGGGTAGTCCGCCGTAAGCAGAAAGGTGGCCATTACAAAGATCACCAGGGCCACCAGGAAGGAGGGCAGCGCCATGGCCTTCTCCCCCGCCTCCTTCCCCAGGCTGCCCAGAGCGGTGGGCACCGCGTCAGACAGCCACCGGAACAGCTCGTCCCCGGCTCCCTCTACCAGCTGGGTCACCTGGGGGGGCACCAGGGTAAGGATGTGGGCAAACAACTGCTCCAGTTGGTCCATAACAGCCTGGAGGCTGTCCAGCAGGCCGCTCCAGTTCTGCACCAGAGACACCAGCTGTCCCGCTGCGGCATAGACCAGCAGAGCCAGCCCCCCACCGATCAGACCAAAAAGAAGAAGCAGCAGAAGCAATGTGAGTACATGCCGGTTCCAGCCCATGGTCCGCTGCAGCTTTTTCACCAGGGGGTTGAGTATGGCGGCGGCGGCCAGCGCGAAGAGAAACGGGGCGAAGAGGGACAGCAGGGACCGCCCAAACCGCAGTATCGTCCAAACCGCCAGCGCGGTCAGCGCCAAGCGTATGCCCAACCTCAGCCACAGCGCCCCCCGCTGCCTCCAGGTGAGCCGCCGATTACCCATAGCCATCGCCTCTTTCCTATCGTATAAAGGGTATCTTACTCCAGAATACCACAAAACAGATGAATAAAATGTAAAAATTACCGGCCCATTGGGCCGGTAACAAAATTAGTCTCGGTAAATCACGCCGACCAGGTTGGGACCGGCATTGATGGCGATAACGCCGCCGATGTGGTAGCTCAGGGCGGGATCCTCCCCCAGCTCCTGCCGGCACAGCTCCCGCAGCTTCTCCGACTGCTCGGCGTTGTTTCCCTGGATCAGCAGATAGGGGGTGCCGGGCTTTCTCTCCGCCTTGCACAGCTCGGCCAGTTTGGCGACAGCGGACTTCTCTCCCCGGACCTTGGCCAGAATTTTGGACTCCCCGTCCACAAAGGTCATCACGGGCTTCAGCCCCAGGGCCTCTCCCACAAAGGCGGCCGCCGCCGAGATACGGCCCGACTTTTTGGCAAAACGCAGATCCAAGGGGGTAAAGACCACGTGTACATGGTCCACCCAGTCCTGGATGAAGTCCACCACTGCCTGGGGCGAGGCGCCTTCCCCGGCCATACCGGCCCCCTGAACTACCGCCCAGCCGTAACCCATGGTGTAGTTCAACGTGTCGATAATATGGATGTGAAAGGTGTCCCGGGCCTCCGGGTGGTCCTTGTAGAACTCCCCCCGGGCCTGGTAGGCGTTGGCGCAGGTGGCGGAGCCCTTGGAGTTGATGGAGATGTGGATCAGGTCGGTATACCCATCCTTCCAGGCCGCCTCAAAGACCTCGGTAAAGACGTAGGGGTTGAGCTGGGCGTGGGTGGGGATTTGGGGAGCGGCCAGGAGCAGGTCGTAAAACTCCTGAGGGGTAAAATCGAAACCGTCGCTGTACTCTTTGTCGCCCACGGCGATGGGGAAGGGGAGCACCTGAATGCCCAACTCCTCCCGCACAGAGACAGGGATATCGGCGGCGGAGTCGGTGGTAAATTTTATACAAGCCATTATTGGCCTCCTCATCCATCGGGTAAGATCCCGAACGTGATTTCAAGCGCCATTATGTCAGAAAACACCCGGGTTGTCAAATTAAAATAGCATTAAGGTTTCTTCTTCAGCTTCTTCCGGGTGCCGTCTGGGTACTGGACCACAGTGCTGTCCAACTGCGCGGTGAGGTTCGCCCGGATGGCAGCCAGATACTCCTTGCGCAGGGCGGCCTGCTCATCCTTTTCCTCCGGCGTGAGGCCCTCCGGCGTCCGGGACTTCCGGGCCAGCTCGTTGATGCGGTCGATCTTCTTTTCTTCCATCTATAAATACCTCTCTATTACCAGCATGGTCCGTCCCTTTTTGGACTGCCCCGGCACCTCTTTGATCACACATTTTCCCAGTCCCCGGCAGGTAAGTACATCCCCCTCCTCCACCTGACGGTCGCTCTTCATACACTCTCTATGGTTGAGGGACACCTTTCCCGAGGCGATGAGAGCAGCGGCCCTGCCCCGGGACATGGAAAAGGCCACGGCGGTCACCGCGTCCAGCCGGGGGGTAGCCACGGTATCCCGGATGGTCTTCACCCGGGCCTGCCCAGGGGAAAGCCGTTCCAGGGGAATCTCCTCCGGTCTCGCCTTATAGCGCCCGACCGCCTCCCACTGAGACAGGAGGATGGGCAGGGCCTCCCGAAGGACCACCACCTGGCACGTCTCAGGCCGGGGCAGGAGGATATCCCCCAACACCTCCCGGGTGATGCCCAGCCCCATAAGGGATCCCAGAACGTCCCGATGGGTGACGCAACCGGAAAAGCCGGCTTCAACGGCGGCAAGCGGGCCCTCCGGGTCGGAGAGGATGTCTTCCTCCCCCTGCCAATCGGCGGGAAAGAGGCATATTTTCCTCTCGCTGTCCGGGTAGCCGCCCCAGAACAGGTGTCGGGGCCGCCCCCAGGCGCCCAGCAAATCAGTTACCGACGCCTGTTCTCCCGGGGAGAGGAATGGCGTGTGGGCCGGGACGCTGCGGCTTTGGCTCAGCTCCAGTCTGTCCAGCACCCGGGCCAGCAGGACCCTCTCCTCTCCGCCTCGGGCGCAGCGGTCCAGCAGTTCCTTTTTCGTCATGGCGGTTCCCCCTCTTGTGTGGTACAGTATATCGGCGATACTGCGGAATGTCAAGGAAAAGGGTTGACAAACCGCCCCTTGCCGCCTAGAATAAAAACGAACCGCAGTACAATCGAACACAGGGGCGCTGGGAG
>CATONV010000078.1 GCA_951801655.1 uncultured Oscillospiraceae bacterium | reverse complement strand
CCAGGTCCTCCCGCTCAATGACCAGCACGCCCTTCTGGTCGAAGGACCAGGACACGCACCCGGTCGCCCCCAGATTGCCGCCGAACTTGTCAAAGTAGTGGCGCACCTCAGAGGCGGTGCGGTTGCGGTTGTCGGTGAGGGTCTCCACAATCACCGCCACGCCGCCGGGGCCGTACCCCTCGTAGGTGATGGCCTCGTAGTCGTTGGCGTTGCCGGAGCCCACGGCCTTCTCAATGGTGCGCTTGATATTGTCGTTGGGCATGTTGGCCGCCCGGGCCTTGGCGATGACAGTGGCCAGGCGGGAGTTATTGGCCGGGTCGCCGGAGCCGCCGGTCTTGACGGCCACGATGATCTCTCGGGCGATCTTGGTAAACGCCGCGGAGCGCTTGGCGTCCGCCGCGCCCTTGGTTTTCTGGATATTATGCCACTTGGAATGTCCTGACATGGTGATATCGTTCCCTTCTTGTGAGGTTGTAAGCCCAATGGGCAGAAAATTCATCCAACAATATAGCATACTTCTGCCCGGTTTTCAACCCCCGAAGCGGAAAACTTGTGTCCGGCGGTCTATTTTCCGTCCTCCATCTCCTTGCGGCGCACCGCCAGGAGGGCGTTCAGGTAGGCGATGAGCTCCTCCCCATCCGGCCTGCCGGAGCTGCGCGCCTTGTCGTACCTGGCCTCGCAGTAAAGCACGTTGAGCTCGGGATATTGAAGCAGCTCTCTGGGAAAATCCTCCCGCTCGAAATATTGCAGAATGGCCTCGCCAAATCTTTGGGCATACCGGTCGCCAAAGATTCTGCTTAAAATGCTCATTGTCTCACCTTCTTGGAATAAACTGAACAAAACTTTCTGAACGTTCGTTCATATATGATTGATTGTAAATGTTCATACTCTCTTTGTCAAGAAAACATGTGTGGGTGTTGAATGATAATGAGAGAAATTTTGGCGCAGCGACTGAGAGCGTGCAGAGCAAAGTATCAGTATACCCAGATACAAGCCGCAACTTACGCTGACATAACGGAACGAGCCTACGCGAATTATGAGTCGGCCAAGCAAATGCCCAAGCTGGATATTCTCATCCGAATTGCGAACGTCTATCACGTTTCTTTAGATTATCTAGTGGGCCGGACAGATCATTCGGAACTGAACGAATAAGAGGAATCCTCCGGACGGGATGAGCTCCCGAAGCAAAGGCGGACCGAACCGCCCGGAGGCGCGTCCATGACAGAATACAGCCTGAACACGGGAAAGAAGGGATCGCCATGTCACAAACCACCAAGCGGGCGCTGGCCGCATCGCTGAAAAATCTGCTGCTCCAGAAGCCGCTGACCAAAATCACCATCAACGACATCGCTGAGGACTGCGGCATCAGCCGCATGACCTTCTACTACCATTTCAAAGACATTTATGACCTGGTGGAGTGGACCTGCGCGGAGGACGCCGCCCGGGCGCTGGCGGGAAGGAAAACCTACGACACCTGGCAGGAGGGATTTCTCAGCATTTTCCACGCGGTGCAGGCCAACAAGCCCTTCATCATGAACGTCTACCGCTGCGTCAGCCGGGAGCGGATTGAGCAGTACCTGAACCCACTGATCCGCAGCCTGATTCTGGGCGTGGTGGAGGAGAAGGCCGCGGGCATGGACGTGGGCGAGGCGGACCGGCAGTTCATCGCCAGCTTCTATGAGCACGCCTTCATCGGCGTCATGCTGGAGTGGATCGGGACCGGCATGAAGGACGACCCCGCCGCCATCGTGGATCGGACCAGCCGAGTAGTCCACGGCAGCATTCTCCGGGCGCTGGAGGCCTTTGGCTCCGGCAGACCCTTACATTTGCCCGGCAATGATTAAACTATAAACAGAACGCCCGCCGTGATGAAAGTTTCATCACGGCGGGCGTTCTGTTTATTGTGCGGCGGCGCAAAGTGGTCTATGATAAGCCCATCAAACAAGAGAACCCCATCAGGGTTCGGGAAAGGATGTTATTTATGTATTATTCCAGCGGTAACTACGAGGCCTTCGCCCGTCCTCAGAAGCCCGAGGGCGTGGATCACAAGTCGGCCTACATCATCGGCACGGGCCTGGCCGCCCTCACCGCCGCCTGCTACCTGGTGCGGGACGGGCAGATGAAGGGGGAACGCATCCACATCTTCGAAAAAGACCCCATCCCCGGCGGCGCCTGCGACGGGTGGAAGTTTGAAAACGTGGGCTACGTCATGCGGGGCGGCCGGGAGATGGACAACCATTTCGAGGTCATGTGGGACCTGTTCCGCTCCATTCCCTCCATCGAGACCGAGGGCGTGAGCGTGCTGGACGAGTACTACTGGCTGAACAAAAAGGACCCCAACTACTCCCTGTGCCGGGTCACCGTCAACCGGGGGCAGGACGCCCACACCGATGGACAGTTCGCCGTCTCCGACAAGGCGGCCATGGAGATCATGCAGCTGTTCTTCACCCCTGATGAGGCTCTGTATGACAAGCGCATCACCGACTTTTTCGACGACGAGGTGCTGAACTCCAACTTCTGGCTCTACTGGCGCACCATGTTCGCCTTTGAGAATTGGCACTCCGCTCTGGAGATGAAGCGGTATATCAAGCGCTACATCCACCACATCGGCGGCCTGCCCGACTTCAAGGCCCTGCGCTTCACCCGGTATAACCAGTACGAGTCCATGATTCTGCCCATGGTGAAGTACCTGGAGGACAGCGGCGTCCAGTTCCACTACGGCACGCAGGTGGTCAACGTGGAGTTCGACATACAGCCGGGCAGAAAGCAGGCCACCCGCATTGAGCTGCTGCGGGACGGCGGCCAGGAGTTCGTGGATCTCACCGAGGACGATTTGGTGTTTATCACCAACGGCGGCTGTGTGGAAAACTCCTCCATGGGCTCTCAGCACGAGCCCGCCCCCTACCACACCGAGATCAAGCCCGGCGGCGGCTGGGATATGTGGCGGAAGATCGCCGCCCAGGACCCGGCCTTCGGCAACCCGGATAAGTTCTGTTACGATCCGGAGCAGACCAACTGGATGTCCGCCACCGTGGAGACGCTGGACCAGCGCATCATCCCCTATATCACCAAGATTTGCAAGCGGGACCCCTTCTCCGGCGGCGTGGTCACCGGCGGCATTGTGACGGTGAAGGACTCCTCCTGGCTGCTCAGCTGGACCATCAACCGCCAGCCCCAGTTCCGGGAGCAGCCCAAAGATCACTGCTTAGTGTGGGTGTACGCCCTGTTCAGCGACGTGCCCGGCGACTATGTGAAAAAGCCCATGCGGGAATGCACCGGCAAGGAGATCTGCATGGAGTGGCTGTACCACCTGGGCGTGCCCGAGGACCAGATCGAAGAGCTGGCCGGGCACAGCGCCAACACGGTGCCCGTGATGATGCCCTACATCGACGCCTTCTTCATGCCCCGCAACGACACCGACCGGCCCAAGATCGTGCCCGACGGCGCGGTGAACTTCGCCTTCCTGGGCCAGTTTGCCGAAACCGCCCGGGACACCATCTTTACCACCGAATACTCCATGCGCACCGGCATGGAAGCGGTTTACACCCTGCTGGATGTGGACCGGGGCGTGCCCGAGGTGTGGGGCAGCACCTACGATGTGCGCGATCTGCTGGACGCCACCGTGAAGCTCCGGGACGGTAAGGCCCTCACTGAGATGGATCTGGGGCTCAAGGAGCGCCTGGCGGTGAAAAAGCTGCTGGAAAAGATCGCGGGCACAGATATCGAGAAGCTGCTGAAGGAGTACCGCGTCATCTGAGTTTTTCCAATCCCTCCTGATCCTCTGCAAAACAAAACAGCGCCGCCGCCCGTCGATCACGGGCGGCGGCGTTTTGCGCAGATTTTTACCAGGTCAGCTCCAAATACAGGTCCTTGTACTGCTTGGCAGAGTTCTCCCAGGACAGGTTCTTCTCCATATCCCGCCGCACCATCTCGTCCCAGCAGGCACGGTCGTTGAAGTAGATGGTCTTTGCCCGGTTGATGGCATCCAGCAGCAAACCGGCGTCATAGCGGTCAAAGGTAAAGCCGTTCCCCGTACGCGCGTACATATTATACGGCTCCACCGTGTCCTTCAGCCCGCCGGTCTCCCGGACAATGGGGACCGTGCCGTAGTGCATGGCGATCAGCTGCGTCAATCCGCAGGGCTCAAACTGGGAGGGAACCAGCAGGGCGTCCGCGCCGGCGTAGATCCGATGGGCACGGGTTTCGTCATACATGATGTTGGAGCATACGTTTCCGCCGTACGCGTACTCATAGTAGCGGAAGGAATCCTCATACACCCGGTCCCCGGTGCCCAGCACTACGACCTGCGTGTGCTCGTCCATCACCTGGGGGAGGATGGCGTTGACCAGGTCCAAGCCCTTCTGGTCCGTCAGCCGGGAGATCAGGCCGATCACAAACTTGTGGCCGTCCTGGACCAGGCCCAGCTCCTCCTGGAGCTGGCGCTTGTTTTCCTTCTTTTGCTCCAGCACGCTGGCAATGTCATAATTCGCGTACAGCCTGCCGTCGGTGGCCGGGTTCCAGATGTCGTAGTCAATGCCGTTCACAATGCCCCGCAGCTTGCCGGAATGATAGCGCAGATGGGCGTCCAACGCCTCACCGTAATACGCGCTCTGAATCTCTCCCGCGTAGGTCTGGCTCACCGTGGTGATGACATTGGAGTACGTCAGGCCGCCCTTCAGCATATTGGCGTCCCGGTAGCCCACCTTGAGGGCGTCCTTGTTAAAGACGTAATCCGGCAGCCCCGACCAATAGCGAACGGTGGGGATATCATAAACCCCCTGGAAGCGCAGATTGTGGATGGTCAAGATGGTCTTTGCGGTGGTCAGCTTCGTGTTGGCAAACTGGGTCCTCAGATAGACGGGGACCAACGCGGCCTGCCAGTCATGGCAGTGGATGATGTCGGGAATCCAGTCCATATAGTTCAGCGCCGCCAGAGCCGCCTTGGCGAAATAGCAGTATTTCGGAATGTCATCCACCAGGTTGGTGTACGGATTCCCGTTGCTGAAGAATTCCTCATTGTCGATGAAATCGTACACCACGCCGTCCCAGACATACTCCATAATGCCCACATAGAAGGAGCGGCCGTCCGCGCACAGGTCCATTTCAAAGGCCCCGCGGTATACCATCTTCTCCTGATATTCCCAGGGGATGCATTTGTAGCGCGGGAGAATCACCTTCACGTCGCAGTTCTGCTTCACCAGCTCCTTTGGCAGCGCATACATGACGTCGCCCAGCCCGCCGGTCTTGACAAAGGGGTAGCACTCCGAGCCGATAAACGCCACGCTTCTTCTGGGGGTCGTGCAGACCGTCTCCGGCGCGGCATCCTCAACCGCCTCCGCCTGGGGCTCCACCTTGGGCTCTTCCACGGGCTCCGCCTTTGCAGGCGCCTTTTTTGCCGCTTTGGCGGTCTTGGCAGTTTTGGTAGCCTTGGTGGTTTTAGCCGTCCTCGCAGCCTTCGCCTTGGTCGGCTCGGCCTGGGCCGGTTCCTCAACCTTGACCACTTCCACGGCTTTGGTCACTTCCTCAGCCTTGGCCGCCTCTACGGCTTTCACTTCGGGCTCCTCCGCCTCAATTTTCTCCAGCAGCTCTTCCGCTGCGTTCTGTTCAACAGCCTTGGCCCTGTGCTTTGCCGCCGGCGCCCGCTTCTTACTGCTGATTTTCCCTGTGTTCTTCTTTGGCATACGTCTACCTCCCAAATTGATCCTTGTCGTTTTTGCTGCTATACTGGCACAATCGAATGGTCCCCATCCCGGGGTTCGTCTCTCATCAAATTTCTTTTTGGCATTGCGAGGTCATTTTATCACAAAAAGCGTACAGCGGCAAGGCGGAAATTGATACAAAAAACGCCCAACGCCAAAATTTCTCTTGACGCGGGACGACAGTTGTGGTATTATAAAGTGCTTTTGTGTGCAACGCGGCCCGGATGGCATTCTCCCTTCTCTACACCGCAGTATAGCAGGGCCGCCGGGAAAAAGCAAGAGGAAATCCCAAAAACATATCAACCGCCCCGGGCGTATCGCAACCGTGCCGCCCGGCATCATCTACGAAGTGGAGCGTGAAGAGCATATGGCTAGAGCGGTCAAAGACGTCTGGTACGGCAAAACCAAGCGCAAGAGCTTCGCCCGCAGCGAGGATATCCTGGAAATGCCCTACCTCCTGGAAATCCAGAAGAAGTCCTACAAGTGGTTCCTGGAGACCGGCCTTCAGGAGGTATTCAACGATGTGGACTCCATCACGGACTACGCCGGCAATCTGGAGCTGTCTTTCATCAGCTTCTCCATGGACGATCCCCCCAAGTACACCATTGAGGAGTGCAAGGCCCAGGACATGACCTACGCCGCCCCCATGAAGGTGCAGGTCCATCTCCGCAACAAGGCCACCAACGAGATCAAGGAGCAGTCCATTTTCATGGGCGACTTCCCCATCATGACCGACGCGGGCACCTTCGTCATCAACGGCGCGGAGCGTGTCATCGTCTCTCAGCTGGTGCGCTCCCCCGGCGTGTACTTCTCCAAGAACGCGGACAAGGCGGACAACATCACCTTCGCCTCCACCGTCATTCCCTATCGGGGCGCGTGGCTGGAGTACGAGACCGACCTGTCCGACGTATTCTATGTCCGCATCGACAAGAACCGCAAGCTGCCGGTGACCTGCCTCATCCGCGCCATCGGCCCCCGCACCGACGCGGCCATCATCGACATGTTTGGTGAGGACCCCCGCATCCTGGCCACTCTGGAAAAGGACTCCTGCAAGAGCTACGAGGAGTCCCTGCTGGAGATCTACCGTAAGCTGCGTCCCGGCGAGCCCCCCACGGTGGACTCCGCCGAGAGCCTGCTGTCCGCCCTGTTCTTCGACCCCCGGCGATATGACCTGTCCGGCGTGGGCCGCTATAAATTCAACAAAAAGCTGGCCATCTGGACCCGTCTGGCCGGGCAGAAGCTGGGCGCCCCTGTGGCCGACCCCTCCACCGGCGAGATCGTGGCCGAGGCGGGCGAGGTGCTCACCCGAGAGCGCGCCCGGGAGCTGGACGCGCTGGGCGTCAACGAGGCCGTGGTGGAGGTGGACGACCTCCACACCGGCGTGCATATGGTCAAGGTGTTCTCCAACGGCATGGTGGACATGGCCAACTTCGTGGACTTCGATCCCGCCCAGGCCGGCGTCACTGAAAAGGTGTGCACCCGCGTCCTCCAGGAGCTGCTGGACAAGCGGGCCGCCGACGGCATGAGCCAGGAGGATTTCTTCGACCTCATCCACGACCACATGGACGAGCTCATCCCCAAGCACATCACCGTGGAGGACATTACCGCCTCCATCAACTACCTCAACTGCCTGGCCTTTGGCGTGGGCTCTCCCGACGACATCGACCACCTGGGCAACCGCCGCCTGCGCTGCGTGGGCGAGCTGCTCCAGAACCAGTTCCGCATCGGCTTCACCCGCATGGAGCGGGTCATCCGCGAGCGCATGACCATTCAGGACCTGGATATTGTCACCCCCCAGTCCCTCATCAACATCCGGCCCGTCACCGCCGCCATCAAGGAGTTCTTCGGGTCCTCTCCCCTGTCCCAGTTCATGGACCAGACCAACCCCCTGGCCGAGCTGACCCACAAGCGCCGCCTGTCCGCCCTGGGCCCCGGCGGCCTGTCCCGCGACCGGGCTTCCTTCGACGTGCGTGATATCCACTACTCCCACTACGGCCGGCTGTGCCCCATTGAGACGCCGGAAGGCCCCAACATCGGCCTGATCTCCTATCTGGCCTCCTACGCCCGGGTGAACCGCTACGGCTTCATCGAGGCCCCCTACCGCAGGACGGAAAAGGTGCTGGACGAAAACGGCAAGTGCGTGGCCGTCAAGGTCACCAGCCAGGTGGAGTATATGACCGCCGACGTGGAGGACGAGTTCAACGTGGCCCAGGCCACCGAGCCGGTGGACGAGAACGGCTGCCTGGCCAACGCCCGCGTGGCCTGCCGCCATCGCAACGAGATCATTGAGGTGGACGCCGAGCGGGTGGACTACGTGGACGTGTCCCCCAAGATGATGGTGTCCGTGGCCTCCGCCCAGATCCCCTTCCTCCAGAACGACGACGCCAACCGCGCGCTGATGGGCGCCAACATGCAGCGACAAGCCGTTCCCCTGCTCACCACCGAGGCCCCTGTGGTGGCCACCGGCCAGGAGTATAAAAACTGTCAGGACTCCGAGGTGGCCGTGCTGGCCGAGGGCGACGGCGTAGTCACCGCCGTGGACGCCACCCATGTCACCGTGCGCTACGACGGCCAGGGCGAGAAGGACTACCGGCTCACCAAGTTCCTGCGCTCCAACCACGGCACCTGCATCAATCAGCGGCCCATCGTGGCCGTGGGCGACCGGGTGCAGGCCAGGGACACCCTGGCCGACGGCCCCTCCACCGCCGACGGCGAGATCGCCCTGGGCAAGAACATCCTCATGGGCTTCATGACCTGGGAGGGCTATAACTACGAGGACGCCATCCTGCTCAACGAGCGCATGGTGAAGGAGGACGTGTTCACCTCCATCCACATTGAGGAGTACGAGACCGAGGCCCGCGACACCAAGCTGGGTCCCGAGGAAATCACCCGCGACATCACCAACGTAGGCGAGGACGCTCTGAAGGACCTGGACGAGCGGGGCATCATCCGCGTGGGCGCGGAGGTGCGCGCCGGCGACTACCTGGTGGGCAAGGTCACCCCCAAGGGCGAGACCGAGATGACCGCCGAGGAGCGCCTGCTCCGGGCCATCTTCGGCGAGAAGGCCCACGAGACCCGTGACACCTCTTTCAAGGTGCCCCACGGCGAGTACGGCATCGTGGTGGACGTGAAGGTGTTCTCCCGGGAGGAGG